>JBBQNZ010000045.1:0-26754 GCA_038330415.1 Actinomycetales bacterium | reverse complement strand
CAAGCGCTTGAATACAGTGGTGGCTCGCACGGGATCGGTCTCCTGGGCTCGGTTGGCTTCGCAACCCCGAACCTAGGCACCACCCGTGCGAGTCACGTCGATGGCACTTGCGAAGGCCTCACCGACCACCCCCGGCAGACGCCCCGGGAAACGAGCACGAATGAGCGCCCTGCCCGCCAAGCCCGAAACCCTTCCACTACAACCACAAACCCCTGCTCATCCCATCGGATCACCCACATTCATGCCGGAAGACCCTCAAATCCCTTCTTCAATGCAGGCCACGCGGCCCTGCCTCGGCCACCACGAACACACTCCGCTCGCCGGTTCGATGGTTACTGGCGCGCCATGGCGATGCGGATGTCGTTCTCGGTGTCGGGGATGAGCTCTCCGCTGGTGTCGATGGTGACCGACTTGAGTGTTCCGGTGAACGCGAAGTCGTCGCTGTAGGCGTCGGGTGCGACACGGCTTCCGCCGTCCCGCCCACAGGTCAGCCCCTCGGTGCCGAAGATGATGGGAACGGTGTGAGGCATGTCGACCTCGCCGACCAGTGTGTCGTCGATGTAGAGCTGCCCTCGTGCCGGGCACCCCTTGCCGACGGCGAAGTCGGGTTCTCCGGTGGGCTCGAACTCGTAGCGAAGCACGATCTCCCCACTCGGGATCTTGGCGTTGGAGGTCACCGTGAACACGTCACGGCCGAGGTAGTTGTGCACGAAGTGCAACCTCTGGTCCTTGGCGAAGAAGGCGTACCCGCCGGTGCTACCGCCTTGCGCGATCAGCACACCCTCGGCGCCACCCTCGGGGACCACCACGTGTGCGGTGATGCTGTAGGGGCGGTTGTAGAGCTTGGGCGCGGCCGCGAACGGCACCGGCGACCCATTGGGGTAGAACGTCGTCGAGTCCCGCGGAGCGGCGATCGTCGGACGCTCCAGAGCAAGGCGCGCGCGGACGTCGCCGTCCAGGGGCATCACGCCGTACTTACCAGCCTCGGCCCACCAGCGGCCCACCATCTCGATCAGCCGGTCACGGTGCTCGGCCGCGACGTCGTGGGTCTCGGCCGCGTCGGTTGTGAGGTCGTAGAGCTCCCAGTCGTTGGCTTCGATGTCGGCCAGCACCTCGGGCGACAGCGGGCTGCTGAACGCCCTGCCCTTCTTGGCCGCCTCGGTGAAGTTGGGACCGGGCCATGGACAGACCGCGCGCCAACCGTCGTGGTAGATGGACCGGTGGCCGAACATCTCGAAGTACTGGGTGTGGTGCTTGGAGGCTGCGTCGCCGGCTTCGAAGGTGTGCGCGAAGCTCACCCCTTCGATCGGAGCCTGGACCACGCCGCGGATGGCCTTCGGGGCGTCGATGTCCAGGGCGTCGAGGATGGTGGGGACCATGTCGATGACGTGTGCGTACTGGGTTCGGGTCTCGCCGTGCGAGGTGATCTTCTTCGGCCACGACACGATGCAGGGGTCGCTGACCCCACCTCGGTATGTCTCGCGCTTCCACCGCCGGAACGGGGTGTTGCCCGCGTTGGTCCACCCCCACGGGTAGTGGTTGAACACCGTGGGGCCACCGAGGTCGTCGAGCTGGGCCAGGTTCTCCTCCAGCGTCTCGGCGACGTTGTTGAAGAAGAACATCTCGTTCACGGAGCCCAACGGTCCACCTTCGGCGCTGGCGCCGTTGTCCGAGACCACCATGATCATGGTGTTGTCGAGCTCGCCGATCTCCTCGAGGAAGTCCAGGACCCGACCGAAGTGGTGGTCGGTGAAGCTGAGGAAGCCGGCGAAGACCTCCATCATCCGGGCATACAGGCGCTGCTGGTCCGGGCTCAGGGCCTCCCACCGGGGAAAGTCGGGGTCGGGGTCGGACAGGGCGGTGCCAGGCGGCAGGATGCCCATGTCGAGCTGACGCTGGTGGACCACCGTGCGGTACTCGTCCCAGCCGCCGTCGAACTTCCCCGCGTAGCGGTCGGCCCACTCCTTGGGCACATGGTGGGGTGCATGCCCGGCACCAGTGCAGTAGTGCAGGTAGAACGGCTTGTCCGGTGCGTTGACGTGGGCGTCCTTGATGAACTCGATCGCCTTGTCGGCCCAGATCGATACTGAGGTGGTAACCCTCCTCAGGGGTGCTTGGCGCATCGATGTAGTGGTTGTCGTAGACCAGCTCGGGATACCACTGGTTGGTGTCCCCACCCAGGAACCCGTAGTAGCGCTCGAACCCGCGGGCCAACGGCCACCGGTCGTAGGGCCCGGCTGGGGTCTCGTGCTCCGGTGGGGTCAGGTGCCACTTGCCGACCATGAAGGTGTTGTAGCCGTGGGGCAGCAACATGTCGCCGAGCATGCCCTTGTCGAAAGGCAGGATCGCGTTGTAACCCGGGAAGCCGCTCGACGTCTCCGCCACCGTCGCCAAGCCGATCGAGTGATGGTTCCGCCCGGTCAGGATCGCTCCTCGCGACGGAGAGCACAACGCCGTGGTGTGCATGTTCGTGTACCGAAGACCCCTGGCCGCCACTCCATCAAGCACCGGCGTCTCGACCAGACCACCGAAACTCGACAGCTGGCCGAACCCGACGTCATCCAGGACGAAGACCAGCACGTTGGGCGCGCCCTCCCGAGCCTTCGGTGGTGTTGGCCACGCCGGGCTCGACTCCATCGTCGTGCGGCCGATCACACCGGGAAACGAGTCCCCGTCCGCGTACGTCACCAGGTCAGGCATGGGCGCTCCCTCGTCGTCGCGGCAGGAGGTGCCGCCCTTCGCACAGTAGGACCGCTAGTGAGCACCGCCGTCACCGCCTATGGGTGACCTGGCCGCGCGAGATCGGCCACGCGGTTCCGATGCCGGCTCCAGCCCGGCGGAGTTGGCTACTGTCGAGATGCAGGAGGGACTGCACAACCGTGAGCGCGACACATTGCACGTAGAGGCTGTTTGAACCTGGCTGTGCCAAAGTAGCTCGGCCCGCGCACTACCAGCGGATGTGAGTGTTTTTCAACTCGAGTCCAACTCGAGGCCGGAGCCTCCCGCCATCGCGGACAACGCGGCCGCGATCTCCTCGTCTCGGCCGCGCGCGGCGTGCTGTGACCGCAGTGCGGCATTCACGCTGCTGTAGCCGAGCCGCTCCTGCAGCTCCGCGAGCGCCATGAATAGTCACCAGACGCCTTGTGGGCCACGTCACATACTGCTCTGATAGGTATGGATGCCATAGCCGGTTCCACCGCGTGTCGAGTTTGTCGACCTCCGCTCCGGTTTCACGACTCGGACGTCCGGTTTCTCCTTCTCCGGAGGTCCGTTATGGCAGGCAAGGCGCAACTCGGGGTGTCGGCACCGCTGGTCGACAACGCCGATCTCCCACGACTGCGCACCACTCTAGACAAGGCTAAATGGTTCACCCCGCTCGAGCGCCGCGTCCCCATCGGGAAACCCACCAAGGACCTGCTGCGCATCCCGACGCGTGACGCCCAGAAGCTGCTCGGTGACGTCGTCCGCCTCGTCGCTGACCTCCCACGTGACACCACGCCCGTCCTCGTCTGGCAACAGGGCGCGAGCGAGCTCGAGGTGAACACGGCGGCGACCGCAATCGCCTGTGCCGAGGGCCTGGTCACCATGAGCGTCACCGTGAGCTGCGACCAGCTCGATAAGCCCGCCGAGGTGTCGGTGCCGTTCGCGGTCGGCACCATCGACGCCCCGACCGGACTCGTGATGTCGACCTTCACCAAGCCCGACGGGCCACCGATCGTCGTCGACCTGTGGTCGGACGCGATCACCGCCTTCGCCTGGGAATCGCTCGTCGAGCTGGCACGCCGCACGTGCGCGCAGCTCGGCCGCGACACCCAATCGCGCGCCCTCATCCCCGGCGGAATCGCCGCGGCCGAGGGAGTGCTCCTGATCCAACCCATGTCACGAACGGCGGCCATGAGGGGGTGATCCGCGATGTCGTTCGGTGAGGACGATCTCGGGGCATTTGGGGCACTGACGCGCGCCATCGGGCTGACCCGCGGAGCGAGTGGGGACAACAACCCGGACTGGTTTGGCGACCCAGTCGGCGGCACCGGCAGCGAGCACTCGAACGCCAACGGCTTCGCCACGATCCTGTCCGACGACGACCAGCGGAACGCGCTCACCGAGTTCGTCGACTCGACGCTCGGACCGCCGACCGGTCACGACGACGACAGTGCCCGGTGGGTTCCGCTGTTCGCGAACGACGATCCGGCTGTCACTGTGTATGCCGTTCTCGAGCCGACCGGGTCGGCTTCCGCCGGGACTGTGCGCATCGGAGTGGGGGTGGAGCACAGCACTGGCAGCGGTGCCGATCCACTCAACCGGGTCTCACCCAAGGTGACGACCCGGCTCCATGTCCCCATCGCCCACGTCGCCCGAGGCACCGACTCCCGTCCCACCGACGGACCCAACCCGTCGTGGTTGCTGCTCGGCCGTGAAGGCGGACGGATCGGGGTCGAGGTCGAGGCGACGTTCACCGACGCGGCGCCCGTGGCCGGCGAGGCGTTCCTGCGCGGGATGTCGGTGTCGGTGGGGATTCCCACTGGACCCGAACCCGTCGCGTTCAGCCTCTCGCTCATCGACCTCCAGCTCCCGGGGGCGACGGCGCCGACGACCCGGACGCTGACCCTCGACGACCTCGCCACAGTGGGGACGGACCTCATCGAGTTCATCGTCGGACTGGTGCGCGCCCAGGTTGCTGCCCTCTCGACGACCGACGTGGCGCTGGCCAAGGTGCGCGCCCTCGCGGGGATGTTCGGCCTGCGCGACGGGGTGACCAACCTGCCCGCGCTGCCGCTGCACGACATCATCGAGCGCGGGCTCCCGGCGCTGGTCGAATGGGTCGAGGACATCCTCGAGCACCCGGCCTCGCTCACCGCGTGGCTGGGCGAGGTCGCGACCCTCACCGGCGGCGCGCCCAACGCGGACCGGAACGCCGTGTCGATCACGGTGGGGCCGTGCACCGTTTTGGTGGGGCTCGCCGTCGCGGCTGGGACGGGTGGACACCCGACGCTCACGCCGTGGGTGGAACTGGCCTATGGGACCCGGTCGGGGGCGGAGGCTCGGGCTCACGTCGACCTGTTGTGCGCCGACACGGGGACTGGCTCGGCGACGGCGACCCCGGCGCTGCGGGCCGAAGCCGTCTTCGGGTTGGACGCCGGTGGGACGCGGTTGTTCGCGGGGACGACGGCGGACTTCCGGCTCGCGTCGGTCCATGTCGGGATCCGCCTCGACGAAGCCCGGCGACCGGCGTTCGTCCTCACGCTCCACGAGGTGGGGGTGCCGGGTCAGGCCGTCCGCACGATGGTCGACCTCTCGAGCCCCGATGCCGCGATCGATGCAGCCGACGACGTCCTCGATGGCGTGCTGTCGGACGCACTCGACGGACTCGGCGATGCTGGCGCGCTCCTCAAGATCCTGCTCGGCGTCGACCCGCCCGGCGCAGTGGCCAGCCCGGGCATCCTCGACATCGTCCGAGACCCCGTGGCGACGATGCGCGACTACTGGCTCGACGTCAGCGGCGACCAGACCGCGATGACCGAGGCGCTCGCGGCGTTGCGTCAGCTGCTGCTCGGCGCGGTGGGTGGCGGTGGTGGGCCGGTCATCCCCGGAACCGGCATCGACAGCGACCCGTGGCGCATCGTTCTCGGCGACGACGACACCGTTGGCCTCGACTTCTGGCGCGAGGACAACACGTTGCGCCTGGCCATCTCGGCAGTGGCCGACCTCGACCTCCTCGACGACCTGCGAGTTGACGCCTCGGCCCGGCTCTCGCTCCTCACCGTCGACCTCTCGAGCGGGGCGACGACCTTCCTCGACAGCGTCGTCGGCCGCGCCGGCATCGGTCCGCGCGGCGCCGACCCGGCCGTATTCGCCCTCGGCGGTGGCCTCGCGATCGAGGCGCCAAGGCTCGGGGTCGACTTCACCTGGTCGCCTCGCTCGGGTGTGCGCGTCGCGCCGAACGGTGCCGGCATCGCGCTTCGCGTCCCGTCGGTCGGGGCTCTCGTCGGCGGTGTGGGGGCCGCGGGTGCCGGTGCTTCGGACCTCCTCCCGATCCCGCTGCCGCGCCTTGATGCCCGCGGCAACTGGGACCCCGACTGGGCGCCGGACTGGGCTGCCCTCGAGCCCGTCATCGGGAACCTGCTCCGCCGCCTGGGCAGCGACGTCCTCACCGCGCTCGCGGACCTCGTCGGGTGGGGCGACGCGACTGCCGCCCTCACCCCCGAGCCCACGGTCCGCGCCCGCCTGGCCCTCGACGTCCTGCTCACCGATCCGGCCGCCGCGATCGAGCAGTGGCTCCTCGACGTCACCCTCGACTGCCGTCGGCTCGGCGCCGCGCTGCGCCCCATCGCCTGGCTGCTCTCGGCGGGTTCGCTGTCGGCGCCCCTGGGACAGGGCCGACCCGAGCGCCCGTGGCTGTTGCCCGTCGGCGGTGCGGCCGGCGCTCCCGGACTCGCGGTCTGGACCGTGCCGGGCTGCCGTCCCGACAGTCCCCGGCGCGCGCTCACCGAAGCACTCGACCTGCTCACCGGCGCAAGCGTCCCCAGCGCCGCGACGACCGCCACCGTCCTCGCCACCGTGGCGCCCGCCATCCCCGACCTTGCCGACCTGCTGCACGGCCGAGCCGGACTCGGGCTCGGCCTCACCGGTCTCGTCAGTCGGTGGTCCGCGACCGACGGCCTCATCGGGGTCCCGACGACCACCGACTCCGTTGGGCACCAGGTGCTCTCGGGAGACTCGGGCGTCACCGTCACCGTTCGTGAAGGCATGACGTATGCCGCTCTCGTCGCCTCCGCGCGACTCGGCACCGGGCTTCCGGTCACCCCGGGAGTCGGCGGAGTCCCGACGGCCGTCGTCCACATCGGCTGCGACGGCGGGCGCTCCCCGGGTTGGCTCGAACTCGTCCCCAGCGGTCAGCGCGTCGATGCAACGGGCGCCCACCCGGCCACCGTCCCCGCGACCGGCGACGGGCCATGGTTCGTGCTCGTGCCCAGCGTTGCCGCGGCCGCAGCGGACCGGCCCGACCACGACGGGTTGCTCGCTCAGTCAGAGCGCGTCGCGGCCGCCCTCTCCACCCGCACAGCTCCGGTGCTGCTCGTCGGTCACGGGGGCGCGGGCGCCGCCACCGTGCGTGCCACCGGACTCAGCAACGTGGCCACCCTGGTCGATGACGTCGTCACCGTCGGCACTCCGTGGGGTCCCGTCGCCACGACCGCGTTCGAGACCGACCTCTCCGGCGATGCCCTGCGACTCCTCACTGCTCTGGCTCCGACCGAGCTTCCGGCCATGCCCGACACCGCCTTGGCGCTCGGCTCCTCGCCGGAGCGACAGGCGCTGGATGTGTTGTGGCGCAGCCGAACCGAGCCGGCTCAGCTCCCGAGCGCCCTGGCCGTGAGCCGGGACCCATCGGTCCGTGTGCATGCCTGCTTCGCCACGCTCGAACGCCTCGACCTCGAACGCGTACTCGGTGCCTTCGTCGCCCAGGTGGTCCACGTCCGGCTGCGCGCCCTCGAGGCACTGCCCGGCGGCCCGCCCCAGGAAGTGCACGTCGGGCTCGACCTTCCCATCATCGACGGCACCATCGGCGAACTCCTGCTCGGGGCCAGTGCCCGAGTCGACCTGCTTGCGGTGGATCGCGTTGCCCCGCACCTGCGTCCGTTGCGCGAGGTCACGGTCAGCTTCAGCGTTGGCGTCGCCGACGGGTGGCTCGTCGGTGGCCCCGGTGCCCTGCAGCACGACCTCGAATGCCGGTGGGCCGCGGTCGCTGTCCACGTGCCCCTCGACGGAACGGTGGGGCGCACGGAGGTGACGCTTCATGAGGCGCGGGCGCACACGGCATACCGGGAAGTCTGGGTTGTCACCGGCGACGAGACCGGTGCACCGCCCGAGGTGCGCATCCTGCTCGGCGAGGTCGTGGCGCGACTGCGCGCCAACGACAACTTCGCCGGTCTGCTCACGGCGATCGGCCTTCTGCGCGACGGCGGACTTGACCCCGGCGGGCTCGATCGGCTGCTCCACGACCCGGCGGCGACCCTGCGCTCGGCCGTTACGGCTGCGCCTCAGCAAGTCGCGACCGCCATCCGCGCGCTCATCGGTGGAGTGTTGCCGAGCGACGTTGCGCTCACGGCGTTCCGGATCGCGAGTGGCCCCGCCCAGCTGACCATCGACCTTGCGACCGCCACCATCACGGGAGCGCTGACGATCGCCGAACCCGTGCCGGTGACCGTCGCCTTGACGGCGACCCCGGCCGGTGTCGGCCTCGACGTCGGCGTAGGCTCTCTCGACCACGCCCTCGGCGGCGTGCGACTCGTCGGGCACGCTGGCACTGGGGGCGCGACCCTGCGGCTCGACCACGCGGCACCCGGGCGAGCCGTCGTCCCGATTGGCCTCCTCCCGAACGGCAACGCCGAGAGCCTCGTGCCCCTCGCCACGACCCTCCTGCCCGCGCTGCTGCTCCAGAGTCTGGGGACGGCTCTGCGCGAACTCGTCGAGGACCCTCTGCTCGACGAATGCCTCAGTGCCGCAGGGCTGCTCGGCACTGGGGACCCCGAGTCGGGCGACCGCGACCTCGTCCTGCCGATGGGGCTCATCAGCGATCCCGGTGGGTGGTTGCGCGCGCGCGTGGACCCATTGGCGTCGACGGTCACTCTCCTCGACGCCGCAGCTCGCGTCCTCAAACCGGGCAGCACGAGCGGGATCTGGCAGCTCACCGATGACGTCTCCGTGACCTACGCCGTCGTGAGTGGTCGGCTCCAGGCGGATGCTCACGTCTCACTCGCCCCCACCATCGACGGGCGACCGATCACGACCAACCTCACCGGCGGACTTTCGATCGGCCTGACCGGGGCGCCGGTCGCCCTCCTCGACGTCCGCGCCACCGTCGACGGGTGGGGCCTCGACCTCGGGGTCGGCGGGTCCGACCCGGCGCCGGTGCGGCTCGACCTCGTGCGACCGACTCCGGAGAGCGCCATCCGGCTCGTCCCTGCTGGCCCGGGTCTCGGGAGTGCACTCGTCTCGGGGGCCGAGTCGCTCATCGTCCTCGCCCTCAACGAGCTCCTCCCCCACCGCAGCGATGCGGCCTCGCTGCGGCAGCAGGTGGCGCAGGCGACGTTCGACATCTGCGGTGCCCTCGACCTGCTCGTCGCGAACAGGGTCGACAAGGCCAAGCTCGACCTCTACACCCAACCGCCCGGCCCTGGCGCTGTGCTGCTCACGCGACTGCCGGCGCTGGCCTCCACCGGCCTGGCCGTCCTCGCCGACGCGCTCGACCCGGGCCACGCCGTCGTCGCCTCCTCGCTGACAGGGATGGTCCGGCGGTTCGACCTCGGCGCCCTCGACGGCTCCTCGCGCCCGTTCAAAGTCGTCATCGACGGCTCGGGGACACCGTCGGTCAGCTTCGGGTGCGACATCGCCCTGGGCGACTGGGGCCAGTTCGCGGTCGAGGAGCTGCGGCTCGACGCGACCGGGGTGCGGGTCGCGCTGCGTGGCGGTCCGTTCGTCGTGGCACTCGGGCCGACGACCCTGCGGCCGGTCGTCGTCATCCGGGCGGGCGTGGCCGGCGTCGAGTTCAGCCGTCTCGTCGCGATCGGGCTCGCCGTCGACGACATCGAGTCGGTCCAGCTCCGCTGGGGGCTCGACGCGCAGCCGCCCAAGCTCTGGGCGATCACGGGCGGGACCACCCCGGGCGAGCTGGACACTCCCGAGGCCATCGCCGCCGACCTCCTCGGCATCGGCGTCGAGATCGTCTCCGGGCTCGTCTCCCAGCAACTGGGGACCGTCATCAGCACGCGGGCGACGACGCTGCTCAAGGACGTCGTCTTCAGCAACGCGCAACGCCAGATCGACCCCGGCTTCGTGCGTGCCCTCTTCCACCCGGAGCAGCTCCTCGGCCGCCTCCAGACCCTGGCCTGGAACTGCGCCACCATCACGCCCGGCTTCTCACTCGACATCGGCGACCAGGTGACGATCGGCCTCGTGGCCGAACCCACCACGGGCAGCGACCAACGGATCGGTGTGCGCCTCGACGTGCAGAAGCCGCTCGAACTGTCCGGCGGCGATCCCAAGGTCGAGCTCGTCTCGCGGGCCGACTGGATCACCGACACGCCACCGGCCGGACTCAACATTTTCCTGCTCGAAGGCACCAAGACCTCCCTCGAACTCGTCCCCAGTGTCCGCGTCGCCGGGGTGGGTCTCCGCTTCTCCGGTGCCTCGCGACCCATCGTCGACCTCGACGGGTTCTCGATCGACGCCATCGAGGTCAACCTCTACGGCGAGGCCGGTCGCGAAGGTCTCGGCGGCGGCATACGCCTCAAGCTTGACGGGCTCTCGGTGGCACCGGCCGGTGGCGGCGGCGACAACGGCATGGCCAACTCGCTCATGACCGATGTCGGTTCGGCGAGCGGCTCGAGCCGGCCGTCGTTCAGCCCGTCGTTCGCCCTGCAGAAGCACCCCGGCCCGAGCGAGGAGCTCGGGTTCACGCTGCGGGCCGGTGACCCGCCCGGACCGTGGTGGCTCGTCATCCAGCGTCAGCTCGGCCCCCTCTACGTCGAGCGGGTCGGTCTCAACACCACTGAGAGCGATGGCTCGGTCACCTCGATCAGCCTGCTGTTCTCGGGCCAGATCTCGCTCTTCGGCCTCACCGGTGCCGTCGACGGTCTCGGCATCACCTGGAAGGGCGGCGACGTCGCCGACCTCGGCAACTGGGCGGTCGACCTCAACGGCATCGCCGTCGCCGCCGAGATGGCCGGGGTCTCGCTCTCCGGTGGCCTGCTGAAGTTCACCGAGGCCGGCGCGGTCTCCTATGTCGGCATGCTCGTCGGGCGCTTCGCGGCCTACGGGCTCTCAGTCTTTGGCGGGTTCACCAACGACCACGGCAACGCGTCGTTCTTCATCTTCGGCGGCGTCAACGGCCCGTTCGGCGGACCGCCCATGTTCTTCCTCACCGGGATCGGCGGAGGCCTCGGCATCAACCGCGGGCTCAAGGTGCCGAACGACCTGTCGAAGTTCGGCGAGTTCCCCTTCATCCAGGCCCTCGACCCAGCCGCCTCACCGCCCTCCGACCCGATGGTGCGGCTGCGTGAGCTCTCCGAGTACTTCCCCCACCGGATGGGCGAATTCTGGTTCGCCGCAGGCATTTCGTTCACCTCCTTCAACCTCGTCGACGGTGTCGCGGTCATCGCCGTGTCGTTCGGCAACGGCCTCGAGATCAACCTCTTCGGCCTCGCCAGGATGGCCCTGCCCCGACCCGGCGCGGCGATCGTCTCGATCGAGCTGGCGCTCCTCGCGCACTTCTCCACGACCGAGGGCGTCTTCCTCATCAAGGCACAGCTCACCGACAACTCGTGGCTGCTCTACGAGGACGTCCGGCTCACCGGTGGCTTCGCCTTCGCGATCTGGTGGAAGGGGCCGCTCGCCGGACAGTTCGTGCTCACCATGGGCGGCTACCACCCCGACTTCCCGGTGCCCGTCGGCTACCCCGAGGTGCCGCGGCTGGGCCTGGTCTGGAAGATCAGCGACGCCATCGTCATCAAGGGTGGCTCCTACTTCGCCCTCACGTCCGAGGCGCTCATGGCAGGCGTGGACATCGAGGTCAGCCTCGACTTCGGCTGGGTCTGGGCCAAGGTCGCCTTCGGGGCCCACGGCATCGTCTACTTCGACCCGTTCTGGTTCGAGGTCATGGCCTACGCCCGCATCTCCGCCGGCATCGACATCGACCTCCCCTGGCCGTTCGGCTCGCTGTCCTTCTCGATATCAATCGGCGCCAAGATCAAGGTCTGGGGACCGGACTTCGCCGGGCGGGCGGAGTTCGAGATCGGGCCGTGCTCGGTGCCCGTCGAGTTCGGGGAGAAGCGCCGGATCGAGCCGGAGACGCTGCCCTGGGACAAGTTCGTCACGAAATACCTCGAGGACGCCGGCAACGCGGCCAAGGCTCTCTCGGCCATCACCGGACGCGGGACCCTGCCCACCGCCACGACGAGCGCCAAGGGTGCGCCGACCTCCGACGGCACCCTCGCCCTCCCGTTCCAGGTCTTCGCCGAGTTCGAGCTGACCTTCACCACGACCATCCCCGCCTCCCATGTGGACCTCGGACTCGGCACTCCCACCCCGGTGGCGCTCACCCTGTCCAACGGCGCTGCAACAGGGCTCGGGCTCGCGCCGATGGGTGCCGGAAGCCTCACCTCGACCGTCCACGTCTCGCTCGAACGCCTCGACTTCCAGGGGCACTGGCAGCCCGACCCCACACACCTCCAGGCCCTCGCCGGCAAGTCACGGATCGACCGCGACCACTACCCGCTCGGAGTCTGGGGCTCCCCGAAGTCACTCGGCTCCGCACCCGCGCTCCCCAGCACCGACGTCATCACGGCCGGCAACCGGGTCACCCTCGTCGCCGGGATCACCCTCAACCCGGTCGGGCCGCAGATCGAGTACCGCCGTGTCGTGGCCGGCCGCCGCCCCCTCCCGCTCCGCGCGACCGGTGCCACCCGGGCCGCCTTCCTCAAGGCCTCGCGCGACCTCGACCTGCCGGTGCCCGCGACGTCCGACGCCGCCCTCACCCTCGCCCGATCCACGCTGTTCCCAGCGGTTCTCGATGTCATGGCCACCGGCCAGCACAGTGCCCTGGCCCGTGCATCCTATCGCCGCGACCGCGTCTCCCCGCCCCGCATCGGTTCACTCACCGACGGTCTCGCCACGGCCAATGGCGCCGACGGCGAGCGTTCACTCGCGGACGTCGCCACCGTCAAGGTCCCCATGGTGCGCCGACCCGTGGTCGCCGCCCTGATGACGTCTGGCGTCGGTGCAGCCGTGCGCGCCTCCAGGACTACGGTCGCCGACGGTCGCCTCAAGCGCCGCCCGGCCCCCACGCTCGAATCGGTCAAGGGCCGCCTTGGCGCCCACGTGCCCGTCGTCCTGCGCCGGGCCGCGGCACCCGGCGTGGTGCGCGGCGGCACCGTGCTCGCGACCAAGCTTCCGCGCACCGACGTTGTCGGAACAACTCGCACGTATGCCGTGGGGCGCGTGGGTTCCTCCCTCGCCAACGGCGGTGGCGGACCCATCGTCGGCGGACTCGGTGGGCTGGCCGGAACGACTCGTCCCACCCCGCGCCGCAACTCTCGTGCTGCCCGCGCCGATGCGACCGGCACTCGTCTCCGCCCCGGCGACCTCGTCGTGCTGCGCAGCCCCGACGCCCAGATCGACGTCGATGCTGAGCGCCGCCCCTCGCTGGCCGTCGACGGCAGCGCGCGCATCGTCACCGTCACCGGGCGCACGGTCACGAGCGACTCGGTCGTCTCGGGCGCCAGCCTCGATGTGCCCGTCGGGACCACCCTCGTCGCGGCGCACGCCGGTGGCTCGTCCTTCCCTGCCGCAGCTGCTGGAACGCCCGGAACTCCATCGACTGTCGGGTGGACCGCCCGGAGCCGCGTCGCCCGGCTCGGCAGCCACGTCGGCGTCAGTGCCGGCTGCACCCTGAGCGTCGACGCCGCCGGTGGGTCGTTCCAGAACGCCACCGCGACGGGGTGGTGCGAGGCCGACGAGCTCGTGGCCACGGCGCGCGAGATCATCACCCGCTTCTCCGCTCCCGTGACGGTCATTGCCGTGGCCCTCACCGGCCAGGCGCCCTCGTCACTAACCCCCGCCGACATCGAGTTCATCGGCGCGACACCGGCGCTCGCCGCCGACGGCGCGCAGCGGCCGCCCGTCGCCGTCGTTCTCGGATCCACCACCGTGCTCGTCCACCAGGTCATCCCCGACCGCGAGCAGATCGCCGAGGGCGGTGTCCGCGTCGTCGTCCAGTCGGGCGGGACCTGGCAGGTGACCGGAGTGCTCGCCGCAGTCGACCCGGATGGGGGGCACACGGCATACGCCGAACGGTGTGCCCGGGACGGGCTCGATGCCGTCGTCAGTCGCCTGCTCGCCACGGACGGCGATGGCGCCCAGCTCACCTGGACCGACGCACCGAGGAGGCAGCGGTGACCGTCAAGAACGGCTACTTCCAGCTCTACGCCAACCTCGCTCCGGTGCTGCCGGCCGGTGACTACCGGTTCACGAGCGACCAGGACCTCGGCGCGATCGGGCCCAAGGGTCCGCTCGGCACAGGCGCCCTGCCCGTCGAGGCGCTGCAGACCCACGTGCGGGTCACGTCGCCGCGGTTCCAGCTGCCCCCGGACCAGGTCCTGTCGACCTATCCGCCCGCGAATACCGAAGGGGCGTACGGTAGTCGGCTGCCCCAGATCGTCATCAAGCGGCGGACGCTGCCCTGGGAGCGGACCGTCGACCCCGAGAACGAGACCGACCTCGACAAGCCCACGACGCCATGGCTCGCGCTCGTCGTCATCGCCGAGAGCGAGGCCGAGCTCATCCTCAACCAGCCGGTCGCCGAGTGCGTCACTCCCGGCCAGGTGCTGCCCGGAGTGCCCGATGTCGCGCAGGGCAACTACCTGCTCGTGCGCCAGTCGATCATCGACAAGGTCCTGCCGACGCAGAAGGACGTACCGCTCCTCGCCCACGCCCGCGAGGTCGACATCCACGACACCGAGATGATGATGGGCGACGACGACGGGTTCCTGTCGGTCGTCGTCGCGAACCGGCTCCCGCTGCCCGGCCGCGATGCCCAGGGGCGCGAGGTCCCGGTCACCTATCTGTGTGCGCTGATCAACCTCGAGGGGCAGTTCAACGTCCTGCGGCGCGAGGCCCCGCCGCAGCGGACGTTCTCGGACTACGCAGTGCTCGAGATCAACGAGCTCGTCATCGGCGCCGCCGACAGCGACCACATGATCATGGGCACGACCAAGGCCGCCGAGATCTGGAAGGGCACGACGGCCGACGCGATCACTCACGTCGGTGGCCCGCACGCCGCGGGGATGGAGGTGCTCGCCACGCGCAAGGCCTCGGTCGTCAAGGAGAGCCAGATCGTCAGCGCCCAACTGCGCGAGGGGTGGGCGACGGGCACGGCCGCGGCGTCGGACTCGGTCTACGAAAAGATGGCCCAGCCGTTCGGGAAGCTCAAGGACACGTCGGGCATCTTCCAGCTGCTCGACCCGCAATATCGCTTCCCGGTCCTGCTCCACTGGTCGTTCACGTCCGTGGGCCAGGTGACCTTCCGTGGCCTCATGGAGGAGCACCTCGACTCCGGGCTGCTCGGGACTCTCCCGCCCGAGCCGTCCGTCCCGCCGGCGCCGGGGGACCCCCTGCGCACGCCCGGTCGCACGCCCGGACTGCTGCCGCTCGAGGTCGTGGAGACCGGTCACGTCGGCATCGACCAACGCGCGCGACGCGGCGACAACGTGCGTGCTTGGTATCGCGGACCGCTGCTGCCACACCCAGCCGACACCGAGGCGCCGCGGCTCCCGCTCGCGCACACCGCCGACCAGCTGCGTGCCGTCGTGCCCGACCGACGCGAAGACCTATCTCTCGCAGTCGCCTTCGAGATCGGACGGTTGCTCGCGCTGAGCACTCCGGCCATGGTCACGGCCCTGCTCTCCTGGCGCCAGACGCACTACCAAACGGCCCGGCGCGAGGCGCTCTGGGCGAAGACGCTCGAGGGCCTCGAGCTCGAAGGGCTGAAGATGCGGCCCGAGCGGGCACTCGGAGTGTTGCTCGGACGTGGTCTCGCCCGCCGTCTCGCGGCCAGCCCGTCGGCGGTCATCGGCGAGCCGCTGCCACCGGTCACTGCCGGCACGTCGATGCGTCTCGACGCCCTCGAGGGTGAAGGCCTGGCGAAGTCGTTGGCCGGTGGGTTCGCCATCGACGCCGACCTCTCGCTCCCGCTCATCGACCTGGCGCGCGTCATCCGCGACGCTCCGCTGCCGATTGTGAACCTGCGCGACCTGCCCCGGCGCGAGGTCACCGACCTCACCGCCGGAGCGCTGCGCCTCGACCACGACCTCGCCACAGGGCTGCTCGCGTTCGGCGCCCTGGGAGTGCCCGCCCAGCTCAACCCGATCCTCGGGGCCGGCACCTTCGGGCCGATCGACCGGGTCAACGTGCCGGGCCGCGGCGGCCCCCGGCGTGCACCCGACGCCCTCGATGCCGTGCTCGACGGCTTGGCCGGCCGGGCCGACGGCAGCGACGACACCGATGGGGAGGACGAGCGATGATCATCGAGGTCAAGCACCTGATGGAGGACCTTCCCAAGGTCTATGCCACCACGGTCGGTGGCGCCGGCGGCACGGCGAAGCCTCCTCTCGACGACGACGCACCCGGCGCCATCCCGGCCGAGCTCCGACGCTGGCTCGTGAGGCTGCGCCTCCTCGAAGGGGTGCCATTCGCAAACCTCGTCGCCGACACCGAGCTCCTCCCCGAGGAGTCGATCCGCTGGTTCTACCTCGACCGCCGCTGGACCGACGCTATCGTCCAGGGCGCCCTCTCGGCCGGCACCGTCAACAGCGACGACCGGGTGCAGCTCACCGCGCAGTACGACGCCGTGCGCGACGAGCTCGACGTCGAGGAGCGCAATGCCCGCCGCGAACCCGGCAGCCCCCGCTTCGCCGGCAGCGTCGAGGCCGTGAGCGGGTTCATCCTGCGCAGCCGGGCGGTGTCTGGCTGGCCCGGCCTCCACGTCCGCGCCTTCTCCGTCGACCCGGCGGAGGCCGACGACGCGACCTATCCCGAGGTCGACCCGCGCCGCATGCGCCTTCTCCGCATGGAGCGCCTGGCCCCCGCCGTCATCCTCGTCCTCTTCGACGGCATACCCGCTGTCGTCCACATCGAGGAGCCGCGACAGGGCGTGCAGTTCGGGTTCGACGTCACGCCCTCCGGCAGCCAGCTCAAGGCCACCTTCCAACCCCGCGACCGCGACACGTTCAAGGACATCCCCGGCGCCAACCAGACCATCACCGTGCCGTTCCGGGCCGATGGGGCGGCGGGCGTCGTCGACATCCAGGCCATCGAGAAGGAACTCGCCCTCCCCAAGCACCCCAACACCGGCGCGGGCGACGGCCTCGACTCGGCGGAGTACGCCCTCCAGCTCATCCGCTTCCCCTACCGCCAGGTCTTCGGCGACGCCGAGACCCAGCCCGGCAACGTCCCGATCGGCACGGTATTCCAACCGGCCATCTCGTATGCGGTCCACGTCACCAAGACGTTCGTCTCCATGAAGAACACGGGCTGAGGTGGCGACGATGAGCGACATCCCCTTCAAGGTCTCCGGCACCGTCCTCAAGGATCTGGCCTACAGCCAACGCTGGGCCGCACTGGCCGCCGCCGAGGTCGACCTCGCGACGTTCGAGACGTGGGACAAGCACCTACCGCGCGACCGCCGGATCCTCGTGCCCGTCGACGTCCAGGCGTTCGTGGCACCGACCGGCGGCAGCGACCCGGTCGTCGCAGTGGCCGGGCGTACCGGCGACCCCGCGCCCTTCGACACGGGCGCTCCGCTCGCGGCCGGTGTCCACCTGCACTGGGCCATGCCGGACGCGCTCCTCCGCGGGGCCACCGAGGCCACGACGGGCGACCTCAAGCTGCCCGCCCTCCCCGACCGCTGGGTCGTCATCCGCCACCTCTACCCCGTGGGATCGCGCTCGATCCACGTCACCGGCTGGGTCATCGACGCACTCACCGGCGTCGTGACGTCCCTGCTCGACTACTCCGGCGCCGCGACCTCTGCGCCCGAGGCCGAGACCTTCGTGCCCCTCGACGGGTTCCGTGGTGGGTCACCTTTGTGGACAGCGGCGTATGCAGCGTCTCGCAACCGTTTTGCCCTCCACGATCCGTTGACCGACCTTGCCGGCCTGGCACCTGCGGCGCCGCAGGGCTGGGACTCGGGCAGGGCGGCATACACGGTGGCGGGGTGGTGGAGCGGAAGCTCCGGCGACCCGCTCGCGGCCGCCACCGGACCGACCGACCTCAAGCGGATCATGGGCGAGCTCGGCTGGGCGCTCGGTCTCGAGGGCGAGGACTCGTGGGACGAGCCGCCGGACCCGAGGGTCAACACGCTTGTGCGTCGGATGGGTCTTACGTCGGCGGGTGGGTCGACGCCGATGACGATGGTGCGGAAGTACGGCACGACGACCGTGCGCGAGGAGGATGTCGCGCCCTCGGCCGGGCTCCCGGTGCGCGCCACGGAGCGGACGTTCATTGGCATCGCCCCCACGCGCTATCACGCCCTGTGTCACGGCAGCGTCCTCGGCGTCCCCATCGACGGCACCGCCGACGGTCTCGACGAACGGCCGACCTCAGAGGAGCTGGGCGCCTCGGCCGGGCTCGACCTCGACGACGTCGCGGCCGCATTTGCGGCACCGGGTCTCGCTGCCGGACTCGGTCTCACTCCGGAGCAGAGGCAGTTCTCCGAACGGCTCGTCGCCGCCTTCACCGGGGGAACGCTCGCCGAGCTCGGCGCCCAGGACGGGCTCGCCGACCTCGAGGAGCGGGAGCACGCCGACGGGTTCTGGTCGCTCTCGGGTCCTCCGGTCGAGGGCAGCCACGACGACGTCGTGCGGGCCGAGGACTCGTCGCCGTTCGGCCCGACCCGCGTGGGTCGCAAGGGACGTGGGGCGATGGCCGATTCCGGCTATGAGGACGTCAAGGTGGAGTTCACCCAAGGTGTGCGGATCTTCGCGGCCGAGCGCACGACGAAGGCCCGCGCCGACGGAGCCTTCGCCGAACGCCTCGTCACCGTCGATGCCCTGAAGAACCAGCGCCGAACCCGCACCGGCACGCCGCGACCGTCGCCGTCCGCGAGCGCCCCACCCACGGGACCGACCGCGCGCACCGTGCCCAAGGCGCCGCCGCGTCGCTACCGCCCGGCTCCGCTCATGGTCGCAATCTCCGGCGTCAAGCCGAACCAGCGGCACCACGGCGACGGCCTCCACGACGGCGGACGGCTGCGCTGCCGCCACCCCGGTGAAGTGGTGTCGGCGAGTGAGGGCGTCGTCGAGGGCGAGATCGTCGTCCCGACCCTCGGCAACGGCGCCATCCCTCCCGAGGTGACCCGCATCGTGCGCGAGGCGACCCTCCTCGACGGCTACCACCACGGCTGGCTCGCGGCCGCTGGCGCGACGAACCGCAAGGAGTTCGGGCCGGTCCACGTCCGGCTCGTCGCCGAGCTGGCCCGCATCCACGGTGCGGACGCCGCTTATGACGGCACCGGCATCGGAGCGCTCACCGAGATCGCCCATCGGGCGGACACAGGGATCCGGCGGGCCGCCGACGACGAGGGCAGGGTGAACTGGACCCGTGCGGCCCAGCGCCGCAGCCCAGCCGCGGTCGACAGCGCCGCCGAGCTCGCGGCATACAGCGTCCTTAACGGAACGCCGCCGAGCCCGGTCGCGATCACGAACTGGCGGCAGCCCTGGGTCCCGCTCTTCCTCGAGTGGCGAGTGCGCATCGACGGTGACGCGTCGCTCGACGGCTGGGAGCTCGGTTCGACCGATCTCGTTGGCGCACAGGCCTCCTCACCGATCACACGTGCGTATGCCGGCCGGTCACCCTTGCATCGCGGCGCCGGGGATGCGCTGTCGGAGGGCATTCGCGAGTGGCTGGATGCGGAGAACCGACGGGACGAGGCCGACCCGTCGAGCTCCCAGCTCGACGACGCCGACGAAGTCGCGCTGGGCGATCTGGCGAACCTCCTCGACCCCCTCGACGTCGCGTCCGCGTCGCTCGACGGACTGCGGGAGCAGCTGCTCGGGATCCGCTACGAGGGCATCGTCGTGCGCGACGAGGACACCAAGAAGCCGGTGGCCGACCAGGTCCCGGTGCCGATCTTCGGCGGCACGGCGACGATCGTGGAGCTGCGACTCGTCGACGCGTTCGGCCGCACTCTCAAGGTGCCGGTGGATGACGTGCTGACGACGACCCAACTCGACACGGGCACTCCCGGCGAGCTGCGCCTCACCCCGCGCATCCAGAACGCTGCCCGCTGGCTCTTCCGACTCGTCGACCCGGCACACCCGCTCGAGGCGGACCCGGCGACGGCCCTCGAGGCGTGGGTCGACCAGGTGCACGCTGACGTGGCGGTCAACCCGGTCTGTGGCTACCTGCTGCCCGACCACATGGACGAGTCGCTCGAGGTCTTCGACCGCAACGGCGACCCGATCGGCGAGTTGACCCACGACTCGGTGAGCGACGCCGTGACGTGGGAGCCCGCGCCCGGCCGGCCGATCCCTCCCGACGCCGGGCCGCTCAGGGAGCTGCCGGCCCATGCGCAGCACATTGGCCTCTTCGCCGACGGGGTGGTGCGGGCGGACATCGCCGGCCGTCACGCGACCGAGGCACCGGGCGAGTCCAGTGCCCTGACCGCGTTGTTGCGGGCCGTCGACTCGACGCTGTGGACGGTCGATGCGTTCTCCGCGCTCGGCACCCCGACGATCGCCGGGCTCGTCGGTCGGCCCATCGCCGTCGTCCGAGCCACCCTGCGGCTCGACGCCCCCGACGACGTCGACGAGGTGACGATCACCGCGGGAGGAGGCGGAGGTGACGCGGTCGCGGCGCGACAGGCGGCATACGCCGAGTTGTCGCGACACCGGTTCCCGGTCCGCATCGGTGAGCTCGGTCGCAGTGACGACGCGGTGCTCGGATTCTTCGTCGACGACGACTACACGCACTTCCACGTCGTCGACAAGGTCGTCGCCGGAGTGGCACTCGACAGCGGTCGGCACCGTGGGCAGCTCGGGCTCCTCGGCGACAACGATGTGCCGGCGGTGCGGCCGCTCGAGCACCCCTATATCGAGCTCGAGGACATCGTCGAGGTCCGTGTCGGCGAGACCCGTCGGCTGACGATCCTCATGCTCCCCGGCGGCAAGGTTCACCTCACGTCGGGCATCCTGCCGCGCAAGTCGCTGGCCTTGGCCGACGAGTGGGTGAGCCCGGGGCTGCGGCGGCTCGTGCCGTCACTGCGGACCGGGCCGGTGCTCGTCGACCCAGCCCAGATCCGCCTTCCCAAGGTGGCGTCGTTCGGGCCGGACCAGCAGTTCACCCGCCGCACGGGGCCGCTGACGTGGCGTGATGACCCGATCATCGCGGCGTCGACGTCGGCCTATCTGCCGCCGATGCCGCACGAGGCGCAGGAGGGCTGGATCCGGGTGGCGCCGACGCCCGTTCCCGGCGCTCCCGGGTCCGCGCCGGGGTCGGCCGCGGGAGGTGCGCCGTGACCGACGACGACACCGGCGCCGCCACGCCTGACGCCGGCGCCGTGGAGACCCCCGAGGTCGCGCGCGCGGCCGCGAAGGCGGCAAAGCGGGGCAATGCCCGTCGGCGTCAGGCGTGGCGCGAGACCATGCGCGGCCAACCTGACCGGGCCGCGCTCGCCGATGCCCTGGAGAGGTTGGAGTCCGCCGAGGCAGCTTCCCGACGCGGCGGACGGCGGGGGCCCGGCCCGCTCGCCGCACCGTCGAACACCGCCGCCGGCCGGTGGGTGCCCATCGGGCCCTCGGTCGTGCGCTTCGGTCAGGCGACGAGTCGGCCCCGCGTCACGGGCCGCATCAACGACCTCGCGGTGTCGACCAACGGACTGCGTGCCTATGCCGCCTCCGGCAACGGGGGCCTCTGGTACACCGAGGACGCGGGCTCGACGTGGGCTCCCGTAGGCGGGTGGGTCATGCGGAGTCGCACCGCAGGGGGCCGCACCAATGCCCTGACCATCGGCTGTGTCGAGGTGGTCTTCGGGGTGGACGCTGCGCACGACCTCGTGATCGTCGGAACCGGCGAGGTGTCCGCGAGTCCGTCGCACTCCGGTGCCGCGCAGGGTGGAATCGGGGTGCTGTCGGCGGTCGGGCCCGTGACCCTGGCCGCGACGCACGACGACCCCTGGGAACCCGACGTCAACGGTCTGGCGACGTTCGAGGGTGCCCGGATCTATCGGATCGTCCACGACCCCGCGACGGACCCGGGCGCGACGTCCGGGCCACCTACACACCGGATCATCGCGTGCACGTCGGCGGGACTCTTCGTCGGCGTGCGCCAGGCCGTGGCGGCCGCCGGCGGCTTCCCGGCCCGCGGCACCTATCGGTGGACGCCGTGCGCGCTGGCCTGGGCGGTCCCGCCAGCTCCGGTCGGCTGGCCGGCTGCCCCGGTCTGGACCGATGCTCTCTGGCTCCCCGGTGGCCGCCTTGTCCTGGCCGTCGACGGCTTCGGTCTGGTGACGAGCGACAACGCCGCGGCCACGGTGGCCCCGGTGCCGAGCCTCGGTCCGGCGACCGTCTTCGTCGACGACCGGATCTCGCTGGCTCGTGCCGACGGCGACCGGATCTATGCGCTCTTCGCCTCGGCCGGACCGGCGGCCATCCACCAGATCGTCGACGCCACGCTGAACCCTCCCGTCGCCGTCGCGCTCAACAATGTGCCGGACTGTTTCGTCACGGGTCAGAGCAACTACGACCAATGCATCGTCGTGGACCGGGCGCCGGTGCCGGCCGCGCAGGACCTCGACGGCACCGCCGACAGCACTGTCGACCGCCTCTACTACGGAGGAAGCGCCTTCTCTCCGAACGGTGTTGGCGGCTGGGTCGCGTCCTTGTGGGCGGTCGACGTCCAGGCGGCCCAGACCGTCGTGGCCGCGCCGGGCATCTCGCGCGTGGGCGCGCCTCCCGCGGGCGACGGCGCCACCGACGCCGGACTCGTCGGCAACACCGTCCATTCGGACGTGCACGTCATCCGCCTTGTCGGTGCCCCCGGCGCGCGCACGGTCTGGGTGGGGTGCGACGGCGGTGTCTTCGTGTCGACCGCAGGTGGGCGGGCGCACTCTTTCGCGGCACGGGCCAACGGTCTGGCGACCCTCGAGGCGGGCTTTGTTGCGAGCCACCCTGTGTCGGGTCAGTTCTTAGCAGTTGGAGTGCAGGACAACGGCATTCTCGTGCGTACGGGCGACACGGTGTGGGACCAGGTGTTCTCCGCGGACGGGGGTGGGGTGGCCTTCCACCCGACGCAGCCCCACGTGCTCGTCGCCCAGGAGGTGCAGGGGGCCTGGCAGGGCAACCATGCATCGTTCATCGACCCGCTCCAGCGGCAGCCGCTCCAGCCGAACTGGGGGACGATCACCGCGGACCGTGAGAACAACCTGTCGTCGTTCTACTCCGGGGCCTCCGCAGTGATCAACGGTGCGGGCGGTCGCATCGCCCTCGGGACGAACCGCGTGTGGATCACCGACGACCTCGGCGGTGTTGCCCCGTGCACCTGGCGGGTGCTGCCCGTCCACACCTCGGCGGCCGGCGCCTCCGCGGGTGATCGCCGCACCGCGGCCGGCGCCGACATCAACGTCGCGGCGACGACCCGGGGGGTGCCGCGCGGCGGCACCCCGGTGACGAACTACCTCCGGGTTCACACCGTCCGTTGGGTCTCGGCCACCGAGCTCCTTGCCGCCTTCGACAACGGCATCGTGCGCTACCGGCAGTTGCCCTCCGGAAACTGGGTGGATAAGCGCTGGTCCCTGCGCGCCAGCTCGGTACTCATCCCGCGCAACCAGGTCATCTCCGACGTGGCGCCCGTGCCCGGTACCCACGACTTCTACGTCACGACGCTCGGCACGTTGGGCAACGACACCGAGACGGTGTGGTGGTACTCCTCCGCCGACGACCGGTTCCGTCGCACTGGTCTGCGGCGTGCGCTCCCCGGGCCCCTGGGTATCCTCGGTCCCCTGGACCCGGCGTATGCCGCCGTCGTCGACCCGGGCCACCCGGAGCAGGTCTATATCGGCACGGCGACCGGCGTCTGGCACGGCACCCGCCATGACGACGCCGGCCTGCACGACTGGATCCTGTTCGACAACGGCCTCCCGCAGACCAGCGTGCAGGACCTCGGGATCTGGGTCGACCCCACCGTCCCGCCCCTGCCGGCCGCGCCGCCGCCGATGGCTGCCCGGCGACGGATCCTGCGGGCCGCGGTGCAGGCGCGCGGTGTGTGGGAGGTGGACCTCCTCGACGATGCCCGGCGCCGGACCTATGTGCGGGTCCACAACCACGACGACCGGCGCACCCTGCCGACCCTGATGACCGACCCCCGCCAGGCGCCCGTCGTTGCCCTGCCCGCGCACAGCAGCCCCGACATCGTCATCCGCCCTCGCGTCCCCGTGGCGGCCCCTCCGGTCTGGCCGGGTGGTCCGATCAACGTCGGCAGCGTCCCCAACCCCTACCAGCTGTGGCAGTTCCAGACCGCTCTGCGCTGGCGCCACCCCAACATCGTGCCGACCGGGCAGTGGACGGCGCCGCTGGGCGAGATCGTCGCGATCGAGCGCAATCGTCTCGGGCTCCCTCCGGGCCAGTTCATCGACCGGGTGCTGTGGGACCCGATCGTCGCGACCCGTCTTGCTCCCGACCTCACCGTGGCTCCCGGCCCCGTCGGTTCCTTCGCGGTATGCCGTCCGGCCTGGTCCACGCCGACGGTTCCGACCCTGCCCGCTGGCGAGGTTGACCTCATGGAATGTGTTGTCCCGCCGGGCTTTTCGGGTGCGAACTGGTCCGTCTACTCGGAGCCGTCGACGGTCGACGTGCTGCTGCACCACCGGGACTCGCGCACTGTGGCGGCGGGTGACGCGTGGGCGGTCCTGCTGTGGCGCTTCGTGCCCACCCTCGCGGACGGTCTGGCGGCACCCGTGGCGGGGGTGGTCGACCTCCACACGCGGGCGTGGACCTCGGCGGCGCAGGGCGGGCCGACTCCGACGGGCTGGACGGTCGCCCGCCTCCCCGACGGATCGGCGCGACACCCGCTCACCGTGCCGTTGGACGCACGGAGCCCACGGGCCATCTCGATCGACGTCGACCTCACCCCACCGGCCCTGCCAGCCGTCGCGCCGGTCGCGGTGGTGTTCCTCGCCCTCGTCGGGTCGTTCGACGACGACGTCGAGCCGCCCAACAACCCGATCCTCCCGATCGCCCCGCTGCCCGTCACCGTCGACCAGCTCGTCCGACAGTGGCCGTATGCCGCGTGCCGAGTCGTCGCCCTCGGCCCGAGACCGACGGTCCCCGCGCCCTGATCCCAGTCACCCATCCCTGTCCGCCCCATCGCGCACCCGAGATATGCCCGCCCTCACGAAAGGCCCACCGTGGAACCGTTCTTCGAGCAGTATCCCGTCCTCCTCATCCCCATCGTGATCGTCATCGTCGAGGCCTGGAACGCCGTGAAGTCCCGGGTGAGGTCGTGGCGGGCGAAACCCGAGAAGGTCGCTCGTCCATGACTAGGCCGAAGGGCCGTACCACCTCCAGCACGCCCGGCGAGTCCGTGCTCGCCGGACGGCAGGAACCTCGACGCCCCCGCCCGGCCAGCGCCTCCGACGCGCTCGCGGCACGCACGCGGGGGGCCGCGGGCGGAGGTGATCCGGACGAGGTGGACGTTCCGGAATCGGAGTTCGGCGAGGTCGCCACCGACGCACTCCTCGACGCCAAGGAGAAGGCGAAGGCACCCCGGCGCAAGAAGCCCGGACCCACCCGCGAAGGTGGGCCGGCTGACGGAACGGGAGGGGGCGGCATACCCGACCTGTTGACGGGACCGACGGAGTCGACCGAACCCACGGAGCCGACCCGCGCCACCGACGGGCCGGGGGCCTGAGATGGCGACGATCCGCTCCGACTTGCCGCTCGACGACGCCGCGACCGGGATCCAGACCGGGACGGTGGGCGAGCCGAGTGTGGCCGCGTCAAGCAAAGGCTTCTTCGTCACGGGCAACTGGTTCGCGACGCACTCCGAGGACCGTGGTGCGAGCTGGCAGTTCCTCGACCCGTTCACCGAGCTGCCAGCTGACAAGGGACGATTCGCCTGCGACCAGGTGACCCTGCGCGTCGGGAGGCTGTGGGTGTGGCTGCTGCAGTACGAACCGCCGGCGCCCGGGAAGGGCAACATCCAGCGGCTCGCCGTGTCGAGCACCGGCCGGCCCGGGACGTGGCGTTGGTGGGACCTCGCACCCACCGACCTCGTGCCCTCGTGGCGCTCGGTGTGGTTCGACTTCCCCGATCTCGGGCTGACCCGCAAGCACCTCTACCTGACGACCAACGTCTACGACACGCATGACCGGTGGGTCCGGGCCGTCGTCGTGCGTTGGCCGCGATCGGGACTGACAAAGCGGGGCCCGCTGCCGCACGAGCACTGGACCACGACGACCGCCGGATCGTTGCGGCCCGTGGCCGGCGCCGGGACAGCGGGTGCCGGCGACACGATGTGGTTCGGCTCGACCGACCTCGCGTCGTCGTCGCTGCGGGTCTTCGCCTGGCCGGACTCCTCGCCGTCCATGACCCAGTGGTCGGTGCGGGTCTCGCCGTGGGACGACGGGGACTACGCGGCCTCGGGAGATGCGGGCGGTGCCGAGTGGCTGACCCGCGCCGACGACCGCATCACCGGGGCCTTCCGGCTGGGGTCACACCTCGGATTCGCGTGGTCGTCGGGCCGGCGGGCCGGGCGACCGCACCCGTTCGTCCGCTGCGCCATAGTCGACGAGTCGACCATGAAGGTCGTGGCCGAGCCCGACCTGTGGTCCGCGACAGGGGCGTGGGCCTATCCGGCGCTCGCGCCCACAGTGTCGGGGCGAGTCGGGGTGGCGGCCTACTTCGGTGGCCAGGGACGACCAGCGCTGGCCATCGGTTCGCTCTCGGACTTTCCGCCGAAGGCAGGCGTCGTGCCCGCGTGGGACATGGCGACGGTGGCGACGTCCAGCCACTCGCCCACGGACGGCAAGTGGGGCGACTACCTGACGATCCGGCCACACCCGACGCGGCGCACGTCCTTGGTGGCCATCGGGTCCACGCTCCAGGGTGGGGCGAATCGCCGCAACATCGAGCCACGCGTCGTCGTCTTCACCGCCTGACCCATCCGCCTCGCCCCCTACCCTCCTCTTGCGACTGAGCGACACTCAGG
>JBBQNZ010000044.1:0-27292 GCA_038330415.1 Actinomycetales bacterium | reverse complement strand
CCCGGCGACCGGGTCGTGTTCGTCACCGACGGCATGCTCGAGCGCAACGCTGCCGACCTGGACCTCATGACAGAGATCAGCCGAACCCGAGCCATGCACCCGCGTGAGGCCACCCGAAAGCTTGCCGACGAGGTTTTGGCGATTACCGGCCCGACCCTGGCGGACGACGCCACGCTGCTCATTCTCGACTGGCACGGGCATCACGGCGAAGACCGCGTCACGCTCGGTGGCGCCGACACCACCGGGCCTATCGGGAAGCACTGACCGAGCGTCCCTGCGAACCCGTTCAGTCCAGGTAGTCGCGCAGGACCTGCGAACGGCTCGGGTGGCGCAGCTTGGACATCGTCTTGGACTCGATCTGCCGGATCCGCTCCCGGGTGACCCCGTAGACCTTGCCGATCTCGTCCAGCGTCTTAGGCTGGCCATCGGTCAGGCCGAAGCGCATGGAGACCACGCCGGCCTCCCGCTCGGACAGCGTGTCGAGCACCGAGTGCAGCTGCTCCTGAAGCAGCGTGAAACTCACTGCCTCGCCGGGCTGGATCGCCTCGGAGTCCTCGATCAGGTCACCGAACTCGCTGTCGCCGTCCTCGCCGAGCGGGGTGTGCAGCGAGATCGGCTCACGGCCGTACTTCTGGACCTCGATGACCTTCTCGGGGGTCATGTCGAGCTCGGCCGCCAGCTCTTCCGGCGTCGGCTCCCGGCCCAGGTCCTGCAGCATCTGCCGCTGCACCCGGGCCAGCTTGTTGATGACCTCCACCATGTGCACGGGGATGCGGATGGTGCGGGCCTGGTCTGCCATCGCCCGGGTGATCGCCTGGCGGATCCACCAGGTCGCGTACGTGGAGAACTTGTAGCCCTTGGTGTAGTCGAACTTCTCCACCGCGCGGATCAGGCCCAGGTTGCCCTCCTGGATCTGGTCCAGGAAGAGCATGCCGCGACCGGTGTAGCGCTTGGCCAGGCTCACCACGAGGCGCAGGTTGGCCTCGAGCAGGTGGTTCTTGGCCTTCTTGCCGTCCTGGGCGATCCACCACAGCTCACGCTTGAGCTTCATGTCGAGCTTCTCGCCCGAGTTGAGCTTCTCCTCGGCGAACAGGCCGGCCTCGATGCGCTTGGCGAGCTCGACCTCCTGCTCGGCGTTGAGCAGGGCGACCTTGCCGATCTGCTTGAGGTAGTCCTTGACCGGGTCGGCGGTGGCGCCGGCGGTGACGACCTGCTGCACCGGAGCGTCGTCCTCGTCGTCGTCGCGCAGCACGAAGCCACCGGACTCGGTCTCGGCCTCCGCGGGCTTGGCCGGGGTCTCGCCGTCCTCGTCGTCGGTGTCGGCGAGGTCGACGACCGCGGCCACGACGTCCTCCGGAGCGACGTCCGTGTCGTCGGCGCCCTGGGCCGCCTTGGCGGCAGCAGCGGTCTTGCGGGGGGCCGCCTTCTTCGCCGCAGTGCTCTTCGCAGCTGCCGGGGTGTCGCCGGCGGCTGCGGCGGCGGCCTTGCGCGTCGTCGTGGCCTTGGCGGGGGTGGCCTTGGCGGGGGCGGCCTTGGCGGTGGCCGCTGTGCCCTTCGCCGCAGTGGCGGTCTTCGCCGGGGCGGCCTTCGTGGCAGCAGCCTTGGTCGGCGCGGCCTTCGTGGTCGTCGCCCGGCTGGAGGCGACGGTCTTCTTGGCCGTACTCGTCGCCGCGGCGACGCCGGTGCTGGTGGAGTCCATGGCCACGGTGATGCCCTGCTCACCGAGGGCCCGCAGGACCACGCGTCCACGGGCGGCTCGCACGTCTGCGGCGCGCATGGCCTCGGCCACCTCAGCGCCTGTCAGTGAGCCTGTCGTGGAGCCCTTTCGGACGAGGGACTGCAAGGCCTTGTGGGAGAACTCCGGAGGGAGTGCACTCGTCTCGGAAGGCTTGTTGGACACAGGCGACACCGACTACCTTTCGTCGCGGATGGCCACATTCCGAGGGCGCGCGAGCGACCGGCCGGAAGCGGCGGGGAAGGTCCTGTGCGACACCGTGTCGAGGAGCCGGGGGATGCTCGGCCGGGGTGGTGACGAGGTGCGCTCAACCATTATAAAACGCGAAGGGCCCATCGAGCACATCCCCCCGCCGAAACGGCATCCCCGTGGCGCTGCTGGTCCGCCCTGGCGGTGCCGTGCGGGCGGGCTCCAGGCGGTCAGACCGGGACGTCGAGCTGGGGTCAGCCCTTGACGGCGAGCACGGCGCACGGCGCGTCGAGCAGGATCCGCTGGGCGTTGGAGCCGAGGATCAGCTTGCCGACCGGGGTGCGGCGGCGCAGGCCGATGACGATGAGGTCGGCGTCGGTCTCGTTGGCCACGGAGATGAGGTCCTCGGCCGGCTCGTTGCCCCGCACCAGCTGGCGCACCTCGAGCTCGAGCCCGTTGCCGCCCAGCTCGTCGGCGACCCGCTGCAGCTCGGCTTCGGCCACCTGGGTGGACTCGTCGTCGAAGTCGCGACCCCCTCGGTTGGAGTTGATGACCACGAGTCGTGATCGGCGTGTCTTCGCTTCCTCCACCGCGCGAGCGAGGGCGGCCCGCCCCTCCTTCGTGGGAACGAACCCGACGACGATGGTCACGATCTCCTCCTGAGGGCAGACGGACGGTGTTTACGTCACTCACGTTACCGCAGGAGGTGCGGCTCAACCCTCGCTCAACGCACGGGCGATGACCGCGCCCACCTGCTCGGTCTCGACGAGGAAGCCGTCGTGGCCGTGCCGTGACTCGATGACCGACAGCACCGACCCCCCATGCGCCTCGGCGATCTCCTCCGAGAGCCGCAGCGGGTAGAGCCGGTCGGTGGTCACACCCGCCACGTGCAGCGCACCGTCGTAGCCGGCGAGGGCAGCCGCGAGGCCACCGCGCCCACGGCCCACGTCGTGGCTGTTCATCGCCTCGGTGAGAACGACGTAGCTGTTGGGGTCGAAGCGGCGCGCCAGCTTGGCGGCATGGTGGTCGAGGTAGCTCTCGACGTCGTAGCGCCCGCCGCCACCGAGCGGGTCCTCCCCGACCCGGGGCCGGCGCCCGAACCGGTCGTCGAGCTCGGCCTCGTGCCGGTAGGTGGTGTGCGCGATCCGCCGCGCGATGCCCATGCCCACGACCGGCCACTCGTCGCGGCCGTAGTATTCGCCGCCGTTGAAGGCCGGGTCGGACCGGATCGCCAGCAGCTGCGGCTGGCACCAGGCCACCTGGTCAGCGGTGGCGTAGGGCGTAGAGGCGAGCACCAGGGCGCGCTCGACCCGGTCGGGGTGCCCGGCAACCCACTCGAGCACCCGCATGCCCCCCATCGAGCCGCCGAGCACGCCGTGCCAGCGCGCGATACCGAGCGCGTCGGCCAGGGCCACCTCGGTCGTGACCTGGTCGCGGATGGTGACGAACGGGAAGCGACCGCCCCACGGACGCCCGCCCGGGTCGGGCGAGGAGGGGCCTGTCGTGCCTTGGCACCCCCCGAGGACGTTGCTCGCCACGACGAACAGGTGGTTCGTGTCGAGCGGTGCGCCCGGCCCGATCAGGCCGGGCCACCAGCCGGGCGACGGGTGCCCGGGTCCGGACTCACCGACGACGTGGGAGTCGCCGGTCAGCGCGTGCTCGACGAGCACGGCGTTGTCCCCGGAGGGCGAGAGGGTGCCCCACGTCTCGTAGGCGATCGTCACGTCGGGCAGCACGCCACCGCGCTCCAGCACCAGCTCCCCGATGGCGGCGAAGCGGCGGTCGCCGACGGGATCACCGGGGCGCCAGACCGCCGCGGTCGACCTCGTCGGGGTGGCCGTCATGACAGAGAACTCCTCGTGCTCGCGCTTGCCACACCGTGCGGTGCGGCCAGGTCATCACCCGGGGCACCCCACCGCGAGGAGGGTTGCCGCCCAGCAAACCGGGGTTTGGCACTGGGACTCATGACCGGCATCCATGCTACTCGCGCCTCACGACGGCAGGACAGGCGTTCCGAGTGACGGGCACCCGGCCCGGCCGACCGACCGTCACCGAGTCGTCCGCCTCACGGTCAGCCGACCTCGCCCAAGGTGCCTGGGCCCTCGGCCTGCGCGGTGACCGGCGGCAGGCGCAGACCGATCTCGACCAGTCGGACGAGGAGCTGCGCCAGCCGGTAGTCGGGCACCAGACGCAGCGCGCGCTCGACGGCCGCGCGGGAGATCGCCCCGTCACCCCCGACCCAGGCCACGTGGGCCGCGACCGTGCACACCGCTGCTGCCTCTTCCGGGCACTCATCGGGCACGGACCTGCACAGCGCCAGGAGTCGGTGCAGGAGGTCGTCGCGCTCGACGGACACGGGATGGCGCTCGGCCTCCCAGACCGCGCCACCGTCGCGCCCGGCGGAGACCTCGACCCGCTCAGCACCCGCTGTCTCAGCGGGACCGCCGCGCTCCGAGGTGGCGCTGTCCCCGTCACGGGCGAGGCGCAGCCCGCGTTGCTGAACTGCGCTCGGGCCCATGCCGCCCCAGGTCGGCAGGGCCGCGCTGAGCAGTGCCAGCACGGTGCGGTCGACCTTGTCGGTCGGCAGGACGGTCGGCACGAGCCAGGCGATCAACCCGTCGCGCCAGGGGATGTCGGCCAGCCCGACCGCCAGGTCGGCCACGACCGCACGGTCCAGGGGCCGGCGTCCCTTCTCGCCCCGGTCGAGCAGCGCGCTCCAGGCGGCCACGGACCGACGCCGGCGGCGCGGCATCCGGGCTCGAGACGCCACCGCTCGGGCGACCCCCAGGCACCGCCACGGCTCCGGGGCGACCAGCCCCTCCACATCCGCCCGGGAGCGCAGCGGGGACCGGCCCAGCGCGACGTACTCCGCCACGCCGGGGACGTCGGCGGGGTCGGGCAGCGCGACGCCGTCCGTCGGGCAGCACGGCTCGGAGCAGATCGGTGAGTAGCGGCGTCCGTCGCGGACCACCGCCACGTCGACGACGTCGATGCGGGACTGCTCGAGCTGCTCGACGAGGGCGACGAGCAGGGGCTGGCTGGTGTCGGGGGCCTCCTCGTAGCCGACGACGATGACCGAGGTGGCGCCGTCTCGGACGAGCGGGCCGATCAGGGACGCCACGACCTCGCCGACGAACGGCTCGGGTGGGAGGTCGGCACGGGCCACCAGGCCCACGCGTTTCCCCCGCAGGGAGATGACCACGACGCTGTCGTGGGGGTGGTAGCCGAGCTGGTAGGGCAGGATCGCGACGACGTCGCCGGGGCCTCTGAGGGTGATGTCTGCTGTCATGCCCACCACGGTGTCGACGTCAGGCCCCCAGGGCCAGAGGAAGAAGCCGAGCCTGTGGACAACGGCTCGGCGGCCGAGCCTGTGGACGACGACCCGTGCTCAGCCGGCCGGGTTGGAGCAACTGCGGGGTAGGACAACTGCGGGGTGGGGCGCTCAGCGCACGACGTCGCCGGGGACGGTCTGTGCCGCGGCCCGTCGGGTCCCACCATTGGACGCGTCTGTCGCGCCGGCCGCACCGGGATACGGCGCGCCAGGGGCTGCACCGCCACTCGAACCGGCCGGCGCCCCCATGGTGGTCTTCTCCCACTCCAGGAACGCCTCGGTCTCCTCGACCAGCCGGGTGGCCAGCCAGCTGAGCACGAGCGCGTCGTCGGCCAGGCCGACGATGGGCAGCACGGCCTCGGGGATGAGGTCGAGCGGCGAGACGAGGTAGCCCGCGGCGGCCAGCATCATCAGCAGCCGACCCTTGGACACCCCGACGTAGTCGCCGCTGAACGTCGCCCGGACCATGCGGGGCACGGCGCCGGCCCGCTCCCCGATCGACGGACCGCCGGGGCGCACCGCCATCCGGACCGCGCGGGCGACGGCGACGACCGACGCGAGACGGGCGTTCCTTGACATGGGGTTCCTCCCTGAGCTGGCTCGGGCACCTGCGGCCCGATGTGCACAACGAACGACGAGTGGGCGCAGATTCCGGTTCCCTCAGGCGGAGTCGACCTGCGCCGTGGTGCCCGGCGCGGACACCGCGGGCCGGGCCGTCGGGAACTCCCGCTTGGCGCTGGCCGAGACGCGGTGCTGCATGAACCCGTCGAGCCCGGCACCGATGACACCGCCGACGATCGGCACGATCTTGCCCAGCCGCACGAACATGTTCTTGCCGGCCGTCGCGAGCAGCCTGAAGCCGACGCCCTTCTGGATGACCATCATCGCCGGGCCGGGGAGCCGCTGGGCGGCGAGGTTGCTGAGCGTGCCGCCGGGCGACGCCATCCCCGCCTTCTTGAGCAGGTCGTCGGCGTCGGCCCCCACGAGGGTGAGCAGCACCGCCGTGCGGATCTCCTCCTGGCGCAGGTCGTAGCCGCGCACCTTGGCGATCGCGGCCGTCATCCGGGTGGCGATGAGGTAGAAGCCCAGGACGTTGGCCGGCAGGGCCACGGGCAAGGTGATGAAGCCACCGGCGCTGGTGACGAAGCCGGATGCCGCGCCGAGCCGCACGTGCTGGCGCACGATCGCGTCGACGGCCGCCTCGGGGTCGGGATGGGCGGCCAGGGCGTCACCGGCGACCTTCTCGGCGGAGTGGAACCAGCCCTTGCCGTCGATGCCGAGGTCGAGGATGTTCTGCACCAGGCGGGTGGCCTGGTTGCCCAGCGCTCCCTCGTCCTTGGGGCCGGCCTCGGCCTGCTCCAGGGCACTGCGGACGTCCTTGACCGCCTGTCCCGTGCGGCTCCCACCGATGCCGAGCAATGCCACGTCGTCCTCCTGGACCGTTGCCGGGGGCCCGTGCGGCCGCCTCGTCATCTCGTCATCCTGCCACGTCGCGGGCCCGTTCCGACCGGTCGTGACCGACGCTGACGGACCGCCCGCCTACGCTGCTCGGATGATCCCCGGAGACATCGCGGTGCTCGCGGTCACGCCTCCGGGAGCGGGCGAGCCGGGTGCCGCTCTCCTCCACGACGGGAGGTGCCACACCGGCCCGCTGGCGCAGGTCGTGGACGTGGCGGCGCGCCTGGAGGCGGCCGCCTCCCCGCGCTGGGTGTGGTGGTCGGCCGAGTCGGCGGCCACCGCCCTGGTGGATGCCGGGGTGCCGGTCGCGCGCGCCTGGGACGTCGCCGAGGCGCACCGACTCCTGCACGGCGGGTGGAGCGCGACCGCCGGCCAGTGCTGGGCGGCGGCACACGGCATCCCCGTCGAGGAGGTGCCCGCTCCCCCGACCGGCGACCTGTTCGAGTTCGCGGCCGACACCTCACCCCTCGGGGCCGACACCCTGGTCGACGCGGCCGGGCACCTGCGCGCCGACCACGAGCAGTGGCTGCGCGACCCCGCCCACCTGCCCGCGTGGGCGCAGGCCGCGCTCGACACCGCGAACCTTCAGCACGACGCGGCCGCGGCCGGCTCGGTGCGCCTGGTGGGCACCGTGCTGTCCGAGTCCGCGGCCGCGGTGCTGTGCCTCGAGCTGCGCCGCGACGGGCTGCCCATCGACCGGGTGCGCACCGAGCAGCTGCTCGCCGACGCGGTCGGCCCCCGGCCCGCGACCGAGGCCGAGGAGCTGGCCACAAGGCGCACCCGCGACGCGCTGGTGCTGCGGCACGTGCCCGGCCGCGAGTCGACCGACCTGCGCAACCCGGCGCAGGTGCTCGAGCTGCTCAACGCCGTGGGGGTCGACGTGCCCAACACCCGCAAGTGGGTGCTCGAGCCCTACCGCACGGTGCACCCGCTGGTGGGGGCCCTGCTCGACTGGCGCCGCGACGAGCGGATCGCCACGACCTACGGCTACCGCTGGCTCGACGCGCACGTCGGGCCCGACGACCGCCTGCGCGGGCGCTGGACGGCGTGCGACGGCGCCGCCGGCCGGATGACCGCCGAGAACGGCCTGCACAACCTGCCGGCCGTGCTGCGCCCGGGGGTCGCCGCCCACGAGGGCCACGTGTTCGTGCGCGCCGACCTCGGGCAGATCGAGCCGCGGGTGCTGGCGGTGGTGTCCGGCGACCCGGTGTTCGCGGCCGCCACCCGGGCCGACGACCTCTACGCCCCGGTCGCGCAGCGGCTGGGTGTGGAGCGGCCGGTGGCCAAGGTGGCGGTGCTGGCCGCGATGTACGGCCAGCGCAGCGGCGCGGCCGGCGAGGCGCTCAAGGGGCTGGAGCGGGCCTACCCGGTGGCGATGGGCCTGCTCGAGCGGGCGGCGGCTGCCGGGCGGCGGGGTGAGCCGCTGCGCACGTACGGCGGGCGGCTGATCCCCACCGGCCGGTTCCTGGCTGCCAACCCCGTCGGCGCCGACCCGGCGCTGGATGCCGCGCGCGGCCGGTTCGCGCGCAACGCGATCATCCAGGGGGCGGCGGCCGAGCTGTTCAAGGCCTGGGCCGCGACGGTGCGGGCGACCACCCGTGACCTGGGGGCGCAGGTGGTGCTCTGCCTGCACGACGAGCTGCTCGTGCACGCCCCGGCCGAGCACGCCGCCGAGGTGGCGGCGCGCGTCGACCGGGCGCTCGACGACGCCGCCCGGCGGTGGGCCGGAGGTGCGCCGGTGCGGTTCGTCGCCGACACCTCGGTGATCGCCCGGTGGTCCGACGCCAAGGACTGATCGGGCGCGCCGGCCGTGCCGACCTGCTTCGCACCGGGACGTTCACCATCGCAACGGAACAGTTCCCTTGCGGGGCTGGAGGTTCCGGGATCGGCCGAAAAAGGTGTGACTCAGGCCTGCTCGTCGTCGTTGACCGAGCGCAGGAAGTTCTCGAAGTCCTCGCCGAGCTCGTCGGCAGACGGGATCTGGGAGGCCTCGGTGGCCAGCAGGCTCGGGCGCTGGCGGCCCTCGAGGTAGGTGTCGTACTGCTGCTCCAGGGCCGTCACGACCGCGCCGGCCTCCTCGTTGCCGTCGACCTCGGCGGCGACGGCCTGCTGGTTCGCCCGCGCCCGGGTGACCAGGTCGTCGTTGGGCAGGTTCAGGCCGGTGACGTCGACGATGGCGTTGAGCGAGGCCAGGGCGCCCTCGGGCCACTCCGAGCCGGCGAGGTAGTGCGGCACGTGGATCGCGAAACCGACCGCGTCGTGGCCGGCCTCACCGAGGCGCAGCTCGAGCAGGGCGCCGATCGACCCGGGCACCTGAACGCGGCCGAACGGGGACTCGGAGTCGCCGATGAGGGCCGTGTTGGTGGCGTGGGCCGTCATGCCGACCGGGCGGGTGTGCGGCACACCCATCGGGATGCCGTGCGTGTGCACCACCAAGGTCACGCCGAGCGTCACCACGAGCTCGCGGATCGCCTCGACCACGCGCTCCCACTGGAAGTCGGGCTCGGGGCCGGTGAGCAGGTAGTAGGTCTGGCCGTCGCGGTCGGTGAGGCGGTGCAGCAGCATCGCCGGGTCGTCGTACTCCACCCACCGGTTGGTGTCGAAGACCATGGCCGGGCGGCGGCCGCGGTAGTCGAGCAGCTGGTCGACGTCGAAGGAGGCCACGACCTCCGGGTCGCCGGTCTCGAGGAGGTGGCCACCGAGGACCGCCTGGATCTGGCCGGCGTCGATGAAGGCACCGAGGGCGACGACCAGAACACCGGGGCGGAGCACGGTGAGGTCGGCGTCGGTCTCGAAGCGGTAGAGCGCTGATGGGTTCTGCACGGCACAAGCCTTTCACGGGTGAGGCGCGTACCCCCTGAACGTCCAGCCGCCCCCGAGGGATTCCCGGATGCGGCTGTCAGTGCCGCACGCTCCCCTGCCGCCGGCGCACCGCGACCTCGTGCGACGTGGCTACGGTTCCTCGGCCCGCGGCGGCGCAGAACCGCACCCAGGTCGCACGAGGTCGGTCACTCCCCGGATGCCGTGGGTTCGGTCGGACCACCACGTCGCCGCCGCAGCCGGCCCGATGCCGTGCGCAGGGTGGGCGACCGGCTCACCTGCCGCTGTTCGCCACCACGGCGGCGATGGCGGCCCGCACCCGTTTGTCCGAGACCGGGCCCGAGGTGCCGAGCGACTGGGCGAACAGGCTGACCCGCAGCTCCTCGACCATCCAGCCGATGTCGGTGACGTCGGCCGCCGCCCGCCGGCTGGGCGGCAGCGCCTCGAGGAGGTCGGCGTAGGCGGCCTCCACGGCATCCACCTGCTCCTGGAGCACGGGCTCGCGGGGGTTGGTGGCGGCCCGCTCGGCGCGGTGCTGCATGGCCAGCAGGTAGCGCCGCACGTCGCGCAGCCGGGCGACCCCGGTGGCGGCGACGAAGCCGGGCCGCACGAGACTGTCGAGCTGGGCGCGCACGTCGGCGCGGGTGGCCGCGGTGCGCGCCGAGGCTGCGCCCCGCTCCAGCGCCTCGAGGGTGCGGCGGACCTGGGCCGCGAGGGCGAGCACCGGCTCGACGGCCTCGACGACCACCAGCACGCGGGTGGCCGCGTGGGCGCGCACCGCGGCGAGCGCGGCGGCATACGCCTCCTCGGTGCGCACCTCCCCCGGCACGTGCTCGGCCACGATGTCGTCGACGGCGGCGTCGAGGCAGTCCTGGAGCAGGGCCGGAACCGACCCGTGCGGGTTGTCGGCCAGCGCGAGCTTCTGGGCGTTGCTGAGCCGGGCGAGCACCCGCTTCCACGGCGCGGTCGTGTTGAGCAGGAGCAGTCGGCGCACCCCGCGGCGGTGCGCGGCCCGGGCGGCCCCGCGGTCGGGCAGCACGCGCAGGGCGACGCTGGCGCCCTCGTCGACCAGCGCCGGGTAGCCCTCCACGGTGAGGCCGCCGGAGCGCCCCTCGAAGGTCTCGGGCACGGTGCCGACCGACCAGGTCGTCAGGCCGGTGCGCTCGAGCGAGGCGCCGGCCTTGGCCATCCCGGCCCGCACCGCGCCACCAGCCGTGTCGCGCAGGGCGTCGAGGTCCTTGCCTCGGGCCACCACCCGCCCACCCGGGCCGTCGACGCTGAAGGTGACGCGCAGGTGGTCGGGGACGCGCGAGAGGTCCCACTCCCCCAGTGGGATGCGGATGCCGGTGCGCTCGTGGAGCACACGCGCCAGCTCGGAGGTGAGCGCGCCGCGGGCGGGGTCGGCCTCGGCCAGGGCCACCATCGCATGGTCGGGGGTCGGCACGAAGTGGCGGCGGGTGGCCTTCGGCAGCGACTTGAGCAGGGCGATCGCGAGGTCGTCGCGCAGCCCGGGCACCTGCCAGTCGAAGCCGTCGGACGTCACCCGGTTGAGCACGGCCACCGGCACGTGAACCGTGACTCCGTCGGCCGCCGCGCCCGGGGAGAACTGGTAGGTGACGTCGAGGTCGAGGTCCCCCTGCCGCCAGGTGCGCGGGTAGTCGGCGGCCGACACCTGCTCGCCGGCCGCCGAGGTGAGGTCGTGCTCGGTGAGGGTGAGCAGGTCGGGGCGCCGGCGCCGCTCGCCGCGCCACCACCGGTCGAAGTGCCGCTCGGTGGGCACGTCGGGCGGGACACGGGCGTCGTAGAACGCGAACAGCACCTCGTCGTCGACCACGATGTCGCGGCGCCGGGCCCGCTCCTCGAGGTCGGCGACCCGGGCGAGGGTGGCGACGTTGCGTGTCCAGAAGTCGTGCTGTGGCTGCCAGTCGCCCTCGACGAAGGCGGAGCGGATGAAGATCTCGCGGGCCGCCTCGGAATCGATCCGGGCGAACTGGATCGTCCGGTCGGTGACGAGCGGAACCCCGTAGAGCGTGACCCGTTCGGTGGCGACGGCGGCCCCGGCCCGGCGGCTCCAGCGTGGTTCGCTGACCGTGCGGGCGACGACGTGGGCGCCGACCTCCTCGGCCCACTCGGGCTCGATGGCCGCGTTGACCCGCGCCCACAGCCGGCTCGTCTCGACGAGCTCGGCTGCCATCACCAGGTCGGGCTGCTTGCGGAAGAGTGCCGAGCCGGGGCTGATCCCGAAGCGTGCCCCGCGGGCGCCGGCATACTCGCGCTTGGCCTGGTCGCGGGCGCCGACGTGCGACAGCAGACCGGCCAACAGGGCCTTGTGGATGGTGTCCCAGTCGGGCTCGGCGTCGCGAGCAGACGTAGCGGCGTCGGGGTCGATGCGCACTGAGCGGCACGCGGACCGTAGCTGGGCGTGCAGGTCCTGCCACTCGCGGATGCGCAGGTAGTGCAGGTAATCCGCCTTGCATGTGCGGCGAAAAGCACTGTGCGACAGCTCTTTCTGTTGCTCCTTGAGGTAGAGCCAGAGTCTGTGGAGGGAGGCGAAGTCGGACCGCTCGTCCTTGAACCGGGCGTGCGACTGGTCGGCCTGGGCCTCCTTGTCGACCGGGCGCTCGCGAGGGTCCTGGATCGACAGCGCCGCGACGATGACCAGCACCTCACGGGTGCACCCGAGCCGCCCGGCCTCGATCACCATGCGGCCGAGCCGCGGGTCCAGTGGCAGGCGGGCCAGGGTGCGCCCGGATGCCGTGAGCCGCCGCCCGCGACCGCGGTGGCGGCCGCGGCCCGGCTCGTCCATGGCGAACGCACCGAGCTCCTCCAGCAGCCGCACGCCGTCGGCGACCTGGCGCTCGTCGGGCGGGTCGAGGAAGGGGAAGCGCGCGACGTCCCCGAGCCCCAGGGAGGTCATCTGGAGGATGACGGCGGCGAGCGAGGTGCGCTGGACCTCGGGCTCGGTGAACTCGGGGCGGGCCTCGAAGTCCTCCTCCGAGTACAGCCGGATGCAGACGCCGGGAGCCACCCGGCCGCACCGGCCGGCGCGCTGGGCCGCGCTGGCCCGGCTGACCGGCTCGATGGGCAGTCGCTGCACCTTGGTGCGCTGGCTGTAGCGGGAGATGCGGGCGGTGCCGGTGTCGACGACGTAGCCGATGCCGGGCACGGTCAGGGAGGTCTCGGCGACGTTGGTGGCCAGGATGATCCGCCGGCCACCGCTGCGGTGGAACACCCGGTGCTGCTCGGCGGCCGACAGCCGGGCGAACAGCGGGAGCACCTCGGTGTTGGGCAGCCGGAGTGCGTTGAGGGCGTCGGCGGCGTCGCGGATCTCGCGCTCCCCGGAGAAGAACGCCAGGATGTCGGTGGCCTCCGGGCTCGGCGGCGCCTCCGTCCACAGCTCCTCGACGGCCTCGACCACCCCGGTCACCTGGTCGCGCTCGGCGACGACGTGCCGCCCGTCGGGGTGCAGCTCGACGAGCGGCCGGTAGCGCAGCTCGACCGGGTAGGTGCGCCCGGAAACCTCGATGACCGGCACCTCGCGCACCACCTGGCCGCGCTCGTCGGTGGCGAAGTGGGTCGCGAACCGCACCGGGTCGATCGTCGCCGAGGTGACGACCACCTTGAGGTCCGGCCGCCGAGGCAGGAGCTGCTTGAGGTAGCCCAGGATGAAGTCGATGTTGAGCGACCGCTCGTGCGCCTCGTCGATGATGATCGTGTCGTAGCGCCGCAGGTCACGGTCGCGCTGCATCTCGGCGAGCAGGATGCCGTCGGTCATCACCTTCAGCCGGGTCGCGTCACTGCTGTGGTCGGTGAAGCGCACCTGGTAGCCGACCAGGTCGCCGAGCTCGACCTGCATCTCCTCGGCGATCCGCTCGGCCACCGAGCGGGCTGCGATCCGCCGCGGCTGGGTGTGGCCGATCTGGCCGGCTCCCCCGCGACCGAGCTCGAGGCACATCTTGGGCAGCTGGGTCGTCTTGCCGGAGCCGGTCTCACCGGCGACGACGACCACCTGGTGGTCGCGCAGCGCCGCGAGGATGTCGTCACGGCGCTCGACGACGGGCAGGTGCTCGGGGTACCTCAGCCGGGCAGGGTCGACGACGTCGACGGGCTGGGCGGGCATGGCGCCAAGGATAGGTCGGGCCGGCGCAGTCGCCGACCGGTTATCGGCCGGCACCGGGTGGGCGCGCTGCCCGTTGGCTCACCGCACATTTCCACCTCCCTCCGAACTGTCGGCGCGGCGCTTCTGCGCCGTGGTCTTCGCGACCTCGAGCGTGGTGCCGGCGGCGTACATCCGCTGTGCCTGCGGCCCGTTGGCCGTCGCCAGCCGCCAGTCGTCGAGGAAGGCCCGGTCGACCCGCTGACGGGCAGCGGTGTTCACCCCGGTGACAGCTCGGCGCGCCCCGGACCGAAGATGGGCCGCCATGGCCGGGATCGTCAGCCCGGGGCCGGGCCCGGCGCCCACCACCGAACGAGGAGCGGGGCCGCCGACGAGCGAGCTGGCCGTGCCACGCGCCGGGGGCACCTGGAACGACGCTCGTAGCGCGTCACGCCGGGCACGGGCCCGCTGCACGGCCCCGAGAGCCACTCGCTGCGCGGCGGTCAGCCGACCCGTGGTCACGATGCCGTCGGCGGTGCGCCGCGCGCCGAGGGTCGCGCCGGTGCGCAGCGTCCCGCCCAGGGCGCCGGTGGCCGCCAGCGCGGCATCCGTGGCGAGCTGCCGCGCGTCGCCCTCCCCGTAGCCGACGAGCAGCGCGGCGTCGGCGGCCACCGCAACGGGGTCGGCCACCGCGACGACCGGCTTCAGCTCGGGGACCACCGTCGCGAGCGGCCCCAAGGTCGCCACGGCGTGCCCTGCGCCGCTCACCCCCACGAGCACGCGGTAGGGAAGGGCGTCGGCGAGGCCGTCGACCGTCAGCGACCGCAGGATCGCCGCGCAGCGTGCGTCGGCCTCCCGGAACCGCTCAGTCGCCGCGGCGTGGCGTGCCCGCGCCACCTGCTGCACCTCGACCTGGTCGATTTGCAGGTGGCGGACGAGGAGCAGGTCGGGGTCGTCCTCCGACCGGCCGGCACCGCACAGCGCCACCGCACGGTCCTCGAGCACGGCATATGCGTGCTCCGCCTCGTCGAGGTCGAGCACCGCCGCTGACACGACGACCTGCGCCTCCGCCATCGCGTCGGCCAGGGCCCGCAGCGGCGCTGCAGACCCACCGAGGCGGGTGGCGACGGCATCCAGCACGGGGGCGACCTCACGAAGCCGCGCCCCGAAGGCGTCACCGGCCGGGCCGTCCCAGGTGGCGCCGTCGCGCAGCCGGGCCAGCACCCCGGCGAGGGCGGACAGCCGCTGGGCCGTGCCGGTGAGTCGGTCGGCCAGCAGCCGGACGGCACCCGGGTCGCCGGGCAGGGGCGGCAGGCCGCTCACCACGACCCCCCGAACAGCGAGCGCGACACCCCGGCCTCGGTGTCGAGGTAGAGGGAACCGGCGTCGACGGCTGCGGCGCCGAGCCCCGCGAGGGACTCCCCCAGCGCCAGGCGGACGTGCCGCCACCCGCCGAGCAGCTCCTCCATGGCCGGTCCGGTCTCCCCCGGCCCCAACGCCCACCGCTCGGCGGCGGGGTCGCCCATGTCGAGGAGGTCGGCCCCGGTCTCGGCGAGGGCGACCCCCAGCTCGGCCACCTCAGCGGCGTTGACCCGGATCATCGTCATGGCCCAACGCTAGGCATCGGCGGCGACTCCGCTGCGGAGTTATCCACAGGCCACCCCTGCACCACCGCGACCCGACGGCCTGAGCCCGGGGCGAGGCCCGGGGACCCCGCACTGCACGACGGGCCCGAGCAGGCACCCGCCCCCGATCGGGGTTCACCGAGCCTTCACATGGCGTTCATCCAGAGGGAGTTGCGTCGGCAGGTCCCCCGGATCGTCTAGATTGGCGCCGCACGCGGGTGACGACGTGGTGACCCGCCGAGGAGGTTTTGCGCATGACCGACGTCCAGCAGAGCTCGACGACGACCGAGCACCGGTCGGACTACTGGGACGAGTACTACGCGGCCCGGGCGACCACGCGCCGCCCGCTGCCGTCGCAGTTCGCCACCTTCGTGGCGGGCGAGCTCGACCGGCCGCACCACCTGATCGAGCTGGGAAGCGGAAACGGCCGGGACGCGATCTTCTTCGCGTCCTTCGGACACGACGTCACCGGAGTCGACGGCTCGCAGGCCGCGGTCTCCGCCTCGTCAGCCCTCGCCGAGGCGCTGGGCGAGGACGTCTCGTTCGTCCGCTCGGCCATCGACGACCCCGCCCTTGCCGGCCTGCTCAGCCGCGGCGGCCGGCCCAAAGCGCTCTACGCGCGGTTCTTCGTCCACGCCATCACCGACGAGGAGGAGCAGGTGCTGCTCGACCTCGCCGCTGCCGTGACGTCCCCCGGCGACGTGCTCGCCGTCGAGTACCGCACGATCCGTGACCGGGTCGGCGCCAAGGAGACCGAGGCGCACTACCGCCGCTTCGTCCTGCCGGCGACCTTCCAGGCGCGTGCCCTGGAACGCGGCTTCGAGGTGACGTACGCCGTCGAGGGCTTCGGCTTCGCGAAGTTCCGGCACGACGACGCCTACGTCGCACGGACCCTCTTCCGCAGGGTCTGAGGTGGCCGGGATGACAGCGGAGGACCGGGTGGCACCGCTGCGGGCCGTCGTCGCCGACACCTCACGCCGGTTCCCCGAGCTCGGCTACCTCGGTCCTGGTGGGGTCCTGCGCGTGCCGGTCGACGTCGGGCCGGTCACTGTCCTGCGCCTCGAGCTGCCGGGACAGTTCCTCCACCTCCAGTCGATCGGCCTGGTCACGGCCGACGGGTCGGACGCCTCCGCGGGCGCTCAGGTCACCGCATCGTCGTGGTACGGGCCCTACGGCGGCCAGTTCGACCCTGCCCGACTCTTCGACTGGGAGCACCCCGACGGCACCGTGGTGCACACCCAGAAGGACATCCCGAGCTGGCTCGAGGTGAAGTTCGCCCGACCGGTCCGGCTGACCGAGGTGCGGTTGCGCAACGTCCTGAACGAGACCGCCACGCGCGCCCAGCGGCTTCGGGTCATCGTCCGCACCCGGTGGCGCACCCGGGTGGTTTTCGACGGGGAGAAACGCCATCAGGCGCTGCGCGCCACCGTGGCAGGGTACGACCTCGGCGCTGGTGACCCGCAGGTGCAGTCGCTCGTACCGGTCCTGGTCGAGATCTTGCGCGGTGCCTACCCGGCTGCGCGCAAGGCGCTGGCAGAGGCCGAGCTTGACACCGACGTCGTCAAGGCGTTCCTCGGGGTCGTCAACGCCGAGCTGCTCCCGTCGCGAGAGCTGCTGTGGACCATCCACGGCGCCACCCGCGCGTTCCGCTTCTGGAGCCCCACCGAGAAGGTCGACTACGTCAGGTTCGCCGTCGACGTGGTGGAGGCGCTGCGGGAGATCACCCCCCACGTGTGCTTCGGCTTCGGGGCGGTGCTGTCCGTCGTGCGTGACAAGGCACTCATTCCGCACGACGACGACCTCGACCTCATCGTCGGCTTCGAGCGGCACGAGGCTGCGACGCTCGCCGAGGGCCTGGCCGTGGTGACCACTGCCCTGCGAGAACGGGGCTACTCGGTGCGCGGCAATTACTCGGCGCACCGTCAGGTAGCCCCCATCGCCGGCGGCAAGCACCTCGACGTCTTCGTCGGGCTGTTCGAGGGCGACGTCATCTCGTGGTACCCCGGCACCCGGGGGGCCCTCGACCGCGCCACGATGTACCCCACGACGACCGCCCCGCTGATCGGCGTCGAGTGCCCGATCCCCGCCCGCCCCGAGGACTACCTCGTCGCCCTCTACGGCGAGGGCTGGCACACGCCCGACCCGCACTTCAGCCACAGCTGGGACCGCTCGGCCTACGCCGACCTCGCCGGGAAGCCGGTCGCCCGGCCCTGACCGCGCCCGCCGACCACGACGGCCGCCGTCCTGTGGGAGGGCGGCCGTCGAGCGTTTCGGGCGTGGATGGCCCGGCCGGGGCGCGGTGCCCCGCTCAGCCGGCCGTGGCCCCCGCCAGGTCGGCCGGCTGCTCGAGGCCGAGGCCCTCGTCGAAGGAGCCCTCACCGGAGCCCCCAGCCGCGGCGAAGCCGGCGTCGAGGTCGGCGATGATGTCCTCGATCGTCTCGATGCCGACCGCGAGGCGCACGAGGCCGGGGGTCACGCCGGCTGCGAGGCGGTCTTCGTCGCCGCCCTGGCTGTGGGTCGTGGATGCCGGGTGGATCGCCAGCGAGCGCACGTCACCGATGTTGGCGACGTGGCTGTGCAGCGACAGGCCCTCGACGAAGCGCTGCCCCGCCTCGAGGCCACCGGCGATCTCGAACGCGAGCACCGCGCCGGCGCCCTTGGGGGCGTACTTGTCGGCGAGCGCCTTGCTGGGGCTGCTGTCGAGCGACGCCCAGCGCACGGCCTCGACCTGCGGATGCGCCTCGAGGTACTCGGCCACCGCCCGCGCGTTCTCGATGTGCCGCTCGATCCGCAGGCTCAGCGTCTCGACGCCCTGCGCGATGAGGAACGCGTTGAACGGCGAGATCGCCGACCCGAGGTCGCGCAGCAGCTGCACGCGGGCCTTGAGGATGTAGGCGAGGTTGGCGCCGAGACCGCCGCCGACACCGAGGTCCCGCGCGAACACCAGCCCGTGGTAGCTCTCCTCGGGCGTGTTGTAGTTCGGGAACTTCTCCGGGTCCTGGCCGTAGTCGAAGGTGCCGCCGTCGACGATCACGCCGGCGATCGACGTGCCGTGCCCGCCGAGGTACTTGGTCGCCGAGTGGATGACCACGTCGGCGCCGTGCTCGAGCGGGCGGATGAGGTAGGGCGTCGCGATGGTGTTGTCGACGACCAGCGGCACCCCCACCTCGTGGGCGACCCCGGCGACCCCGGCGATGTCGAGCACGATCGCCTTGGGGTTGGCGATGGTCTCGGCGAAGAACGCCTTGGTGTTGGGGCGCACCGCGGCCCGCCACGCCTCGAGGTCGTCCTGGTTGTCGACGAAGGTGACGTCGATGCCGAGCTTCCTGAAGGTGTACTTCAGCAGGTTCACGGTGCCGCCGTAGAGCGCGCTGCTCGAGACGATGTGGTCGCCGGACTCGGCGATGTTGAGCAGGCCGATCGTGGTCGCGGCCTGGCCGGACGACACGAGCAGGGCTGCGAGGCCGCCCTCGAGCGCCGCGATCCGCTGCTCCACGGCATCCTGGGTCGGATTCATGATCCGGGTGTAGATGTTCCCGAACTCCTTGAGCGCGAACAGGTTCGCGGCGTGCGCGGTGTTGTTGAAGACGTAGGACGTCGTCTGGTAGATCGGCAGCGCCCGGGCGCCGGTGGCGCTGTCGGGCACCTGCCCGGCGTGGACCTGCGTGGTCTCGAAGCCCCACTGCGAGGGGTCGGTCATCGGTGTCTCCCTGTGTTCTGGTGCGCCGGGAGGAACCGCCCGGCACACGTCATACGTGGCCTGCGGGGCTACCGGAAGCAGTCCCGCGCTTGCGCCCGGCGGATGCCGTTCGCCAGGTCTTCACCCGGGGCACCCCACCGCGGTTGGAGGGTTGCCGGCCAGCGAGCCGGGGCTTGTCGCTGACACTCATGACCTGCGCCGAATATACAGACGACTCCGGATGCCGGTCACCCCCCTCTCCCGGACGTCTCACCTCGCGAACTCCCGACGCACTGCCGAGACCCCGCGTCGAAACCCGGGAAATGTCCGGCCGGGCACGGGTGATCCGCACCGAGTCGGGAAGGATGGGGGCATGACCTTCCACGCTGACGAGTACCAGGCCGCCGCAGGACGCTACGAGGCCGGGATGCCGTACCGCCGGGTCGGGCGCTCGGGCCTCGACCTTCCCGCCGTGTCGCTGGGCCTGTGGCACAACTTCGGTGACGACGTGCCGCTCGAGCGCCAGCAGGCGACGTTGCGCCGCGCGTTCGACCGGGGCGTCACCCACTTCGACCTGGCGAACAACTACGGCCCGCCCTACGGCTCGGCCGAGCGCAACTTCGGGTCGGTCTTCGCCCGTGACTTCCGCCCGTACCGCGACGAGCTGATCATCTCGAGCAAGGCCGGCTATGACATGTGGCCCGGCCCCTACGGCCAGGGCGGCGGCTCGCGCAAGTACCTCATCGCCTCGTGCGACCAGTCCCTGGCACGCCTGGGCCTGGACTACGTCGACATCTTCTACAGCCACCGCTTCGACGAGACCACGCCGCTCGAGGAGACGATGGGCGCCCTCGACGCGATCGTCCGCTCGGGCCGGGCGCTGTACGTCGGCATCTCGTCGTACTCCGGCCCGCGCACCCGCGAGGCGGTCGAGATCGCCCGGTCGCTGGGCACCCCGCTGCTCATCCACCAGCCGTCGTACTCGATGCTCAACCGCTGGATCGAGGAGGACCTGCTCGACGCAGTCGGCGAGACCGGCCTCGGCCTGATCGCGTTCTCCCCCCTGGCGCAGGGCATGCTCACCAACAAGTACCTCAAAGGCATCCCGGCGGGTTCGCGTGCGGCACAGGGCAAGTCGCTCGACCCGTCACTGCTCACCGACGCCTCCCTCAAGCACGTGCGAGCGCTCGACCGGATGGCGAAGGCCCGCGGCCAGTCCCTGGCGCAGATGGCGCTGGCGTGGGCGCTGCGCGACGAGCGGGTCACCTCGGTGCTCGTCGGCGCCTCATCGGTCGAGCAGCTCGACAACAGCCTGGATGCCGTGCACCACCTGGAGTTCAGCCCCGAGGAGCTCGCCAAGATCGACAAGCACGCCGTCGATGCGGGCATCAACTTGTGGAAGACCTCGAGCGACCACTGAGTTCTTCCAAGAGCACTGAGTTCTTCCAACAGCACTGAGTTCTTCCAACGGCACTGAGTCTGTCCTGGCAGCACTGAGCTCCCTCAAACAGCACTGAGCTCGTCCTGACAGAGCCGTCGACCCGCTGCGCAGCGGCGGTCCCGAGCCCTTCCCACCATCTCGAGGAGATCCCCATGAGCGACACCGACTACATCCCCAGCCCGTCCGGCTGGGTCCGCGAGCAGGTCGAGAAGATCGAGGCGACCGGCGACACTCGCTCGGTGCACATCATGAACCTGCCGGTCGTGATGCTCACGATGCGTGGCAAGAAGACCGGCGGCATCCGCAAGGTGCCCCTGATGCGGGTCGAGCACGAGGGTGTCTACGCTGCCGTGGCGAGCAAGGGCGGCGCGCCCGCGCACCCCCAGTGGTACGGCAACCTCAAGGCCGACCCGACGATCACCCTCCAGGACGGCACGCAGGCGTGGCCCGCCGTCGCCCGCGAGATCACCGGCGCCGAGCGTGACGAGTGGTGGCCGCGCTGCGTCGAGGCCTACCCGCCCTACGCCGAGTACCAGACCAAGACCGACCGGCTGATCCCGGTGCTGCTGCTCGAGCGGGCCGAGCAGGGCGACGCCCAGAGCTGACTCCCCCGCACCTCGCGGTGAGTGCGGAACTGGTCGCTCCGGCAACCGCTTCCGCACTCGCCGCGAAAGGTCGTGCGGGGCTCAGCCCACCGGGGCGTCAGGGGTCTGCGTGGAACCGGGCTGCGTGGAACCGGGCTGCGTGGAACCGCCCTGCGCGGAACCGGGCTCCCCGGCATCCGGCTCCCCGGCATCCGGCTCACCGGCCTCGGCCGCGGTGGCCTCGCGCTCGACCTTGCGGAACCACAACAGGCCCAGCACCGGCAGCACCAGCGGCACGAACCCGTAGCCCTGCCCGAAGTGCGACCACACCGTCTTGTCGGGGAACGCGTCGGGCACCAGGTAGGACGCCGTGCCGACCACCAGCACGCCGACGAGCTCGAACGTGCACGCCCACACGCCGACGCGCACCCACCGCCCGCCCCTGATGAGGCACCAGGTCGCGAGGAGGTAGACCACCGCGGCGACCGCCGAGAGCGTGTAGGCCAGCGGGGCCCGGTCGTAGTAGCTGACGATCTGCAGCACGGAGCGGCCGGTGGCGGCGAGGGCGAGCAGCGCGTAGACGACGACGAGCACCACGCCGGGGCCGCCGAGGGCCCGGCGTGACGGTTCAGGCATTGCCGCTCCAGATCTGTTGCAGCCGCAGGGCCATCACGCCCACGGCGAACGCCCCCACGGCCATCGAGCCCATCGCCCAGCGAGACTTCTCCTTGATCGTCAGCAGGGCGGTGCCGACGGGAATGAGCGGCAGCGAGATCAGGTAGGCCACGAAGGTCGCCTTCTCGGTGGCGTCGGAGATGGTGCCCAGGCCGGCGATCCCGAGCAGCAGCATGACCAGCAACCCGAACTCGAGCAGCGCCGCCACGGCGAGCAGCTTGTCGTCGACCAGCCGGTCGCGCAGGGCGTAGTAGCCGGCGGCGAGGAACAGCAGGAACGCCAGACCCACGACGACGTAGGTCAGCGGTTCTCTCACGCCGCCAGCCTAGCCCGCGGGGCAGGTCGGCTCCGGCGGCCTTCGACGGGTGCGAGACTGCGCCCATGACCAGTGCGCAGCTCGGTGACGTGACGATCGGGTACGAAGTGGACGGGCCGGACGACGGCGAAGCGATGCTCCTCGTGATGGGCCTCGGCGCCCAGCTCGTGGCCTGGCCGGCCGATGTGGTGAGCGGGCTGGCCGACAGCGGCTTCCGCGTCATCCGGATGGACAACCGCGACATCGGGCTGTCCACGAAGACGGAGGGGCCGGTGCCGACCCGGGCGGCGCTGTTCAAGGGCTTCGCCCACCGGCGCTACGCCCGCGCCGACTACCTGCTGTCCGACATGGCCGCGGATGCCGTCGCGCTGCTCGACCACCTCGGCGTGGGCGCGGCTCACGTCGTGGGGGTGTCGATGGGCGGGATGATCGCCCAGCAGCTCACGATCGACCACCCCGAGCGGGTGCTCAGCCTGTGCTCGATCATGTCGAACACCGGTGACCGGCGGCACGGCAGCGTCTCCCCCCGACTGCTGCCCACCGTAGCCATGTCGATGTCGGCGCCGCGCCCGGAGGACCCCGCGGAGGCCGAGCGGCTGGCCGTCGAGGGCTTCCGGCTGATCGCCGGCCCGCACTTCGACGCCGACGAGATCGGCGGCATGGTGCGCACCGCCATCGGCCGCAACGTCAACCCGCTGGGCACGATCCGCCAGCTCGTCGCCATCCAGGCCAGCCCCGACCGCACGCCCGCCCTGCGCGAGGTGCAGGTGCCGACCCTGGTCATCCACGGGCTGCGCGACCAGCTGGTGATGCCCAGCGGCGGCATCGCCACGGCGCGAGCGGTGCCCGGCTCGCGGCTGGTCGTCTTCCCCGACATGGCGCACGACCTGCCCGGTCCCCGTCGGGCCGAGATCGTCGAGGAGATCGCGCGCAACGCCGCGCGGGCCGAGAAGGGCTCCGCGCAGGGCGATGGCGCCGTGGGCGTGCGGGCCGGTTCCGCGTAGGTCGGCTCGAACTCCTAAGGCTGGAGCAGGGCGTCGGCGACCGCGTCGACGAGCAGGCCGACCTCGCCCTCGGTGACCACCAGCGGCGGAGCCAGCCGGATGGTCGACCCGTGGGTGTCCTTCGCCAGGATGCCGCGGTGCATGAGCCGCTCGCACAGCTCGCGACCGCTGGGGCCACCGGGCTGGATGTCCAGGCCCGCCCAGAGCCCGCGCACCCGCACGGCGGCGAGCCCGTGGCCGTCATCACGACCGACGAGCGGCTCGAGGCGGCCGGCGAGGACGGCACCGAGCTCGGCCGCACGGCGCTGGAAGGTGCCCTCGGACAGCATCGTGACGACCTCGTGCCCGATGGCGGCGGCGAGGGGGTTGCCGCCGAAGGTCGAGCCGTGGGAGCCGGGGGTGATGACCTCGAGCACCTCGCGGTCGGCCGCGATGGCCGAGACGGGGTAGAGGCCGCCGCCGAGGGCCTTGCCCAGGACGTAGATGTCGGGCACCACGCCCTCGTGGTCGCAGGCGAAGGTGAGCCCGGTGCGGGCCAGCCCCGACTGGATCTCGTCGGCGATCATCAGGGCGCCGGCCTCGTCACAGATCGCCCGCACCTCGCGCAGGTAGCCCTCGGGCGGGATGACGACGCCACCCTCGCCCTGCACCGGCTCGAGCAGCACGGCGACCGTGGTGTCGTCGATCGCGTGCCGCAACGCGTCGGCATCCCCGTAGGTGACGGTGCGGAACCCCGGTGTGTAGGGGCCGTACTCGTCGCGCGCGATCTTGTCGTCGGAGAAGCTGACGATGGTCGTGGTGCGGCCGTGGAAGATGCCCTCCAAGACCACGATGCTGGCCGTGCCGTCGGGGACGCCCTTGACCCGGTAGCCCCACTTGCGGGCGACCTTGAGGGCGGTCTCGACGGCCTCGGCGCCGGTGTTCATCGGCAGGATCATGTCCTTGCCGGTGAGGCCGGCCAACGCCTCGGCGAACGGGCCGAGCTGGTCGTTGTGGAAGGCACGGCTGGTGAGGGTGAGCCGGGCCAGCTGCTCCTGGGCGCGGGCGAGCAGGCGAGGGTGCCCGTGCCCGAAGTTCAGCGCGGAGTAGCCGGCCAGGCAGTCGAGGTAGCGCCGGCCGTCGACGTCGGTGACCCAGGCTCCCTCGCCCGAGGTGAGCACCACGGGCAGCGGGTGGTAGTTGTGCGCGGCGTACCGCTCGACCACCGCGATCTGTGCGGCCGTGTGGGCGCTGTGACCGGTGGGGTCAGGGGTGCCGGGGTTGCCGGCGTGGTGCAGTGACGTCATCGTCGCCTCCTCGCGGCCGAGCCTAGCGAGGGGTGAGGCGCTGCTGTGGCCGGTCCCCCAAGCGGCGCGGTGTGGGGTGCGTGACAGAGGCCAGCGGTCAGGCGGTGGGGCCGCTCGGCGCCAGCACCAGGTAGCCCTGCGCCGCCAGGATGATCACGACGGCGGCCAGCTTGCCGGCCGGCAGCGCGCTGTCGTACACGATCCGGTCGATGACCAGGATGCCGACCTGCAGCAGCACGATCCACCCCATGGTGACGACGGCCAGCTCGGCGTACTGCAGCGAGGAGGCGTAGACCCAGAACAGCACGAGGAACGACAGGGCGCCGACCGCGAGCGCCGCGGTGTTCTTGCTCTCGGCCCACTCCTTGGCCGCGAAGGCGCCGAACAGGTCCAGGGCCGCGAGGGCCGCCATGCAGACCGTGGCCACGACCGGCAGCGGCCAGGACGAGGGGAGCTTGAGCAGCGGCAGGGCATCGAGCGCAGCCATGGGGGCCTCCGGCGTGCAATGGGCCACCCGGGTCCGTGGCCTCACTGCTCAGGAGGAGCGCGGCCGCGCGGGTGATACACCCGGCGGCACCGAGCACGTCGTCGGCGTTACCGGCATGGTCAGCGGTGCCATCGTCGGCGGCGCCGGCCCTGTCGGCATCGCCGGCTTGTCGGGATCGACGTCGTGTCGGCGTTGCCGGCTCAGTCGGCCCAGGTCTCGGCGACCCGCTCGGCGATCCGGGCTCCGTGGAGCCGGGCGGTCTCGAAGGTGCCGGCGCCGCGTGACATGTCGAGCGGGTTGGCGCCCATCGCCCACAGGTCGCGGGCGTCCGGGACGACGAGGTGCGTCTTGGCCGACGGCTTGAGCATGCGCAGCTGGACCGGCGGGAGGTCGCGCAGGTGTGAGGCGATCGGGTAGGGCGAGAGCACGAGAACCCGGCGGTGACCGGCGGCGAGGTCGGCGTTGGCGATGCTGCGCAAACCACCATCGACGTAGCGGCGTCCACCCACCTCCACGGCGGGGAAGACACCCGGCACCGCGCAGCTGGCCGCGACGGCCCGCTCGAGCGGCACGCCGCTGGTGTTGTCGAAGACCACCGAGGTGCCGGTCTCGGCATCCACGGCGGTGATGAACAGCCGCCCCTCGGGCCACGGCTTGCCGACCAGACCCAGGCCGATGGCCTGCAGCCAGTCCTCCTCGGTGGTGGTCTGCGCGCTGAGGGCGGCGCGGCCGACCAGGGCCCGCCCGCTGCGCTTGTCGAGGTTGAGCTGCGCACGCAGGTAGCGCGCGGCGTCGAACGGGCCGAGCCGGCCGTAGCTGGCCAGCGGCGCTCCCTCCTGGATCCGCGCGAAGGCGTTGCCCTCGTCGGTGCCGACCCGAAGGTGGGCGGCGACCATCGACCCCGCAGAGGTGCCGATCATGGTGTCGGCGTCGCGCACGTCGATGCCGCCGTCGCGCAGGCCGATGATGATGCCGGCCTCCCAGGCGATGCCGGTGGCTCCCCCGCCGGCCAGCACGAAGGCCCGGTCGAGGCCCTTGGTGGGCGGGCGCCACTCGCCGAAACCCTCACCGCGCACCACCGGGCGCGTGAGGTCGCCAGTCGATCCGTCGGCGTGGACCACGTTCTCGCTCACCAGTCCATTGTCCCAGCGATGCGGGGGCCCTCTGGCCACCGGCCGCGTGAGCGTCCTCACCGTCGGCGACGGACCCGGTTCGCCCCTCGGCGGATCAGAGGAGGCTGCTGCGGGAGCGACGAGCGGCACTGGCCGGCAGCACCCGCACGGCCTCGATCGGCACGCTGACCAGCTCGTCGTCGTCGACCCGCACCTGGCACCGGACGGCGCCCACCAGCTCGACCTCCCCCACGAGCCCCTGCCATGGCCCGGCCGACACCTCGACGAGGTCACCGACGAACGGGGTGGCGGTGAGCGGCTGGGCCGGGCGGCGGGTGGCGGCCAGGGCCGCGAGCTGCGCGGCATACGCCGGGGGCAGGGTGGCCGGGCGACCCCGGTAGCTCCAGGTGAACATGTGCCGCTGGTCGAACCGACGGGCACAGACCCCGCAGGACATCAGGCGCGTCGGCGCGCGGTGGCGGGTCTTCTCGTGGCCCGCGGGGCACCGGCCCACCCAGTCACCGGGCACCCGGGGGGCGTCGGAGGACACGCAACGCTCACCGCTGCAGCCGATCTCTCGGGCCTTGGCCCGCCAGACCGCGTCGTGCCCGTGCTGCGGGCCGACCAGGGCGTGCGCGATCTCGTGCAGGATCGTGTCGAGCACCTCGTCGTCGGAGTGCAGCGTGGTCAGCGGCGCGCTCAGCCCGATCTGGCGCTTGGCGAACCGGCAGACCCCGGCGCGCGTCTTGGCCCGGTCGGCGACGATCGACCAGTCGTGCAGGCCGTGCTCGCGCAGCAGGCGGCGCCCGGTGGCCAGCGCCCTCGTGACCTCCATCGTCGCCTCCCCTGCTCCGGTGGGTGCTCTGGCCGGACCGCCCGCCGGCCCGGTCGTGTGGTGGTGAAACGACCCTAGGCGCGACCACCGACATCGCCGCGCAGCGACGCCCTGACGCGGCAGATCTGTGGATGACGCGCCCGCGCAGCCTGACCTGTGGACGGCGGCCGACCACGGGGCCGATTCGCCACGGTGCATCGGGGGACTTTCGTAGCGGCCCACGCGGGCAGCCGCCCTGGCGTTCGTCAGCAGCCCGACCCTGCCGATGCGGACAGGTCGACCAGTGCGTGTTGGTTCGGCTTGGTACCGAGACGCCTCAGTGGGTGTAGAGCCGGGACTTGGCTTCGCGCACCGTGAGGGTGACGGGGGTTCCCTGGAGGTCGACCTCCCCGGGGATGTCGAACCACTGGCCACCGCCCACCCGGAACTGCCCGGTGTAGACGATGTCGGCCCGAACGCGATGGGTGCCGGGCTGGGTGTACGTGGCACGGATGTCGCCGGTCGGGTGCGGACCGCCCAGCGAGGTCGTCGGTCCGACCGTCGTCGATCCCAGGTGGTAGGTCACCGACTTCAGTCGGGGTCGCACCTCGATGTGGTACCCGAGCAGGCGCGCCGGGTC
>JBBQNZ010000043.1:0-27494 GCA_038330415.1 Actinomycetales bacterium | reverse complement strand
GATCTTGGCGGTGTCTGGGATCGCGACCTACCTCGGCGCCATCGGCACCGACACCCGGCGCTCAAGCGCTGTTCTACCTCGCGCTCGCTGAGTCGCCGTCCCTCAGATGGCGGCCATGCTCAGGCTGGCGTTCGTCGCCATACGGCGCAACAACACTGTCCTGAACCTTCCGATGGCTGCTCGCTGGGCACACCTCCCTCCCCGGGGCCTTGGTTCGCGCGAGCGCGGACCGTGTCTAGCCGCGCTGCCCCCGAACCTGCATCGTTAGCCGCTCCAGCTCGAGGTCCAGCGCCCGCTGGACCCGGCTTCGAGTAGTCGGCTCGAAGAAGTAGTCCATGGTGATCTCGATGCAGGCGTGCTGGCTGAGGACCCGGCAGACGGCCCACAGAACGCTCGCACGCGGGTCCGGCTGGGTGCCCTGCCTGATTCGCTGAATCTGCACATGCGGAGTCGGCCCTCGTAGCCGGGAGACCTCGCGCGCGAGGTGGACGTTGTTGTCGAGATCCCGCAAGCGACCCTCGTCATCGACCCATTTCACCGTCGTCAGAAGACGGTTCAGCGCCGACGCGACCTCGGGCAGGGCCGCGACGCCCATGGCGGGCGCGCGCGTCGGATCAGAGCGGACCATCTGGCTCCTCGCGAAAATCGGGTCGGCCCCACATGCTACAGACCAACACTTTTCACAGACGAAAAGTTTTGCTGCGATCGTACAATTTTAGTCTGATTCCGTGTTCGTGACCGATCAGGTCATCTAGTTTTCGATCATGAAAAGCACGGAGTTCCAGATGGACGTCATCTTGGCGCCGACACACCCCAGCTCCACGGCAGAGCTCGTGGCCGAACTCAACACACTCCTGGGCTCCGACCGATGCGCGCTGTTGCGCCACCTGATGGACGGCCGGCCAGTCGTGGTCCCGGGCTTCCTGCCTGGGGAGGGCCCCGTCACGTGCGAGGAGCGGAGCCCCAGAGCGCATTTTCTCACTGGACGCGTCCAACAAGTGCCTGACACAGGGGTCTGGACTGGGCCGGTCCTACTCGAGTGCGCGGAGTGGCGGGCGACATACATCGCGGTCGAGTCACTTGCCCACCGCCAGTGCTCCCGGTGCGACCCGGTCTGGGCAAGGGCGGCTGCGCAGCCGGCTGGCGTCTGGATCGAGGGGTTCGAGATCGCCAGGGGCGTCACCGCGCAGGTCGCCTCCCAGCTGGCCCAGGAACAACGGCCACCGAATCTGAGCTCCGTGTGACTCCGTTCGCGCTCACGGATCTGCTTTCGAGCGGTGCTCCGCTCAGGCGTCCCCGTGGGTAGGCGCTGAAGCCCTCCGCGAGATCGTCAAGTTCTGCAAGCGCCCCAAAACCCTCATCGGCACCAACAACAGGACTACCGGCCTCGCTCTCAAGCCACCTGCCGTTGCTCGCACCCGTTGGTATCCAAGTAGCCGACAAACTCTCCCCGACTTCCAACCCAGTCAGAGGCGAACATGACCAGCCTGATCCACACCATGCGACCTAGTACCGCCCTGAACTTCGAGAGGGCTCAGGTCGGTGGCACCATCACCAAGGTTGTGGGCGCAACGAGCGTTGAAGGCTCCTGTTGCTCACCGACCCTTCGAGGCGCGCTGAAATGACCAAGTGGTTCGTCAGCGGAACGTTCGTGGTCGTCGAGGCCGACACCGAGAGCGAGTCCGTCGACCGCGCGCAGGAGACCTTGGGCTGGCACCTGGAGGCCCACCCTTGGTCGCCAACGCCCGATACGACCGAGCACCGCCCGACCGTGACCCTGCGGGCCGACGTGTTCCCCCAGGAGGCCATGCTGACCGAGGGCTACACCCCGGAGCAGGTGGCGCGTGAGGCGTGGTCGAGCATCACCGAGTGGGTGGAGGACGGTTACCAGCCGGTCCTCACCGTTCGGATGGAAGACGGCACTGAGCACCTCGTCGACCTGGGGCGTACACCCTGAGACGCCTTCGTATCATCACCAGCGCCGAACCCTCGCAGTCCTACAGCACCAACCCGCCGACCCGGCGCTCGCCGAGGTCAGCCGAGGCGGTGCAGCGTGCGATGAACCCTGCCGACGCCCTTGATCGGCTGCACACCGTGGTCCCCGACCACCTGAGCATGACGAGGGCGACCTCAGGGGTCCGGTGTTGAGCCCGGGCACCACCAACCACCGACCCGCTCCGAGAGCGGCAGCGCGCACTGGTCCTGCGAGCCTGCGCCGGAGTCCGCGAGCGCAAAGCCTGCAGCGCCGATGGCGACCAGGAGGACAGCGATGAGCGTGGCCACAGCGTTGCGTCGAGCCACCGGCCTTCCTCTCTCGGTGCCGTTCACGCAGCCGCTGAGCTGGGCTGCCGGCATCCACCCAGCACGAATTGGGTCGCGCCAACTGTGCTACGCCGGGCCGCCCTCTGTCGAGGTCTGCTGAGCCTGTTCGAGCGCGGCCCGGCGTCACGAGCCCGCACCCTCAGGCGACGGGCACAGCGACCGGCTCGTCGGAGGATCTGAGAGCCTGAGGTCATGCGAAGTCACTGCACCGTCTACGTGGACGTCGGATACCTCCTCGCGGGCGCAGCGACTCGGGTGACCGGCACCTCCCTGCGGAGCGGGGTGGTGATCTCGTACCCCGACCTGGTGTCGGGCATCATCAAGCAGGCCGAGCGCGAGAGCGGGCTCCCGGTGCTGCGCCTGCACTGGTACGACTCCGGATCCAAGCCGGGCGGGGCACCCGACCGCACCCAGGAGACGATCGGAGAGCTGCCTCGGGTGAAGCTGCGGCTCGGCCGGCTGTCCCCCCATGGCGAGCAGAAGGGAGTCGACCTGCGCATCGGGCTCGACCTCGCCTCACACGGGCGCAACAAGGTCTCGGACCTGATCTACCTGCTGTCCGGCGACGACGACCTCACCGAGGCGGTGGAGGAGGCCCAGGGGCACGGTGTCCAGGTCGTCATCCTCGCCGTGCCCGACGCCAAGGGGCAGCCGCACGCAGTGGCCAGACACCTCGTGCGCGCGTGCGACGACGTCGTCATTCTCGACACGGAGGTCGTCGACAAGACCGTCCTGGTTCGAACGCTGGCCCCACCCGTGACCACGACGACAGCCGACGACACCGCAGCGCCGGAACACCCGGCACCGGCTGCCATCGAGCGAACGACGCCCGGGGTCGCTACGGCCAGCGGACCGACACCGGCGATCCTGGCCGCCACCAAGGCACACGGCATCGGCACCGCCGGCCCTGTTCCAAGGAGCGCGCTGGTCTACACCAGTAGCAGCGACAGCGCCGGGCGGCCCCTGACGCCGGCCGCCGAGGTGCAGGTGGCGGTCGACGACGTGTGTCGAGGGGTGGCCGCCGCCTGGCTCGTGCAGACGACCGCCGCGGAGCAGCACCGGGTGCGCCGGGACAAGCCCTTCATCCCCAGCGACCTCGACCGCACCCTCCTGACCGACCTCTCGGCCAGGCTGGGGGTCTACGACATCGACGAAGCCACCAAGTACGCCCTCAGGGCCCGCTTCTGGGAGGTGCTCGCCGAGGACTAGACGGACTGGGGACTGCACCTCCGCCAGCTGACCACGAGCACGGATGCCGCCCGCTCACCCGAGCGGGCGGCGTCCGTGCTCGTGCGACCGAGCGCTCGCCGCTTTCGTCGACCACCCAAGGCGGGACACCATGGCGCTGGTGGGGTTCCGGGCGATGTTCTCGCGCTACTAGCGCGAATCTCCCTCTGCCGCAGGGGCGCACCAGCTGCTGGCGGCCTGCTACGACCTAGACGTGTCCGCGGACCTCGGTCGGATCACGGCACCCACCGCCGTGATCCACCGCAAGGGTGATCGTGCGGCGCCCCTCGCCGAGAGGAGACGGCCGGCCGACGGCATCGACGGCGCGACGCCACCCACGGTGACCTGCACAGTGCCCGACGAGGTATTGCCCACCACGACCCAACACCTGTAGGTGCACCGTGCCACCCACAACCACCGCACCCTTGGCAGCACCGACCCCGATCGGGTTGTCCGACAGCCGCGCCGGAGCCACCCACCGGTAGGTCCCGTCCAGCGGGGGCGACGAGGTCGCCCGAGCACGACGCGCGACTGGCACTTCCTCGGGGCCCACGCCCACGTCGTCGTCACCCTGCCGACAGCGCGGCGTGGCTAGGGTGAGCCGATGGCAGATGCCGGGAGACTCACCGTGGCGGTCACCGGGCCTACCGGGACGTTCGGGCTGGCGCTGATGCCCCTGCTGCAGGACGACGGCCGGGTCGACCGGGTCATCGGCATCGCCCGGCGACCGTTCGACCCGGCCGCGCGAGGCTGGTCGAAGCTGGAGTACCGCCGCGGCGATGTCCGCGACGCCGGCGCGCTGCGGGCGGCCTTCGAGGGGGCCGACGTCGTCGTGCACCTGGCCTTTCTGATCACGGGTGGCGGCCGGGAGACGACCCGTGCGATCAACGTCGAGGGCACCCTGAACGCCTTCCGCGCGGCCGCCGACGCGGGGGTCGAGAGGTTCGTGTACGCGTCGTCAGTGGCCGCCTACGGGTTTTATCGCGACAACCCGATCGGGATTCGCGAGGACTGGGCAACCCGACCCGCTGACAGCCTCTTCTACGCCCAGGAGAAGGCCGAGCTCGAGCACCTGCTGCACCAGGAGGCCGCCGCACACCCGAAGACGGCGCTCTACCTCCTGCGACCCCCGATCGTGCTCGGTCCCGACGCGGTCGGTGGCAAAGCCAGCATCCCCGCGGTGCTGGCACCGCTGGTGCACGCCGCGGGCGCAGCGTGGGGGCACCTGCCCGGCCTGCCGGCGCTGGTGCCCGACCTGCCCCTGCAGGTCATCCATCAGGACGACGTGGCGGAGGCACTGCGGCTGTGTGTCGTCGGCGCCGGTGCGCCCGGGGCCTACAACATCGCCGCTGACGACGCGATCACGCTTCTCGACATCGCCCGGGCGATCGGCCTGCGGCCGGTGCGGCTCCCGGGCGGGCCGGTCGCCGCGCTGGCGCGTGGCATCGCAAAGCTGCCGTACCTTCCGTCGTCGGCACAGTGGGTCGAGGCCCTCAGCCACCCGGCCATCATGGACACGACCAAGGCACGCACCGAGCTCGGCTGGCGCCCGCGATACACCGCGACCGAGTCGCTGCGGTCGACGTTCCGCTGAGCGCCGAGGCAGGCAGCCTGCGCCGCACCCGACCCAGGTCACGGCGCCTCGCGGATTCCTGATCACCGCTGCGGGGAACCGCGTAGATTGGCCGTTCGTCCACCGGTCAGCGAGCGGCGCCCGTGGTCCGCTCGAACACAAGGGAGCACGATGACCGACCAACAGCCTGCCCCGCTGCAGCCGCCCACTGCCGCGGCCACGCTCACCCTCACCGCGCCTCCTCCGTCGCAGCCCGTGGCGGCCACCGCCGCCCCGCGGATGGCTCCCGCCGTCGCGTCCGCGGCCCTGCCCGGGCTCGACGCCAAGGTCGACGGCTACCTGGAGTCGCTGATGGCCGCCGCACCCCGCTCGCCGGAGTTCGCCGCCAAGGCCACCGACGTGCGCACCATGGGCGACGGCGACATCCGCGCGGCGGCCGAGACCTCCAACCGCCTGCTCAGCTCGCCGGTCAAGGCCCTGAAGGAGGGTGGCCTCTCCCAGGGGTCGAAGGTCGGATCGACGCTGCTCGACCTGCGCCGCACCATCGAGGACCTCGACCCGAAGGGGGCGACCGGCGCCAAGAAGTTCCTCGGCATGGTGCCGTTCGGCGACAAGGTCACCGACTACTTCCGCAAGTACCAGTCGGCGCAGAGCCACCTCGACGGCATCCTGCACGCCCTGCGCGACGGCCAGGACGAGCTGGCCAAGGACAACGCGGCGCTGAACATGGAGAAGCAGTACCTCTGGGACGCGATGGGCCGGCTCAACCAGTACGTTTACGTCGCCGAGCGGCTCGACGCCCGGCTCGCCGCCCGCATCGCCGAGCTCGAGGCCACCGACCCCGACAAGGCCAAGGCGCTGCGCGACGACGTGCTGTTCTACGTGCGCCAGAAGCACCAGGACCTGCTGACCCAGCTGGCCGTGTCGATCCAGAACTACCTCGCGATCGACATCGTCATCAAGAACAACCTCGAGCTGATCAAGGGCGTCGACCGCGCGTCGACCACCACCGTCTCGGCGCTGCGCACGGCCGTCATCGTGGCCCAGGCGCTGGGCAACCAGAAGCTCGTGCTCGACCAGATCACCGCCCTGAACACCACGACCAGCGGGATGATCGAGCGCACCAGCGAGATGCTGCGCGACAACTCCGTGCAGATCCAGCAGCAGGCGGCGTCGGCGACGATCGGGCTCCCCCAGCTGCAGGCGGCCTTCGCCAACATCTACGCGACCATGGACGCCATCGACACCTTCAAGGTGCAGGCCCTCGACAGCATGGCCGCCACGATCGGCACGCTCGAGACCGAGGTGAACAAGTCGCAGGCCTACCTCGAGCGGGTGCAGCAGCACGACGACCGGGTGGCCAGCGGGTCGCTCGACCTCGGCGGCACCCGGGGTGCTGGGCGCTGAGAAAGTCGCTCAGGCATAGTGAGCACATGTCGGGTGGTTTCCTCGGCCGCCTCTTCGGCCGCGGCCAGAACAACGAGCAGGGCGACGGGTTCGTCGTGCCCACCGTGCCGACCAGCGCCGACCTGCTCGCCGCCCTCGACCGGGTCGAGTCGATGGTCGCCGCGGGGGCGGTCCCGGCGCCGGTCGCCTCGCGGGTGCGCCGGGTCGACCAGGTCGTGCGCGACACCATCCCCCGCCTGCCCAACCTCGGTGCCGGCAGCCCCCAGGCCTACTCCGTGATGGCGACCGCCACCGACTACCTGCCCGAGGCGGTGGGCGGCTACCTCCGGCTCCCCCGCCAGTTCGCCGACAACCGCCCGGTCGACAACGGCAAGTCCTCGCTCATGGTGCTCATCGACCAGCTCGACCTGCTCGCCGCCACCATGGACAAGGTCTTCGATGCCGTGTGCCGCGCCGACGCCGACGCGCTCGTCGCGCACGGGCGATTCCTGTCGGAGAAGTTCGGCGCCGCCTCCAGCGGCGGGGCGCTCGACGTGGGGTCGGCGCCGCTGCCGCCGATGCCCGGCACCCCGAGCCCGGATGCCGGTGGGCTCGGCCGCCTGCAGCCGCCGGCCGGGCGGGACGCCTGATGAGCCCGGCCACGGGCCCGACGAGCCCGCCGCGCACGGTCACCTTGACCGAGGCGGCCGATGCCGTGGCCGCCCTGGCCACCGACGCGGGTGCCGACGGTGCGGCCGCCCGGCAGGAGGCGCTCCTCCTCGCAGCCGCGGTCGCCGAGTCGGCACCGGGGGCTGCCGCGGACTGGAGTGCCGCGGCGGGTGGCGCCAGCACGCAGGACTTCTTCGATGCGGCGAGCCGCGGCCGCCGCTGGCGGGGAGCCCCGACGGCGATCCTCGGCCTGCTCGCGGCCCAGCAGTCCCCCCACGCCGTGGCCTACGCACAGGCCCTGGCCGAGGTGGCCGCGGCCGCCTGTGAGCTGGGTGAGCCGACGATGCGCGTCGTCGGCAACGCCTCGGTGGCCGCCGCCGCGCAGCTCTCCGCCGTGCGGCCCGAGCCAGGCGGCGGGGCATCGGCCGGGGGCCTCGTGGCCCTGTTGACCGGCGGAACCCCACCGGGCGTGGGCGGCATCGCGAGCCTGAGCGGCATCCCTGACGCGGTCGGCACCCCGGTGAGCGCCGAGCCCCAGCCCGCCCCGCCGACGAGGGCCCCGCCACCGGCACCGACCACCCCGCCGCGAACCCTCGAAGACCTGCTGGCCGAGCTCGACGCCCTGATCGGCCTGCAGCGGGTCAAGCGCGAGATCCACCGCCAGGTGGCCCTGTTGCGGGTCGAGAAGCTGCGGGTGGATGCCGGCCTGAAGAGCCCCACGATGACCCGCCACCTGGTCTTCACGGGCAACCCGGGCACCGGCAAGACCACGGTGGCGCGGCTCGTGGGCGGCATCTACCAGGCGCTGGGCCTGCTCTCCGGTGGCCACCTGGTCGAGGTCGACCGCTCCGAGCTGGTCGCCGGCTACCTCGGCCAGACCGCGACCAAGACGGCCGAGGTGGTCGCGTCAGCCGCCGGCGGCGTGCTCTTCGTCGACGAGGCCTACAGCCTGACGGGCACCGGCCCGGCGGGCGACCAGTACGGCCAGGAGTCGGTCGACACCCTGGTGAAGGAGATGGAGGACCGGCGCGACGACCTCGTGGTCATCGTGGCCGGCTACCCCGCTCCGATGGCGGCCTTCATCGCCGCCAACCCCGGTCTCGCCAGCCGGTTCCGCACCACCATCGAGTTCGAGGACTACACCGACGACGAGCTGGTCGACATCCTGCGCCACCTCACGACGGGCGCCGACTACGAGCTCGAGCCTGCTGCCGAGCAGCGGTTCCGCGAGGTGCTCGGCCGCACCGCGCGGGGCAGCTCCTTCGGCAACGGCCGGTATGCCCGCAACGCGCTCGAGGCGGCGATCGGACACCATGCCTGGCGGCTCCGCGACACGCCGGCGCCGACCCTCGAGCAGCTCCGCCTCCTCGTGGCCCGCGATTTCGACGAGGAACCGCCCGACGAGGGAGCCACAACGGCCCCTGCCGCGTCCGACCCGGACCCGGCGGCTGCGCCCCCGCACCCCGGCGACCGAACCACTGACCCCGGAGGCACCCCGTGACCCCCACTCCGCCCCGGGCGGCAGCCACTGCTCCCCCGCCGCCGCCCCCGTCGGCCATGGCCGCGCGGCCCGGCTCCCCCGCCGGTGCACCCACGGCACCCTCGGGCGCCCCCGTGCCCCCAGCGCCCGCAGCGGCACCCGGCGCCGACGGCATCCGCGGCCGGGTCGACGCGCTGGTGGCCACGGCCCGCGCGGCGATGGCCGGCACCCCTGGCCGGCTGCGCGCCGTGGGCATCGTCAGCGTCGTCGTGACCCTGCTGTTCGGGCTGGCGGCAGGCCAGGCCTTCCGGTCCGCCGACGGCGCGCTGGGCCGGGCGGCCGCCAACTCCGACCAGCTCGTGCGCATCCAGGCCATCCAGACCAACGTCGTGCAGGCGGATGCCGACGCCACCAACGCCTTCCTCGTCGGCGGCCTGGAGCCGGCCAACCAACGAGCCGACTACACCGAGGCGATCGCCGCGGCATCCGGGCTGATCGCGCGGGCCGCCCAGAACCAGCCGGCCGACGGCAACGCCCTCGCAGCGCTCAACCAGTCGCTCATCACCTACACCAGCCAGGTCGAGCAGGCCCGGGCCAACAACCGCCAGGCGCTGCCGGTCGGGGCGCAGTACCTCAAGAGCGCCAGCGCCGACCTGCGGGCCGAGGCCCTGCCACTGCTGACCAACCTCGGCGAGGCCAACGACGCCCGCGTCACCCAGGAGTTCGACCGGGCCGCCCGGTCGGCCCTGTGGCTCGTGCTGCCCGGGTTGCTCGCCCTGGTCGTGCTCGGGCTGTCGCTGGTGTGGCTGGCGCGGCGCACCCGCCGCTACGTCAACGTGCCCCTGGCGGCCGGGGCGGTGGTGGTGCTGGTGACGCTGGTGCTCGGCACGGTCGGCCTGCTGTCGGTCAAGAGCAGCGTCGACACCACGCGCGACGGCGTCTACGCCGCCACCCGGGCCACGGCCCAGGCCCGGATCGCCGGGTTCGACGCCAAGTCGAACGAGAGCCTGACCCACATCGCGCGCGGCTCCGGCGCCGCCTTCGAGAAGGCCTGGCAGGCCTCGTCCACGGCGGTGGGAACCGGGCTCGCCGCGCTCGAGCAGAACCCGGCATCCTCGGGCCTGGACCCGCTGCCGTGGGGTGGCTACACCACCGTCCACCAGGAGATCCGCGCCCTCGACGACGGCGGCGACTGGGAGAAGGCCGTGGCGCTGGCCACCGGGTTGGGCCCGAAGTCCGGCAACAGCGCGTTCGCCGCCTTCGACACCGCCTCCGACGAGCAGCTCACCAACCTGAGCGGGCAGACCGCGCAGCAGCTCGACGGCACCGGCGGGTGGCTGCCGTTCGCCGGCGCCCTGGGGCTGCTGGCCGGGGTGGTCGCCGCCCTGTGCGCCTGGTGGGGCGTCTCGCTGCGGCTGGAGGAGTACCGATGAGCCACCGACCAGCCCGCGCGTTCGTGGGGATCATCGCGCTGGCCGCCACCCTGGCCGCCGGCGCCTGCACCACGGCCGGGGCCTACGACCCGACACCGTTGAACACGCCGGCGACCCCCGCGGCGCCGTCGCCCAGCGCGACCCCCACGCCCTCAACGGCACCGTCGGGCACCGACGTCGTCACCGCCAACTGCCTGAAGTCCTACGCTCCACCCGCCACGCTGCCCGACCCCGGCACGATGCCCGCCGGCAGCACCATGAAGGAGATCGAGGACCGCGGCCGGCTTATCGCGGGGGTCTCGGCCGACAGCCTGCTGCTGGGCTCGCGCAACCCGGTCACCGGCCGCATCGAGGGCTTCGACATCGACATGCTGCGCGGGGTCTCGCAGGCCATCTTCGGCGACCCGGACAAGGTCGAGCTCAAGGTCATCACCGCGGCCCAGCGGCTGCCCGCCGTCAAGGACGGCACCGTCGACATCGTGGCCCGCAACATGACGATCACCTGCGACCGCTGGAAGGAGATCGCGTTCTCCAGCGAGTACTACCGCTCCGGCCAGAAGGTGCTGGTGCGCCTGGGCGAGAAGGCCGAGGGCGGCGGCCCGATCCGGGGGATCGAGGACCTCGCGGGCAGGAAGGTCTGCGCCCCCAACGGGTCCACCAGCATGGACAAGCTGCGCACCTTCACCGACATCGAGGCGGTGGGGGCCGACACCCACACCGGCTGCCTCGTACTGTTCCAGCAGGGCGCGGTCGACGGCATCACCGGCGACGACACCGTGCTCGCCGGGCTGGCCGCCCAGGATCCCTACGCCGACGTCGTGCAGGCGCCGGCCTTCACCGCCGAGCCCTACGGCCTGGGCGTCAACCAGGACAACGCCGACTTCGCGAGCTTCGTCAACGGCGTGCTGGCGGAGATGAAGGCCGACGGTCGGTGGACCAAGAGCTACAACACCTGGCTGGCCGACTCCCTCGGAAAGGCGCCGGCACCGCCGCGGCCGGTCTACGGACGGGCGTCGTGATCTCCGCGACGCACGGCTCCACGGCGCCACCCGCCCCCGGCCGGCTCGGCCAGCCGCTCGACGCCTCGGAGGCGCTGCGCTACCTCGGGGAGCTGGGCGCCTGGCGCGACTCGCGAAAGGCCGAGCTCGACGCGATCGACGAGGCGGCGCTCGGTGCGACCGACAGTGCCGCCTACACCAGCGACCTACTGCTCTCGATGGCGCTGTGGAAGGCGGTCGCCGACCGCCACGACCTGCTGGTGGCGACCTGGGACTCCGGGCGGGTCGGCCCCACCGAGCTGGCGCGGCTGTCGACCCTGGTCTGGGGCCGGCTCGACGCCGTGGCCCGCCCCACGGCATCCGCTGGCGGCGGCTCGGCCGCGGTGCCGGCCGGGGCCCTGGCCGTCTCGCTGCCCGAGGCCTGCCGCCTGTCCGACGCGCTGGCCGCCTCACTGCGAGCGCGGCTCGGGATCGACCCGTCGGAGGCCGACCAGCAGGCCCGGTTGCGCTCGCTGCGCGCCTCGGTGGAGCGGGTTCGCGACCTCGTCGACCGCGAGCCGGCCCAGCACCACGCCGCCGCTGCCACCGTGCTCGACCGGCTCGACACCCGCGTGGCCGACGTGCTGGCCCGGGTCAAGCGTGGCGCCGACGTCGGCGGGTTGCTCGGGCCGCTGGAGCAGGACGCGGCGCGGGCCGAGCGCGACCTGATCGTCGGCGCCTCGAACCGCCGTGCCGACGCCCACGACGAGGCCCGGGCACGGGCTCTGCGCACCGAGCTGGAGGCGCGGGGCGCCGCGCTGCGCGACCTCGCGACCCGGTGCGTTGCCCAGGTGGCGCCAGCCCCCCGGTTCGCCGTACCCGACGTCTCGGCGCTCGGCCCGGTGCCCACCAACCCCTCGGCCGTCGACGCCTACCTGGTGCGGCTGGATGCCGTCGGCCGGGCGATGACGATGGCCCAGGACGCGTACGCATCGGCCCTCTCCGAGCGCGACGAGCTGCGGATGATGCTGGGCGCGTACGCCGCCAAGGCCGGCGACCAGCGCGCCCCCGCCCGCTCGGCCCAGGCCGAGGCCGACCTCGCCGAGCTGCGACGGCGCGCCGGCGAGACCCTCGACCGCGAGCCGGTCGACCTGGTGCGTGGCCGCGCCCTGATCGCCGCCTACGTCGCCTACCTGGGCAGCGCCACCGCGCCGCCGAAGCACCCCCGATCCGCCGGAGGAAGGCCCTCATGAGCACCATCGCCTGCGTCCAGCCGGGGTGCACCGGCTCCATCCTCGACGGCTACTGCGACGTGTGCGGGTCGCCGGGCCCCGCCGGCTCCGAAACGGCATCCGCCAGCGCGGTGTCCGCCCGTGTGGTGTCTGCGAGCGTCACCTCGCCCACGGCATCCCCCCGTGCCTCGTCCATCGGCGGGGTCGCCGGCCAGTGCACCCAGCCCGGCTGCACCGGCACCGTGGTCGACGGCTACTGCGACGTCTGCGGGGCGCCCGGGCCCGCGGGTGCCTCGTCGGCGGTTGTGGCCCAGGGAGCCACGGGCCCCTCCCCCAGTGCAGTCTCGGCGGCGACGTCACCGGCCGGCATCGCCCAGTCACCGTCGACCATGTCACGGGCCTCCAACCAGCTTGCTTCCACCGCACTGGGATCCGCGCGCGCGACCGTCGGCGGCAGCAAGGTCACCCGCCGGGTGGGCACGTCGTCGACCCGCCTGCGCGGCGCGCGACTGGGGGCCGGGATGACGTCCATCCCACCCGTGCCCGCGGTCGACGCCGCCAAGGCCGTGCTCAAGGACCCGATGGTGCCCGTGGACCGGCGCACCTGCCCGACCTGCGGCTCGGCAGTCGGCCGTTCGCGCGACGGGCAGCCCGGGCGCACCGAGGGTTTCTGCCCCACCTGTCGCAGCCCGTTCTCGTTCACGCCCAAGCTCAAGGCGGGCGACGTCGTCGGCGGCCAGTACGTCGTCGCCGGGGCCATCGCCCACGGCGGCCTCGGCTGGGTCTACGCCGCCCGCGACCGCAACGTCTCCGACCGCTGGGTCGTGCTCAAGGGCCTGCTCAACTCGGGTGACCCCGACGCCCTCGCCGCGGCCATCGCCGAGCGGCAGTTCCTCGCCCAGGTCGAGCACCCGCTGATCGTCGAGATCTACAACTTCGTGACGCACGAGGGCGCCGGCTACATCGTCATGGAGTACGTCGGCGGCACCTCGCTCAAGCAGCTGCTCAAGGACCGGATGCGCGCGAAAGGTGGTGCCTACAACCCGCTGCCGGTCGACCAGGCGATCGCCTTCATCATCGAGGTGCTGCCCGCCTTCCAGTACCTGCACGACCTCGGCCTGGTCTTCTGCGACTTCAAGCCGGACAACCTCATCCAGGTGGGCGACGGCATCAAGCTGATCGACCTCGGCGGGGTGCGCCGCCTCGACGACCTCGACTCCGCCATCTACGGCACGACCGGCTACCAGGCCCCGGAGGTGCCGCTGGTGGGCCCCTCGGTGGCCTCCGACATCTACACGATCGGGCGCACCCTGACCGTGCTCGCGATGGAGTTCCGGGGCTACCAGAGCACCTACGTCGCCTCGCTGCCCCCGGTCGACCAGACGCCGCTGTTCCGCCAGCACGACTCCTTCTACCGGCTGCTGCTCAAGGCCTGCGCACCCGACCCCGCCGACCGCTTCGTCTCGGCCGACGAGCTGCGCGTGCAGCTCCTCGGGGTGCTGCGCGAGGTCGTCGCCTCCGCACGCGAGGGCGCGGCCGAGCACTCCACGTCGTCCCTGCTCTTCGACGTGCCCACAGTCTCGGACGACTCGCTCGACTGGCAGGACCTGCCGCGGCTGCGCACCGACGACGGCGACCCGCAGATGCCGTGGCTGCGCACCGTCAGCATCCTCGACCCGGTGCAGCGCCTGGCGGCCCTCGAGGGTGCCCCGGCGAGCAGCCCAGAGGTGCTGCTGGCCCGCGCCCACGCCGCGCTCGAGGCCGGGCAGCTCGGGCGCGTCGACGATGCGGTGCGCGCGCTGCTGGCCGACGACCCGTGGGAGTGGCGAGCGGTGTGGATGTCGGGGCTGGTGGCCCTGGCCCGCCGGCAGACGGCCGAGGCGCAGAGCGCGTTCAACGCCGTCTACGGCCAGGTGCCCGGCGAGCTCGCGCCCAAGCTCGCCCTCGCCTTCGCCTGCGAGACCGGCGGCGACACCGACGTGGCCGAGGCGCTGTACGTGGTCTGCGCCCGCAGCGACGCCAACTACATCGCGCCGGCAGCCTTCGGGCTGGCCCGGATCCGCTCGAGCAAGGGCGACGTCGCCGGGGCGGTGCGCGCGCTGGACCTGGTGCCGGTCACCAGCCGGGCGTTCACCCAGGCGCGCCGGCGCCGGGCCGGGCTGCTCGCCGAGTCCGGTGGTGGCCTGCCCTCGCTGGCCGCGGCGCTCGACAGCATCGAGAGCCTCACCATCGACCCCGTCGACCGGTCGCGGTTCCGCGTCGAGGTGCTCAGCGCGGCACTGGGGCTGGTCGAGTCGAACGGCGCCGACACCACGGTGCTCATCGGCGGGCGGCCGGCGGCAGAGCCCGCCCTGCGCGACGGGCTCGAGGCGGCCTACCGCGACCTCGCCGGCCACGCGCCCAACCGCGAGGAGCGGGTGCACCTGGTCGACCAGGCCAACGCGGTGCGCCGCTGGACGTTGCGATGACGGCAACCACGGGGGATGCGGGGGATGCCCGGGCGGGCGCGCCCGGCGCTGTGCTGCTCTGCCCGTCGTGCGACAGCCCGGTCGCGGGCGGCGAGCGGTTCTGCGAGGCGTGCGGTGCCGACCTCGGGCCAGAGCCGGCCGCCGATGCCGCCAGTGCTGCAGGTGCCGCCGATGCACCGGCGGCCGAGGCACCGGCCCCGCCCCCGTCGGTGCCCGAACCGGAGGCCGCCGCCGCGCCCTGCCACGAGTGCGGCGGCGAGGTCGCCGACGACGGCTACTGCACACAGTGCGGGGCCGCTGCCGTGAGCCCCCGCAACCACTTCACCGAGCAGCCGGCGCCCTGGGTCGCGGCCGTGTGCGACCGGGGCATCCGCCACGTCCGCAACGAGGATGCCGTGGCCGTCGCCGCGAGGCCCGAGGCGGGCGACCACGCCGTGCTGGTGGTCTGCGACGGGGTCTCCTCCTCGACCGGCTCCGACGTCGCCAGCCTGGCCGCGGCCCGGGCCGCGCGCGACGCCCTGGTGGCCGCTCCCGGCATCCGGTCGACCGACAGCGTGGGCACCCGGGTGGCGGCCAGCACCAAGGCGCTGGTCGTGGCGGTCAACGCCGCCAACGACGCGGTGATCGCCAACACCACCGCGGGCCCCGGCAACCCCGCCTCGTGCACGGTCGTCGCCGCCGTGCTCGACGGCGCCGACCTCACCGTGGGCTGGGTCGGCGACAGCCGTGCCTACTGGCTGCCCGACAGCGCGGCGCCGCGGCTGCTCACCGTCGACGACTCCTTCGCCGCGGAGCAGATCGCCAACGGCATGCCCCGTGCCGAGGCCGAGAGCGGGCCGCAGGCACACGCCATCACCCGGTGGCTCGGCATCGACGCCCCCGACCACACCCCACGCACCGTGTCCCTCGACCTCGACGGCCCCGGGTGGCTGCTGGTCTGCTCCGACGGGCTGTGGAACTACTGCTCCGAGGCGCCGGCCGTCGCTGCCCTCGTGGGCGAGCGGGCCCGCTCGGCGGGGGACGAGCCGCTCGCGCTGGCCGGCGCCCTGGTCGACTGGGCCAACGCCCAGGGAGGCCAGGACAACATCACCGTGGCCCTCGCGCGCGTCGGCGCCCGCGCGCCCGGCGCCCCCGTCAGCTCCACCCAGCCCATCGCCGTGTCACCACCGCAGCCCGTCCCGTCCCGAGAGGAAACCCCGCCAGATGGCCACCTTCGCAGCTGACGTCTACCAGAACGAGTTCCTCCCCGACGGCGGCACCGACGTGCACGCCATCGTCACCGTGGCGTGCGCGGGGGCCGGCGAGGCCGGCCAGTCGGGGTCGGGGGATGCCGCCGAGGTCGTCATCGTCGACACCTCCGGCTCGATGAGCGGCGAGAACATCGCGGCCGTGCAGGTGGCCGCGTCGGCGGCGCTCGACCAGGTGCTCGACGGGGTGTGGTTCGCCGTCATCGCGGGCAGCCACCAGGCGCGGCTGGCGTACCCGCAGGACGGGCGTTCGGCCATGGTGCGGATGGACGCCACCACGCGCGCGCAGGCCAAGGCCGCCGTGGCTCAGTTCCGGGCCGACGGCGGCACGGCGATGGGCACCTGGCTCACCCTCGCGACCCGGCTGTTCGCCGCGGTGCCGAGCGCGACGCAGCGGCACGCCATCCTGTTGACCGACGGCTACAACCAGCACGAGACGCCGGAGCAGCTCAGCGCCGCCATCGAGGGCGCCCGCGGCCGTTTCCAGTGCGACTGCCGCGGTGTGGGGTCGGCGTGGCAGGTGGCCGAGGTGCGCCGCATCGCCACCGCGCTGCTCGGCAGCGTCGACCTGATCGCCCAGCCGCAGTCGATGGCCGCCGACTTCGAGCAGATCATGCGCCAGTCGATGGGTCGCGGGGTCGCCGATGCGGAGGTGCGGGTGTGGGCGCCGCAGGGGTCGCAGGTGCTCTTCGTGCGCCAGGTCTCCCCCACCGTCGAGGACCTCACCTCGCGGCGGCAGGAGGTCAACGCCCTCACCGGGGCCTACCCCACCGGCGCGTGGGGTGACGAGTCACGCGACTACCACGTGGCCGTGCGGCTGCCCGCGAAGGCGGTGGGCCAGGAACAGCTGGCGGCTCGGGTGCAGGTGGCCGTGGCCGGCGCGGTCGTGGCGCAGGGGCTGGTCAAGGCGATGTGGTCCAACGACGACACCCTCACCACGCGCATCGACCCGGCCGTCGCCCACTACACCGGGCAGGCCGAGCTGGCCGAGGCGATCCAGGACGGCCTGGCCGCCAAGGCTGCCGGCGACACCGACACCGCCACGGTCAAGCTCGGCCGGGCGGTGCAGCTGGCGCAGGAGACCGGGAACGAGGAGGCGACGACCCGGCTGCGCAAGATCGTCGAGATCGACAACGCCGACACCGGCACGGTGCGCCTGAAGCGCAGCGTCAGCAAGCTCGACGAGATGGCGCTCGACACGGCATCCACCAAGACGACGCGGGTGAAGAAGTGACCGCCGGGTGCACCGCGCCGGGGTGCCGATGGCGCAGGCTGGCCCCGTGAGCACCTTCACCTGCCCCAACGGGCACGCCTCGACCGCGAGCGACTACTGCGACACCTGCGGGGTCCCCATCCCGGCCGGTGATGCGGCGACACCTCCCGACCCGGCTTCGGGTGGGTCCGCGGCGAGAGAGTACGCAGCCGGATCCGCGCTCGACCTGGGTGCAGGCGCGACGTCACCGGACCCGGGTGCCGGCGCGGGCGCGGGCGCCCCGAGCGCCGCCCCTGACCCGCAGGCCTGCCCGAACTGCGGCACACCCCACGACGTCGCGGCGCTGTTCTGCGAGGCCTGCGGCTACGACTTCACGACGGGCACGATGCCGCGCCCGCCGGACCCGTCCACCACCCCGGATGCCGTCGCGCTCGCCCCCGGCGGAGCGGACCCGGCATCGTTGGCCCCGGCCATCGCCGTCGACTGGGTGGCCGAGGTGTGGGTCGACCCCGACTGGTACGCCGCGCAGGAGAGCGAGGACCCCTGCCCGTCACCGGGCCTGCCCGCGGTCGTCGAGCTCGCTGCCAAGAGCGTGCTCATCGGCCGCCCGTCTTCGAGCCGCAACATCCACCCGGAGATCGACTGCACGGGCGACTCGGGGGTGAGCCGGCGGCAGGCGCAGCTGACCACCGACGGGCAGCGCTGGTGGGTCGAGGACCTCCAGTCCTCCAACGGCACCTACGTCGGCCCGGCCAGCGGTCCCCTGCCGGCTGACCCGATAGCGCCGGGTCAGCGCCGCGAGCTCTCCGAGGACGACCGGATCTACGTCGGAGCCTGGACCCGCATCGTGGTGCGCCGAGCCACCCCCGAGGAGCGCGGTCAGTAGGGCTCGCCTGCCAGAGCCGAAGCACTCGGGCGGCTTTGCCCGGACCAGGGTGGGAGAAATCGGGGCTATGGCACCGATTTCTCCCACCCTTGTCGGCGACGGCGGGGGGTCAGGGTGACATCGCGAGGAACAGGAACGCCGCGAAGAGGGTGAGGTGCACGCTCGCCTGGAGCCGGGTCGCCCGCCCGGGCACCACGGTGAGCACTGCCACGACCACCGTGATGGCGAGCAGCACGATCTGGGTGGCGCCCAGCCCGAGGTGCAGCGGGGTGGGGATCCAGATGGAGGCGACCGCCAAGGTGGGGATGGTCAGGCCGATGCTGGCCATCGCCGACCCCATGGTGAGGTTGAGCGAGGTCTGGATGCGGTCGCGGCGGGCTGCGTTGACCGCGGCGAGCGTCTCGGGCAGCAGCACGAGCAGCGCGATGACGACACCGACGAACGAGACCGGCAGGCCGGCCGCGAGCACGCCGTCCTCGATGGCGGGCGACTCGATCTTGGCGAGGCCGACCACCGCGACGAGCGAGAGCAGGAGGAAGCCGAGCGAGGTGTAGGCCTCGCGGTTGGTCGGCGGGTCGGCGTGGTCGTCCTCGGTGAGGGGGGCGCCCTTGCGCGAGACGGGCAGGAAGAAGTCACGGTGGCGCACGGTCTGCGTCACGACGAACGCCAGGTAGAGCGCCAGCGACGCGACGGCCGCGAAGGCCAGCTGCCCCGAGGTGAACTCCGGCCCGGGCTGGCTCTCGGTGACGGTCGGCAGCACCAGGCAGACGGTGGCCAGGGTCGCCACGGTCGCGAGCGCGCCACCGGTGCCCTCGGCGTTGAAGCGCACGGTGCCGAACCGGCGCGCGCCCATCAGGAGTGACAGACCGAGGATGCCGTTGATCGTGATCATCACCGCGGCGAAGACGGTCTCGCGGGCCAGCGTGGCGGCCTCGTCGCCGCCCGACAGCATCAGCGTGACGATGAGCGAGACCTCGATGACGGTGACGGCCACCGCGAGCACCAGCGAGCCGAAGGGCTCGCCCACCCGGTGGGCGACCACCTCGGCATGGTGCACCGCGGCGAGCACGGCACCGGCGAGCAGCAGCGCCACGAGCACGACCACGACGATGCCGATGTCGCGGCCCCAGGCGGCGGCCAGGGCGACCAGCGCCACGACGGGCAGCACCCGCCACACCAGGGTCGTGGTGCGTGCGGTGACAGCCACGCTCAGCCCCCGACGCCGGCCGGTGACTCGGCGAGCGACCGCTCGGCCGCCTCGACGACGTTGGACAGCAGCATCGCGCGGGTCATCGGGCCGACCCCGCCCGGGTTGGGGCTGACGAAGCCGGCGACGTCCCAGACGTCGGGGGCGACGTCGCCCGCGATGACGGACTTGCCGGTGGCGGGGTCGACCACCCGGGAGACCCCGACGTCGAGCACGGCCGCGCCGGGCTTGACCATGTCGGCGGTGACGATGCCGGGCACGCCGGCGGCGGCCACGATGATGTCGGCCTGGCGCACCTCGGCGGCCAGGTCGCGGGTGCCGGTGTGGCACAGCGTGACGGTGGCGTTCTCGGACTTGCGGGTGAGGATGAGCCCCAGCGGGCGACCGACGGTGATGCCGCGGCCGACGACGACGACCTTGGCTCCGGCGATCGGCACGTCGTAGCGGCGCAGCAGCTCGATGCAGCCCACGGGGGTGCAGGGCAGCGGCGCTGGGTGGCCCAGCACCAGCCAGCCCAGGTTGGTGGGGTGCAGCCCGTCGACGTCCTTGGCCGGGTCGACGGCCGACAGGATGGCGTTCTCGTCGAGCCCGGTGGGCTGCTGCACGATGAAGCCGGTGCACTCGGGGTCGTCGTTCAGCTCGTGCACGACGGCGAGCACCTCGTCGAGCGAGGTGCCGGCCGGCAGGTCGCGGCGCAGGCTGCGGATGCCGAGCTCGGCGCAGTCGCGGTGCTTGGCCTTGACGTACCACTGGCTGCCGGGGTCGTCACCGACCAGGACGGTTCCGAGCCCCGGGACCATGCCGTGCTCGGCGAGCGCGGCCACGCGCTGGCGCAGCTCTTCCTTGATGTTGCCGAGGATGGCCTTGCCGTCCAACGTGGTCGCAGTCACGCGACCGATTCTTCCACGGGCGGGACACGGCCCCCACCGCCCGACGGGCGTGACGGCATCCGGCGTCTGGCCTCATGAGGCAGCAGTGATGCACAGGGCGCGCTGTGCCGCGCCCTGTGCATCACCGTTTGTCATCGCAGCGGTGGCCGGGCCAGGCGGGCGAGCTCGAGCGCCTGCTGGGGGAACCAGTCGCCGGCCGCCGGGTCGACGACCCCCCACTCGGGGTCGACGCCGCCATTGTCGGTGAGCCCGCGCGAACACTGCCCGTCGGACTCGCCCGGCACCTTGACCCAGAGGAACGCGTCGGCGAGCGGGTCTCCGGTGGCGGTCGTGGGCCGGATGCCGAGGCCGCGCCCGGGCGGGTTGCACCAGTCCTGCGGGTCGGGGTAGAGGCCGGCCGGTGGGGTCCACGGCCCCCGGCCGTTGCGGCTGGTGTCGACGACGAAGTGCGTCAGGTCGGCCGGCCCGGAGGGTGGGTCGGCCGCGTTGGTGACGTTCTCGAGGTACCACGCGTCGCTGGCCGTGGTGTCGTCGTAACCGCTGGACGGGTAGTACTGGCTGGCGCAGAACTCGAAGTGGCCCAGCCGCCAGCCGCCCTCGGCCGCGTTGGTGCCGAACCAGAGGCACTGCGAGACCCAGTCGCCGTACTTCAGCGAGCTCGCCGTCGTGCGGTAGTTCGAGACGTTGAGGAAGAACCCGTCGGCCCGCTCGACGCCGGCCCGGTGCAGGCGGTCGGCGGCGTCGCCCACGCCCAGCCAGGCGCTGTGCGTGCCGTCGAGGTAGACGCGGGTGCCGCGGTTGGCACCGAGCGCGTCGACGGCGTGGTTGAGCATCGCGAACCGGTCGCCGGCTGCCGTGGCGGGGTCGGCATCGGCCGGCTGGCACCACTCCTTGTCGCCGTTGATGGTGGTGTACCAGGGGATGATGCCCAGCCCGTCCGGCTCGAGCAGCACCACGGCACTTCGCCTGCCGATGCCGGCGGCCACGGCGTCGATCCAGGCCTCGTACTCGGCCACGCTCGTGGCGCCACCGGCGGAGTACTGGGCACAGTCGCGGAGGGGGATGTTGTAGGCCACCAGCACCGGCATCTGGTGCTTGGCCGCCGCCCGGGCGGTCACCTGCCGCGCCTCGCGCTCGACCTGCGCCGGGGTGTCACCGGTGAGCCACACGGCTTGCGGCGTGCCGATCATCGCCGAGAGATCGGCAGCGTCGCGCCTGTTCCCCGTGGCGCGCAGCCGGGCGATCTGCCGCTGCGCCTCCTTGGCGTGCGGCAGTCGCGGCACGTAGAAGCGCGTGCCGTCCGGGATGCCCGTGGTCTGGGTGGTGGTGGTATGGCCGTGCCCCGGGCCATGGCCCTGACCGGTGGCCGTGGCGGGCGAGGTGGCCAGTGGGCTGAGCAGGAGGGCGGCGCCGGCGGCGGCCACCCCCAGCAGTCGAGTCGTCGATGGCATTGAAACCCCTCCCGGAACGACGGTGTCCTGGTGCTGGGAGCGCTCCCAACGTGATCCCGACGGTAGGCCCGCTCCGTGGGGTCGGCAACTCGAACGGGGGCCCGGGGTCGGGTCAGTCGGTGACGTCGGCGGCGAGGGCGGCCAGGGCCGCCGGGAAGCACTGCTCCGGCGGCGTGACCAGGCCGGCGCCGACCTGGCCGGTGCCCGCGACGCGCCCGGCCATGCCGGTGTTGATCTGCGGCAGGATGCCGGTGCGCACCACCTTGGTGACATCGATGCCCGTGGGCGTGCCCCGGAAGCCGAGGACCGGCACCTGGTAGACCGGGTGCTCGCCGGTGGTCACCTCGTACATCGTGCGGGTGGCCCGCAGCGCGAACGGCACGTCGCCGCCGACGAACCGCACGATCGCCGGGGCCGCCGCCATCGCGAACCCGCCGATGCTGCCGGTCTCGGTGATCGCCGAGTCGCCGATGTCGGGGTTGGCGTCGTCGGGGCCGTAGTCGCCGAGGAAGAGCCCCTCGGGGGTGTTGGCCGGGCCGGTGAACCACTGGTCGCCGGTGCCGGAGACGCGGATGCCGAAGTCGGTGCCGTTGCGCGCCATCACGGTGACCACGGTCGAGCCGGGGATGTCCTCGGCGGCCCGGGTGGCGAGCTTGCAGGCCGGCATCCCGAGGTTGAGGAAGAAGTGCTCGTTGGCGCCCGAGAAGCGCACCGCCTCGGCGACGTCGGCCGACGACGCGTCGGCGATGATCATGCCGGGCAGCAGCTCGCGCAGCAGGATCAGCGAGCCGGCCCGGTTGCGGTTGTGCCGCCAGCGCGTCATCCCCGGACGGCGTCAACCCAGCCCCCCGCCCGACCAGCCCTGCCACCGCCGCCCCCATCTCGTCGTGAGTGCGGAAGTGGTCGCCCTGACAGCCATTTCCGCACTCACCGCGAGAAGTGCCCTGGCGACCGGCTGAGCACCGGAGGCGGGTGACCACGGCGCGGATGCCGTCCGCCAGCCACCCGCTGCCGGGGCCGGAACCGCTCGTCAACAGATCACCCACTTCATCCACCTCGCCGTGAGTGCGGAAAAGGCTCTCCGGGCAACCACTCGCGCACTCACCGCGGGAAGGCGTGCGGCGGACGCGGGCGGGGCGCCACGTGCGGGCCGCCACGATGTCGAGGCCAGGCAGCGCCAGCCGCCCCGCACCGACCGGCACCGGGTCGCCCGGGGCCACCCCCCAGCCCCGACTCTGTAGGTCAGAAGCCGCGCGGGAGGGGTCGGCGGCGGCGTGTTGCCCAGCCGCTGACCTACAAAGTCGGGGGAGGGCGCCGGACGGGACGGCGAGGCGGACGGCGGTGGGGAGACATCACCGTCGCGTCGACCGGCTCACCGTGCACCAGCGCGGCGACCAGGGTGGACACCGCTGCGGGTAGCGCGGGTCGCGACGCGGGGCGGTCCGGAGGCATGGGGCGACGCTATCGAGGGGTCTACAGTGACCGGATGGTCATTGTTGCCAACGATCGACCGGGGGACGCACAGACCTTGCCATCGAACCCAGACACCGCCGTCGGCTCCGCGGTCGACCTCGACACGCTTCCCGGCGAGCCACGGGCGCGGGTGCGGGCGCTGGAGCAGATCGTCGAGCGGCAGGCGGCACTGCTCGAGCGCGAGGACGAGGTGCACCGCGTGCTGGTGCGCATCGTGCTCGCCGGCGGGGCCCTCGCCGAGCTGGGTGACGCCGTGGCGGGCTTCTTCGGGGGTGCCGCCGTGGTGACCACCACCGACGGCCGCGTCCTCGTCATCGCCGGCGGGGAGGCCGAGGTCGAGCGCACCCGCGCCCTGGACTGCTTCGACCGCACCGGTCGCCTCCTCGTCGAGAGCGAGCCGGTCGGCCCTCGGAACCCCGGCTCGCCCGGCGGCAACCGGGCCTTCGTCAAGATCGTCGCCGGCTCCTCCGACCACGGCCTGCTCGGCGCCTTCTCCCCCGAGCGGCCCCTGACCGCCGCCGACGTGCACCTGCTCGAGCGGGCCGCCACGGTCGCGGCCCTGGCCATCACCAAGGAGCAGGCCGTCGCCGCGGTCGAGGGCAAGTACCGTGCCGAGTTCCTCCGTGATGCGCTCGCCGGCCGCGCGGGTGAGGCGGCAGACGCGGTCTCGCACGCGGCATCCCTGGGCTGGGACCTCGCCCGTCCGATGGTCGTGGTGGTCGCTGAGACTGACGAGAACGACGAGGAGACCACCCGCTCCCCCGACGAAGTGCGTTCTCTACAGGAGCGATTCGTGCGGGCTTGGGTTCAGGCGGTGCGGGCCCGCGACACCAGCGTGCCGGTCGCCGGCTTCAGCCAGGAGATCGTCGCCCTGCTGCCGGTGGGTGCCGACACCGACCCGGATGCCGTGCTGCGCACCGTCGGTGAGATCGCCAAGGTGGTGCGCGGCGACGGTGGCGGAGGGCGGCGCAGCTTCTCGACCGGGGTGTCGCGGCCGATCACCTCCGCCGCCGACCTCCCAGCCGCCTACGACGAGGCACTCAAGGCGGTGCACGTCGGGCGCCAGATGAACGGGGAGTCGGCCCTGACCCACTTCGACGGGCTCGGCATCTACCGGCTGCTCGCGCTCATCCCCGACGGCGCCGACCTGCACCGCTTCGTCGAGGAGTCGCTCGGCGACCTCGCCACCGACGACTCCGCCGAGAACGCCGACCTGCGCAACACCCTGTCGGTGCTGCTCGACACCAACCTCAACGTGGCCGAGACCGCGCGGCAGCTGTTCTTCCACTACAACACGCTGCGCTACCGCATCGCCAAGCTCGAGCGGATGCTCGGCCCCTTCACCTCCGACCCGCAGCTGCGGCTCACGCTGGCCCTTGCCCTGCGGATCCGGCAGATGCGCGGCATCTGAGCCGCCACCCGGAGCCACGACACCGAGGCCCTGTCCGGCCCTGTCCGGCACGGTCGGACCGGCGCCGGACCACGGCGGAGCCGGGAGTACGTTGGCAGGTATCAAGGCCCACCAGCAGGGCCGAGGAGTGATGTCGACATGGTCGGCCGCAGGTCGTCAGCCCATGATGTGACCCCGACGCAGCTGGGCATGCTGCTCGGAATCTTCGTCGGAGCCGCCATCGGGGTGGTGCTCTTCGCCTTCACCACCGACGCGTTGTGGCTCACCCTTCCGGGGGTGGGGGTCGCACTGGGACTCGGTCTCGGAGCGACGGTCGACCACCGTGCCAGCGAGGACGCGAAGCGCAAGTAGCCAGGCGCCAGCAGAACCGGACGAGGAGGGGCCACGATGACCATCGCCGAAGCCCAGGCCGACGTGCGAGGGCTCTATTCGGGTGGCTTCCACGGACAGCTGGTCTCCGCGGTCATCTGGCTCTTCGCGGCAGCAGCGGCCCAGTGGATGTCGACCGAGAGCGCGGTCGTCGTGCTCTTCGTCGGTGGCACCTTGATCTTCCCGCTCACCCGGCTCGTCATCAGGCTCACGGGGCGCCCGGCAGCGCTGCCGCCCGGACACCCCACGTCGGCGCTGGCCATGCAGATCGCCTTCACCGTGCCCATCGGCCTCGTGGTGGTCGTGGCGTTGCTGTCCGGTCACGGCGAGCTCTTCTTCCCCGCGAGCATGGTGGTCGTCGGTGCGCACTACCTGCCGTTCGTCTTCCTCTACGGCATGCGGACGTTCGCCTACCTCGCCGCGGCGCTGGTCGTGCCCGGCATCCTCCTGCTCGTGTGGGTGCCTGCCCCGGCTGCACTCGGCGGTTGGCTGGGCGGCGCGGTTCTGGCGGTCTTCGCGTTCCTGTTGCGCGCCGCCGCCCGCTCCTAGCCGAACCGTCACCCGGCGAGGGCCGCCACCAGGGCGTCGGGGTCGGCCACCGTGAACGTGGCCCCCGGGTGCCGCAGGCGCCCGGTGGGGTCAAGCACCCGCACCGGCTCGTGGAAGCAGACGCACACGCCCCGGTCGCCGTTGGTCGCGAAGGTGACGCCGTGGTCCGCCAGTGACAGGTGGGCCGGGCCGGCGGTGCGGATGAAGGAGTACTTCCCGGTCGTCGTCACGTCCTTGACGTTCGCCCGAGGTGTCTCCAGGGTCCAGAACCCGAAGCGGGCGCGCAGCCGGGCCTGGTCGACCTCGACCCAGGTCGTCGAGGGCAGCACACCGAACGGCAGGGCCGCGATGCGGTGGGCGGAGGCGAAGGCGAACGGGAAGCGCTGGGTCGTCATCGCCTCGACGCTACGGTGGCGCGGCGCCGATCGGGGGCGGGCGCCCACGGCATCCGGGCCAGAGGCGGCGATCGGCCGGTGACCTCCTGGAGAGGGTCGAAGGTGTGCCAAAGGAACCGGCGCGAGCCAGGGCTGAACGACCGGTATCGAGTCGGGTACGGTGCGTTGTCTCCTGGCTGCCGGGTGATCGACTCGGCCTGTCGGGTTGGGTTGTCGTTCGGTGCGGTTCAGAGGTTCACTCTCGTTCGATCACGGTGCCGAAGCTGCCCTCGACGGCGTCGGTGATGTGGCTCAGGGACGTGATGACGCTGCGCGGGCCCCCACCGCCGACGAACCGGGTGGCGGCGTCGACCTTGGGGCCCATCGACCCCGACGCGAACTGGCCTTCGGCGGCGTACCGGTGCATTTCGGCGAGGGTCACCCGCCCGAGCTCGCGCTGCTGCGGGGTGCCCCAGTCGACGGCCGCGTGGTCGACGTCGGTGGCGATCACCAGCACGTCGACGTCGAGGGTGCGGGCGAGCAGGGCTGCGGTGAGGTCCTTGTCGATGACGGCCTCGACCCCGCGCAGACGGCCGTCGGGCTCGCGCACCACGGGGATGCCGCCGCCACCGGCCGCGACGACGACGTGGCCCGCCTCGAGGAGAACGCGCACCGGGCCGACGTCGAGCACCTCCAGCGGCTCGGGCGACGCGACGACCCGCCGCCACCCCTTCTCGCCGCGGTCCTCCCACACCTGGCCGTGCTCGATGAGCGCCTGCGCCTGGTCACGCGGCAAGTAGCGACCGATCGGCTTGCTCGGGGAGGTGAAATGGGGGTCGTCCTGGTCGACGAGGGTGCGGGTGACGAGGGCGGCCACCGGCAGGACCAGGCCGGCATCCGCGAGCGCGTCGTCAAGGGCGTCAAGGACGATGAAGCCGAGCGTCCCCTGGGTCTGCGCGCCGCACCAGTCGAGCGGCACGGGCGGCACGACGGAAGCCGCCAGCTCGTTCTTGACGAGAATGTTGCCGACCTGGGGTCCGTTGCCATGGGTGATGACCAGCTCGTGGCCGGCGGCGACGAGCCGCGCGGCGGCGCGCATCGCGACGCCGACGGCCTCGATCTGGGCGGCCGGGGTGGCGCTGCCGTCAGGGCCGGTCATCGCGTTACCGCCCAGGGCGAGCAGGATCCGCATGGCGGACCACCTCCCTCGTCACTGGTTCGGCCGGGCGCGGTGCCCAGTCTCGACCTTAGGAGCCGGGCCGGGCACGGGCGTTGTCAGGACCTGCCCAAGCGTCGGATGCCGTTCGGCAACTCCCTCCGCCCGCCCCGCCCGCCACACCTCCCCACAGGTCGAGATCCCGCGACGCGCTGATGTCCGGGCTTGCCGATCAGCGTGTCGTGGGATGTCGACGGGTCAGGACGCGTGCGGCTCGTCGGGTTCGTGTGGCTGGTCGGGCTCGTCGAACGCGTCGAGCCAGGCCTGCACGCTCTCGTTGTGCTCACCCAGCAGTGGGGGGTGGAGGTGCTCGCTGCGGCCGCCGGCGTACGCGTTGTCGTCGAGGCGGATCGGTGGGCCGGGAATCTCGATGGTGCCGAGCAGCGGGTGGTCGACCTCGATCACCAGCCCTTGCGACCGGGTCTGCTCCCAGTCGTAGAC
>JBBQNZ010000042.1:0-27559 GCA_038330415.1 Actinomycetales bacterium | reverse complement strand
CCGGCGCGACCACCCGCCCGCCGTGGGGGAGCAGCGACAGGGCCGCGGCCACCGCGCCCATCCCGGAGGACAGCACCAGCGCCTCGCCGCCTTCGAGGTCACCGAGCGCGGCCTCGAACGCCGACCAGGTCGGGTTGCCCGCGCGCGCGTAGACCACGTCGCCGTCGGCGTGGTAGGTCGAGGTGAGCACCAGCGGAGCGCCCACCTGTCCGCCGGCGACGACCTCCTCGCGGCCGAGCGCGACGACGCGCGTGGCGGGGGAGAGCCGGTCGGCATCCGGGTCGTGCGGTGTTGGCGTCACGTGGCTCAGGGTATGTCGGGAGCCGCGGCGGATGCCGTCGTGTCCGGTCGTGCGCCGGTGCCCGAGCGGCCCCCGGCCAGCGGCTAGGCTCGCGGGCGATGAGCACCGACGAGCCCCGCCCTGCCCCGACCCCCGACGGTTCCGACACCGGCCGCACCACGGTGGCCCTGGTGTTCGGGGGCCGTTCGTCCGAGCACGCGGTGTCGTGCGCGACGGCCGCCAGCGTGCTCGAGGCGCTCGACCGAGACTGTTACGACGTCGTGCCGGTCGGCATCGCCAAGGACGGCCACTGGGTGCTCGTGCCCGACGACCCCGAGGCGCTGCGCCTCGCGCCCGGCCACGTGCCCGAGGTCGACACCGACGCGGCCAGCGTCATCGTGCCGACCAGCGCCGTCGACCGCACCTTCGTCGTGCACGAGGCCGGCTCGCCGCCGCGCACCCTCGGCGAGGTCGACGTCGTCTTTCCCCTGTTGCACGGGCCATTCGGGGAGGACGGCACGATCCAGGGCCTGCTCGACCTCGCCGACGTGAGGTACGTCGGGTCGGGCGTCACGGCATCCGCGGTGATGATGGACAAGCACGTGATGAAGGTGCTGCTCGCCTCCGCGGGCCTGCCGGTCGGGCCGTACACCGTGATCACCGACAAGGAGTGGCGCCGCGACAAGGCCGCCGCCATGGATGCCGTGCACGCCCTGTCCTGGCCCGTCTTCGTCAAGCCCGCGCGGGCCGGCTCGAGCATGGGCATCAGCAAGGTGTCGGAACCGGCTGCGCTGGAGGCGGCCATCGAGGCGGCCCGCGAGCATGACCCCAAGGTGGTCGTCGAGGCGGCGGTGTTCGGTCGCGAGATCGAGTGCGGGGTGCTCGAGGGGCGCGGCACCGACCCCACCCGCACCAGCGAGCTCGGCGAGTGCATCGTGGTGCAGAACCACGAGTTCTACGACTATGAGGCCAAGTACCTCGCCGCGGGCGACGTGCGGCTCGAGACCCCCGCCGACGTGCCGGCGGCCGTGGCGCAGCGGATCCGGGAGATGGCGGCCTGGGCGTTCGACGCGGCCGGCTGCGAGGGGCTGGCCCGGGTCGACTTCTTCCTCACCGACACCGGTGAGGTGCTCGTCAACGAGGTCAACACGATGCCGGGGTTCACGCCGCACTCGATGTACCCGCGGATGTGGGCGGCCACCGGGATGAGCTACCCCGACCTCATCGACGAGCTGATCGCCCTGGCGCTCGAGCGCCGCACCGGCCTGCGCTGACTGTCGGCAGGCGTCAGCCGTGGACCGAGCACCCGCGGTGGAGAGGGCACGGCTACGCCACCCCCGCAGTCCGACACGAAATTGTTGCGTCAAGGTAGTGCGTTCTGCGCGCCGGTCGACCAGCATTGCGACATGAACGTCAGCGCTCGGACATGAGGGCCACCTGCCCGCGCCCGAGTTCCGACCAGCCGCTCCAGGTGGCCCGAACCGTGGGGCTGGCGGCCGTGGCGGGTGAGCCCGTCTGATGGTGGCCTATGTCGACGAGGACGGGGTCGTCCGGCTGGAGCCGCTCGTGGAAGGGCTCGTGGACGAGATCGCCGAGCCATCGGTCTGTTCGTGGTGCGCGGTCGAGGTGTGCCGGGCCCGGTTCCAGGGTGGCCTGACCTGGGTGCACCGACGCACGGGGCTGCTGGTCTGCTCGGGGCAGGTGGTCGGCGGTTGGGGGGTGCTGCGCGAGGCAGCACCGTTGGAGTGGCGCGTGGCCGTCCGGCCTCGGCGTGTGCGGAGGAACCGGTCTGCCGCTGGTGTGGCGAGCACCTGACGCGTGCTCCGGCCAGAGGGGCAGGCCGAGGGGTCGAGACATGCCCGGATCGTCACTCTCGCCGGCAATGCGCCACCGCTCGACCGGCGACATCCGAAGGTGTCGATCAGCGGCAGGCCAACCCGTTGCCGGGCAGCGCCTTCGCGACCGGTGCGAACACCGGCAGCATCAGCGGCTCCGGGGCGTACTTCTTCGGCACCAGCACCTCGACCGCGGGTTCGGTGCCGAACGACGTGAACCGGGTTCCGTCGCTGAGCGCCTGCGGGATCCAGCCCACTCCTTCAACCTCGACGCACTCGGTGTCGGTGGGCCCGAGCGCCGCGACCCCGCAGCGGGCGATCACGGCCGGGTCGCCCCAGGCCGCGACCCCGGTGGAGTCGGGGTCGGTGTCGCGGCGCGGCATCCCGGACACGGTGGAGGGCCAGAGCAGCGTCGCCGACAGGCAGGCCGGCCCGGTGCCGTCCGACGGCACGACGACCTCGACGGCGTCGGAGGAGCAGGCGGACAGCACGACGGCGGCCGCGAGCGCAGCCGCCGTCGAGAGGATGCGTCGCCGGCTCAGACGTGCACCACCGTGCAGGTGAGGGTACGGGTGATGCCCTCGACGTCCTGGATCTTGGCGATGACGAGCTTGCCGAGCTCGTCGACGGTCTGGGCCTCGACGCGGGCGATGACGTCGTAGGGGCCGGTGACGTCCTCGGCCATGGCGACTCCGTCAAGCCCCGCGATGGCCGAGGCCACCGACGCGGCGCGGCCGACGTCGGTCTGGATCAGGATGTAGGCCTGTACCACTGCAGTGCCACCTCTTCGTGAGTCATCGGGGCACGGGTGCCCCTGCGGTCGGGAGCACGCCCGTCGAGACCGGCGCACGGATCAGACGCTACCGTGCCGGGAGTCCCCACGTCTTTCGAAGGGTTGGTCCAGTGCGGCTGCGCGACGTCAGCGAGGGCGAGCTGCTCGCCCGGGTCTTCCCGGTGTATGCCGGTGCCAGACCGGCCGCATGGGGGTCGGTGCCCGTCGGGCCGGGTGACGACGCCGCGGTCGTGGGCACGCCCGGGGGGACGGTGGTGGCGACGACCGACTCGATGGTGCGTGGCCGCGACTGGCGCGACGAGTGGTCGAGCGCGCACGACGTGGGGGTCAAGGTGGCCGCCCAGAACCTCGCCGACGTCGCCGCCATGGGTGCGGTGCCGACCGCCCTGCTCGTGTCGCTCGTGGCCGACCCCGACCTCGAGGTGCAGTGGGCGGTCGACCTCGCGCGCGGCATCGCCTCGCTGGCCGAGCAGGCCGGGGCCCCGGTCGTCGGCGGCGACCTGTCGTCGGCGCCGCCCGGGGTGGTCGTCGTCTCGGTCACCGCCCTGGGCGACCTGCGCGGCCTGGCGCCGGTGCTGCGCTCGGGCGCGCGGCCCGGTGACGTGGTCGCGGTCTGCGGCACCTTGGGCTGGTCCGGGGGAGGGCTGGCGCTGTTCGAGCGCGGCGAGGGCGACCCCGACCGCGTTCACCCGCCGGATGCCGGTGGGCCGGCCGGCGCGCAGCCGCTCGGTGAGCGCGCCCTCGCGGTGCGCGCCCTGATGCGGCACCACCGCGCGCCGGTGTCACCGTGGCGGGCCGGGCCGCGGGCGGCGGCAGCCGGGGCGCACGCCCTCATCGACGTCTCCGACGGCCTGGTCACCGACCTGGGCCGGGTGGCGGCCGCGAGCGGGGTGCGGGTCGACCTCGACGGGTCGGTGCTGCGCGATCGGTTCGCCGCCGGCCCGCTCACCCTCGCGCTCGGCGAGGCCGCGGCGATGCACCAGGTGCTCGCCGGGGGAGAGGAGCACTCGCTGGTCGGGGTGTTCACCCATGCGGCGTCGTTGCCGGCCGCGACCGGCGCCCCCGGTGACGCTGACGTCGACGACGTTTGCGACGGCATCCCCGGTGACGCTGACGTCGACGACGTGAGCGACGGCATCCCCGAGCCGTGGCACGTGATCGGCAGGGTGCTGCCCGCGGCCGGTGACGGCATCCGGGTCACGGTCGACGGCGTGGTGCCCGACGCGCGCGGCTGGGACCACTTCGCCGGCTGACCGGCATCCGGGGGCTTCCCCGACCCTTCACCTCCCGGGTGGCTCCCCGACTTTCACTGCGAGAAACCGCATCGATACGGCCGCGCGCCGCGTGTTGCCCCGCTTCTCCCCTACGAAGTCGGGGAGAAACCGGAGGGACAGCGAAGCGGGCGGCCCCCCGATTGGGGAGCCGCCCGCTTCTGGTGCGTCAGGGGGTCAGCGCTTGACCTTGCCCGCCTTGAGGCAGGAGGTGCAGACGTTGAGCCGCTTCGGGGTGACACCGGCATCGCCGACGAGCGCCTTGACGCGCTGGATGTTGGGGTTCCAGCGACGCTTGGTGCGGCGGTGCGAGTGCGAGATGCTGTGCCCGAAGCCGGGTCCCTTGCCGCAGACGTCGCAGTTGGCAGCCACGGTGAATCTCCTGAAGTGTGGAAAGAGTGGGTCTCGGCGGCCCGCAGATGGCAGGCGCGCAACCGGACAAGCGTAGCCGAGGCGCGCCCGGGGGACCAAAACGGTCCCCGGCCGCGACGGTGCAGGTCGTTAGGGTGAGGCCGTGCCCACCGTGTTCACCGCCGCCGACGCCCGCCACTGGGCGCTGCTGACGCGTGCGGCGCTCGCGGCCCGCCGCACCGAGATCGACGCGCTCAACGTGTTCCCGGTGCCCGACGGCGACACCGGCACCAACCTCTACCTCACCTTCGACGCCGCGATCGACGAGGTCGTCGCGTCGCACGAGAACGCCGGCATCCTCGGCGAAGCCACCCTGGTGCAGGAGTGCCGCACGCTCAAGCGAGCCATCCTGCTCTCGGCCCGGGGCAACTCCGGGGTCATCGTCAGCCAGCTCGTCGGGGGCCTGTGCGACGCCGTCATCGAGCGCCGGGCCGAGGTGGTCGACGCCCTGCTCCTCGCCGACGCGTTCGCCGCCGGGGCGGCCGCGGCCCGGGCCTGCGTCGCTCACCCGCAGGAGGGCACCATCCTCAGCGTCGCCGATGCCGGGGCCGCCGCCGCCGTCGACGCCGCCGAAGCCGGTGGCTCGCTCGCCGACGTGTGCGAGGCGGCCGTCGACGCCGCCCAGGAGGCCCTGGCCCGCACCCCCGACCAGCTCGAGGCCCTCGCTCGCGCTGGGGTCGTCGACGCCGGTGGCGCCGGCTGCGTGCTCATGCTCGAGTCGTTCCACCGCGTGGTCACCGGCCGGTGGTCGGCCACCGACGACGGGCTGCTGTCGGCCGGGCCCCCGCTGCACCGTCGCGACGAGTGGCGCCTGGCGGATGCCGTGGCCGCCCGTCAGCTGCCCACCTCACCCCCGCTGCCGGGGCACGACCCGCTCGACCTGGCCAACGAGGCGCACGCCGAGGGACCCGCCTACGAGGTGATGTACCTGCTGACGGCCACCACCCCCGAGGCGGTCGAGACCCTGCGGTCGACCCTCGACGGGCTCGGCGACTCGCTGCTCGTCGTCGGCGGCCCCGACCTGTGGAACGTGCACGTGCACGTCGACGACCCCGGTGCCGCCGTCGAGGCGGGCGTCGCCGCCGGGCGGCCGGAGCGGATCCGGATCACCCACTTCGCCAGTCAGGTCGACACCCGCGACCACCCGGCGCCGCTGGCCGTCGTCGCGTGCGCCGCCGGGCCGGGCATCGGTGCCCTGCTGCGCGAGGCCGGTGCCGTCGTGGTGGCCTCCGGTCCCGGCCGGCGGGCCTCGGCCGGGCAGCTGCTCCAGGCGGTGGAGTCGACCGGGTCGAGCGCAGTGGTGCTGCTCCCCGGCGACCGAGACACGTTCATGGCCTCAGAGATCGCCGCCCAGGCGGCGGCCGGCTCGGGCATCGACGTGCACGTGGTGCCCGCCCGCACCACCGTGCAGGCCCTGGCGGCGCTCGCCGTGCTCGACCCCGGCCGCTCGGTCCACGGCAACGTGGTCGCCATGACCGGCGCCGCGGTCGCCACCCGGCACGGCGCGGTGTCGGTGGCGACCAAGGAGGCCCTGACCTGGGCCGGGGTGTGCCACCCGGGCGACGTGCTCGGCATCGTCGACGGCGACGTCGCCTTCCTGGGCACCGACGTCGCCGTCGCGGCACGCGACGTGCTCGACCGGCTGCTGTCGGCCGGCGGCGAGCTCGTCACCCTGGTGCTGGGCGCCGAGGCCGACCCCGGCCTGGGGGAGGGGATCGCGGCCGCCCTCGAGCGCGACCGCCCCGAGCTCGAGGTGATCGTCATCGACGGCGGCCAGCCGGTCTACCCCCTCCTGGTCGGGGTGGAGTGAGTGGGGGTGACCTGACGTGGCCACCGAGTCGAGCAAGCTCGACCGCATCATCGGCACCGCCGCCAAGCAGTTCGCGGCGTCTCGCGACATCCACACCGTGGGCGACCTGCTGGCGTTCTGGCCGCGGCGCTACCGCACCCGCGACGCCGACCTCGGCACGGCGGAGGTCGGCAAGTTCCTCGTCGGCGTCGCCGAGGTCAAGAGCGCCACGACCCGGCCGATGGTGAAGCGCAAGGGCACCATGCTCAACGTCGTCATCACCGACGGGCGGCACGACATCGACCTCACCTTCTTCAAGGCCTACGGCCACCAGAAGGCGCTGGTGCCCAAGGCCCGCGGCATCTTCGCGGGCACGGTCGGCACGTACAACTCGCGTCTGCAGCTGACCCACCCCGGCTACACGATGCTCGACGACTTCGACGCCGGTGACCGCAAGTCCCTCATCCCGATCTACCGGCAGGTCGGCAAGCTGCACACCTGGACCGTCACCGAGAGCGTGCGACGGGTGCTCGACGTGCTCGACGACGTGCCCGACGCGCTGCCCGCGCCGGTGCGTGCCCGGCGAACGCTGGTGTCGCGAACCGACGCGCTGCGCGGCATCCACACCCCCGACACGATCGCCGAGGTCGAGACGGCCAAGCGGCGGCTGCGCTACGAGGAGGCGTTCGTCCTCCAGGTGACGCTCGCGCAGCGGCGGCGAGCCACCGCCGGGCAGTCGACCACGCCACGCCCCGCCCGCGCGGGTGGGCTGCTCGAGGCGTTCGATGCGCGGCTGCCGTTCACGCTGACGGCCGGCCAGACCGAGATCGGCGCAACGATCGCGGCCGAGATGGGCCTCGACGTGCCGATGCACCGGCTGCTGCAGGGCGAGGTGGGGTCGGGCAAGACGGTCGTCGCCCTGCGCGCCATGCTCGCCGCGGTCGACTCCGGCGGGCAGGCCGCGCTGCTCGCCCCCACCGAGGTGCTCGCCGCGCAGCACCACCGCACCATCACCGCGATGCTCGGCGACCTCGCCGAGGGCGGCCTGCTGGGCGGCGCCGAGCACGGCACCCGGGTGGCGCTGCTCACCGGCAGCCAGTCCACCGCCGAGCGCCGGCGCGCCCTGCTCCAGATCGTCACCGGCGAGGCCGGCATCGTCGTGGGCACGCACGCGTTGCTCCAGGAGAACGTCGACTTCTTCGACCTCGGCCTGGTCGTCGTCGACGAGCAGCACCGCTTCGGTGTCGAGCAGCGTGACGCCCTGCGCAGCAAGGGCGCGGTGCCGCCGCACGTGCTGGTGATGACCGCCACGCCCATCCCGCGCACCGTCGCGATGACGGTGTTCGGCGACCTCGAGACGTCGACCCTGCGCGAGCTCCCCGCGGGGCGCGCGCCGATCACCACCCACGTCGTTCCCGAGGAGAAGCCCAACTGGATGGCGCGCACCTGGGCCCGCGTGGCCGAGGAGGTGCGCGCCGGCCGGCAGGTCTACGTCGTGTGCCCCCGCATCGGCGACGACGACGTGGCCGACGAGGGCACCGACCTGCGGGCCGAGGCGGCGCCCGACGACGCCGACGACGACGCGCCCGCCGCGCCGCCGCGCCCGCTGAAGAGCGTGTATGCCGTGCACGCCGACCTCGCGCAGGAGCCGGCGCTGGCCGGGCTGTCGCTCGAGGTGCTGCACGGTCGGCTGCCGAGCGAGGAGAAGGATGCCGTGATGGCCCGCTTCCAGCGCGGGGAGCTCGACGTGCTGGTGTCGACCACCGTGGTCGAGGTGGGCGTCGACGTGCCCAACGCCAGCGTCATGGTGGTGATGGATGCCGACCGGTTCGGCGTCTCCCAGCTGCACCAGCTGCGCGGGCGGATCGGCCGTGGCGGCCACCCCGGGCTCTGCCTGCTCGTCACCGGCACCGAGGCCTCGATGACCCGGCTCAACGCCGTTGCCGCCACGACCGACGGGTTCGCGCTGGCCCGGCTCGACCTGTCGCAGCGGCGCGAGGGCGACATCCTCGGCGCCGCCCAGCACGGCCGGCGCACCCAGCTCGAGTTCCTGCACATCCTCGACGACGAGGAGGTCATCGAGCAGGCCCGCGACGACGCCTTCGCGCTCGTGGCCGACGACCCCGAGCTCGCCGGGCACCCCGACCTCGCCGCGGCGGTGCGCGCCCGGGTCGACGCCGAGCAGGCCGCCTACCTGGAGCGCGGCTGATGACCCGGGTCATCGCTGGCACGGCGGGCGGCCGCACCCTGCGCACCCCGCCTGGGTCGGGCACCCGGCCCACGAGCGACCGGGTCCGCGAGGCGGTGTTCTCGGCCCTCGACGCCCGCGATGCCGTGCGCGGCGCCCGGGTGCTCGACCTGTACGCCGGCTCCGGCGCCCTGGGCCTGGAGGCCGCGTCGCGGGGCGCGGCCCGCGTGGTGCTGGTGGAGTCCGACCGTCGCGCGGCCGACGTCATCGCCGGCAACGTGCGCGAGCTGAAGCTTCCCGGCACCCGCGTGGTGCGCAGCACGGTTGCCGCGCACCTCTTTCCCGATCCTGCGCCCGACGAGCCGAGCGACCTGGTCTTCGTCGACCCGCCCTACGACCTCGACGAGACCGCGCTCGCGGCGGTGCTCGACCGCCTGCGGGCCGGCTGGCTCGCCCCGCGCGGGCTGCTCGTCGTCGAGCGCTCGACGCGTAGCCCCGAGCCCACCTGGCCCGACGGCATCGCACTCGCCACCAAACCCAAGAAGTACGGCGAGACCACGATCTGGTACGCCACCCGCGACTGACCTGTATGGGTTCGAGGTGATCCGCTGACGCCTTGGGCCAGAACATCACCTCGACTCAGAAGGGCTGTGCGGGATCGAGGTGCTCCACCACGGCTGGGGTGCCGGGCGTCCATCCGCACGCGCTCGGTGGCGCTCGCCCGAGAGACACACGCGCTCACGCCGAGCCAGGTGCGAGCGCTGGTGACGTCAGGGGTGCCGGGCGCGCGGTCAGCCGCGCCTTCGACACCCTTCGGCAGGAGCGCTGGTGACGTCAGGGGTGCCGGGCGCGCGGTGAGCCGCGCCTTCGACACCCCACGGGTTGGAGCGTGCGCAGACCCCCAGCATTGACAAATCGGTAACTTAGCGGTTACGAATGTGGGATGGACCCGTTTCCCGCGCTCGCCGACCCGGTGCGACGCAAGCTCCTGCGCACCCTCGCGTCGGGCCCGGCCCGGGTGGTCGACCTCGCGGCGGCGCACCCGATCAGCCGGCCGGCCGTCAGCAGGCACCTGCGGGTGCTCGTCGACGGCGGCCTGGTCACGGCCGAGCGCCACGGCCGCGAACGGCACTACGCCCTCGTGCGAGCGGGGCTCGAGCCCGTCCGCAGCCTGCTCGACGACCTGCGCCCCGAGCCCCGCTTCGGCGAGTCGGCGCTCGACGCCCTCGACCTCGAGGTCCGCCGCACCACCCGGGACCACCGGGAGGCCGCCACAGCAGACCCGGCCGCGACGTCACGCCCAGCCACTACCGCACCCCCAGCCACGACCGCACACCCAGCGGAGGAGACCGCATGACCCCCATCCCCACCGGCCGCCGCGCCACCCGCAACGGCCACGACAGCGTCGTCTTCGACCGCACCTTCCGTGCGCCGATCGAGTCCGTGTGGGCGGCGGTCACCGAGTCCGACCGGCTGGAACGCTGGATCGGCACCTGGACCGGCGACCCGGCATCCGGCGCGGTGCTGTTCCGGATGAACGCCGAGGGCGACGACGTCAAGCCCGAGACCTTCACGATCGAGGCCTGCGACCCACCCCAGCGGCTGGAACTGACCTCGCGGGTCATGGGGGAGGAGCACGACTGGCACTTCGTGCTCGAGCTCGCCGAGGCCGGCGGCACGACCACGCTCACCTTCAGCCAGTCGGTGCCAGACGCGGAGATGGCGGCCGGCGTCGGCCCCGGCTGGGAGTTCTACCTCGACCGGCTGGTCGCCGCCGAGACCGGCGCCGACGTCTCGGCCCTCGACTTCGACGACTACTACCCGGGCCAGTCCGACCACTACCGGGCGATGTTCGGCTGAGCCGGAGCCACCGGCAGGCACCGTCTCTCGGTGAAGATGGCCCGATGAGCGACACGCACACCCACACCGAGATCGACATCCCCCGACCGACGAGCGGCGACGTGCTGGAGCGGATCCTCGAGGACCACCGCCTCTTCGAGGACCTGCTGCGCCTGGCCCGCCGCACCGACACCGACCGCGCGGCGGCCCGCCACGCGCTCGCCGAGGTGCTCATCGCGCACGCGACGTCCGAGGAGGAGACCGTCTACCCGACGCTGCGCAAGGACCGCGCGATCACGGCCCACGAGGAGGAGCACGGCGAGGAGGAGCACGCCGAGATCATCGAGGCGCTGCTCGAGTTCGTGCGGGTCGCGGGCACCGACACGCAGGAGTACGACGAGGCGCTCGAGGAGCTCGCCACGGTGGTGAACCACCACTCCAACGAGGAGGAGCAGACCATCATCAACCCGGCCCGCGACGACGTCTCGCTCGAGGAGCGCGAACAGCTCGGAGTCGCCTGGCTGACCCGCCGCAACCAGCTGCTCGAGCAGGGTTGTGCCGCACCGGAGCAGGTCGCCGCGCTGCTCGACGAGGCCGTCGACGAGGGGACGCTGGCCCCCGAGGACGCCCGCGAGAAGGCTGACGCGATCAAGGCCGAGGCCAAGGCGAGGGCCAAGGAGGTCGAGGAGGCCGCCAAGCACGACTGAGCCGGCCTGCACGGCCGCGTCGGTACCGTGGTGCCCGTGACCCCTCGCCCCCGCCGTGCCGTGTGCCCCGGCTCGTACGACCCGGTGACCTCCGGGCACCTCGACGTCATCGAGCGCGCCGCCGCGCTCAACGATGAGGTGGTGGCCGTGGTGCTGCACAACCCGGCCAAGGCCGGCACGTTCAGCGTCGAGGAGCGGATCGGCTTCGTCGAGCGAGCGGTCGCCGCCCGGGGCCTGGACAAGCGGGTGCGGGTCGAGGCGTTCGCGCAGCGGCTGCTCGTCGACGTCTGCCGAGAGCTGGACGCCGACGTGGTCGTCAAGGGGGTGCGCGGGCCCTCCGACGTCACCTACGAGTGGCCGATGGCGCTGATGAACCGGCACCTCACCGGCATCGAGACGCTGTTCCTGCCCGGCGACCCGGCCTTCGAGCACGTCTCGAGCTCGCTGGTGAAGGAGGTCGCGCGCTGGGGTGGCGACGTGACCGGCCTGGTGCCCGACGAGGTGCGCGACGCCCTGCTCGCCCGGTTGAGTGCCGACCGCTGACGCCGCGCCCGCGCGCGAACGACCCGACCGGATGCCGTCCGCCACGGCCGGGTCGACCGCGCCCCAGGGCGCCCAGGAGGCCAAGGGAACCAAGGCCGGCTTCCGCCCGGACATCGAGGGCCTGCGGGCGGTCGCCATCCTCACCGTGCTCGCCTACCACGCGGGCCTGCCGGTGCGCGGCGGCTTCGTGGGCGTCGACATCTTCTTCGTCATCTCCGGCTTCCTGATCACCGGGCTGCTCGTGGCCGAGCTCGACCGCAGCGGGTCGATCTCATGGGTCCGGTTCGTGGGGCGCCGCATCCGCCGCCTCCTACCCGCCGCGGTGCTGGTGCTCGTGACGATCTCGGCGTGGTCGTGGTTCGTCGTGCCCGGCCTGCGGCGCCGCGACATCGGCGTCGACGTGGCGGCCGCCGCCCTGTACGTCGTCAACTGGGTCTTCGCGCGCCGCGAGACCGACTACCTCGCGTCCGACGTGCTGCCCTCGCCGGTGCAGCACTTCTGGAGCCTGGCCGTCGAGGAGCAGTTCTACGTCATCTGGCCGCTGCTGCTCATCGTGCTGGCACTGGTGGTCCGCCGCCCGAGCCGCCGCGTCGTCGCGCTCGCCCTCGGCACCCTCGTCGCGTCGTCGTTCGCCTGGTCGGTGTGGTTCTCGCACACCTCGCCGCGCCCCGCGTTCTTCACCACCACGACCCGGGTCTGGGAGCTCGGCATCGGCGCGCTGCTGGCCGTCGCGCTGGCCGGCCGGCCGCGGCCGAAGACCGCAGTCAAGGGGTCGGCCGCGCTGGGCTGGGCCGCGCTGGTGGCGCTGCTGGCCGTCGCTCTCTGGCTGCCGCAGGACATCGACTGGCCGGGGGCCTGGGCGCTGCTGCCCACCATCCCCACCGCGGTGCTGCTCTGGGTCGGCTGGCAGGGGCCGCCGGGCGGCCCGGTGCGGGTGCTGGGCACCGCGCCGATGGTGTGGGTGGGCGGCCTGTCCTACTCGATCTACCTCTGGCACTGGCCGGTGATCATCCTGGGCGGCTGGACCGCCGAGGCGTTCGGCACGATCATCCCGGCCTGGGGCCTCGTCGCGCTGGCCCTCGCGTCGGTGCTGCCGGCCTGGCTCTCGTGGCGGTTCCTCGAGTCCCCGATCCACCACGGGCCGTGGCTGCGTGACCGGCCCCGCGCCCTGCTCGCCGCCGGGCTGGCCCTGTCGTGCGTCGGGGTGCTGGCCGCCCTGCCCCTGTTCCTGCTGCGCTCGCCCTTCACCACCACACCGCCCGACGGCGCGTTGCCACCGCTGTCGCAGCTCGGCGCGGCGACGCTGCGGCCGGGCCAGCCCTTCACCGCCGTCGACGACCCGGGCTGGGTCACCCCCGACCCACTGGTGGCCGGTGAGGACCGACCCAAGGCCGACGTCGACCGTTGCCAGGTGCCGGTCGAGGCCACCACGCCGGTCGCGTGCACCTTCGGCGATCCCCGGGGCAGCACGACCATCGCCCTGGTCGGTGACTCCAAGGCGATGCAGTGGCTCCCGGCCCTCGAGGAGGCCGCCGCCACGCGCGGCTGGCGGGTGGTCACCTACGGCAAGTCGTCGTGCGCCTTCTCCGACGCACCAGCGGCCCTAGCCGGTGCCGCCTACCCGCAGTGCGACGCGTGGAACCGGGCGGTGGCGCAGGCCCTGGCCGCCGACCCCCCCGACGCCGTCGTCACCTCCGGGGTGGCCGCCAGTGCGTGGGCCGGCAACGGCACCGCGCGGCAGCCGATGGTCGACGGCTACGCCTCGCGGTGGCGCACCCTCGCGGATGCCGGGGTGCCCGTCGTGGTCGTCGGCGACAGCCCGCGCTCGCCCGACGACCTCGACGTGTGTGCCGCCCGGCACCCGCGCAAGCTCACCCACTGCTCGTTCGACACGGCATCCGCCGTCGCCGGCAGCGGGCTCGCGGTGCAGCGGGACGCGGTCACCGCGGCATCCGCGAACGCCGACGACGTGCGGCTGCTCGACCTCACCCCACTGATCTGCCCGGGGGAGCAGTGCCCCGTCGTCATCGGGCACGTGGCCGTGCACCGAGCCGGTGACCACGTGACCGCGACGTATGCCGCGACGCTGGCCCCGCAGGTGGCCGCCGCCGTGGAGGACGCCCTCGCGCGGTGACCTGCGCACTCGGTTTGGGTGGATTGCCCACGACCGGTAACCTTGACCCTCGGTCTGCGTCCGTGTGACGTGGCCGAACCACCCCGACCACACCCAAGGCTCATGACTCGACTCGACCCCCGGTCCCCGATGGTGCTCGACACCAAGCTCGTCGGCCGGCGACCCGGGACGATGACCGAGCTGACGCGTGAGGTCGGGGCGCCGAGCGACTTCGGCACGGAGGTCATGCGCATCGAGGAGGGCCAGCCCCTCACCCTCGACCTGCGCTTGGAGTCCGTCGTCGAGGGAGTGCTCGTCACCGGTTCGGTCCGTGGCACGGCGACCGGCGCCTGCGTGCGGTGCCTGGACCCTGTCGCCCTCGCGGTCGACGGGACCTTCCAGGAGCTGTTCGTCTACGCCGAGCGGCACGCCCACCACCACGAGGTGGGGGACGAGGACGCGGACCAGGAGCTCCGGATCGAGGACGGTCTCATCGACCTCGAACCGCTGCTCCGGGACACGGTGGTGCCAGCGCTGCCGTTCCAGCCGGTGTGCCGGCCCGACTGCCCCGGGCTGTGCTCCGAGTGCGGCATGCCGCTCGCGGAGGACCCGGAGCATCAGCACGACCTGATCGACCCCCGATGGGCGGCCCTCACGGCCCTGGCCGAACAGCCGCCCACGCCGACAGAGAAGAGGACCTGACGTGGCCGTTCCGAAGCGGAAGATGTCGCGCTCCAACACCCGCTCGCGCCGCGCCAACTGGAAGGCGACCGCGGTCGCCACGACGACCTGCCCCCAGTGCAAGTCGCTCACCCAGCCGCACGTCGCGTGCCCGTCCTGTGGCACCTACAAGGGGCGCCACTACGGCGTCGCCGAGCGCACCGAGCACCAGGGCTGACCCCGCCCCGATGGGGAAGGGGTCGGCCTCGGCCGGTGCACTCACACCGCTGCGACCCGTCAGCGAGCTGCTCGACCACCTCACCGAGGTGACCGGCGGCCCGGTCGACGCAGCGGTGCTCGGTCGTGCCCTGACGCACCGGTCGTATGCGTACGAGGCCGGGGGACTGCCGCACAACGAGCGGCTGGAGTTCCTCGGTGACTCGGTGCTGGGCCTGGTCGTCACGACCACGCTCTACAACGCGCACCCCGACACCAGCGAGGGCCAGCTCGCCAAGCTGCGGGCCGCCGTGGTCAACATGCGCGCCCTCGCCGAGGTCGGCCGCACGCTGGGCCTGGGCGACTACGTCTACCTCGGCCGCGGCGAGGAGTCGACCGGCGGGCGCGACAAGGACTCGATCCTGGCCGACACCGTCGAGGCGGTCATCGGCGCGGTCTACCAGTCCGCCGGCATCGAGGCCGCTGCCGAGCTCGTGCACCACCTCGTCGACCCGCTGCTGGCCCAGTCGGCCACCCTGGGGGCCGGCCTGGACTGGAAGACGAGCCTGCAGGAGATCACCTCGCGCCACGGCCTGGGCGCCCCCGAGTACAGCGTCACCGAGGACGGCCCCGAGCACGCCAAGTGGTTCGAGGCGCAGGTCGTCGTGGGCGCTACCGTGCTCGGCAGCGGGTCGGGCCGCACCAAGAAGGTCGCCGAGCAGGAGGCCGCCGCGCTGGCGTGGACCGCCATCCGCGACGCGCACGAGGGGCCCGTCGTCGGACCCGAAGAGGCCCCGGGCCCGCAGGGCCGTGCCTGAGCTGCCCGAGGTCGAGGTCGTCCGCCGCGGCCTCGCCGAGCACGTGCTCGACCGCACCGTCGCCGACGTCGAGCTGCGCGGCCACCGGGTGGCCCGCCGCCACACCGCCGGCCCACAGGACCTCACCGACCGGCTCGCCGGCCGGCGGATCGAGGCCGTGCGCCGCCGGGGCAAGTACCTCTGGCTCGACCTCGGTGACGGAGTGGGCCTGATCCTGCACCTCGGGATGAGCGGCCAGCTGCTCGTCGAGGATGCCGCGGCCCCGGACGAGAAGCACCTGCACGCCCGGTTCCGCTTCGCCGACGACGGACCCGAGCTGCGCTTCGTCGACCAGCGCACCTTCGGCGGGCTCGCGCTCGCCGACCTCGACGCGCACGGCATCCCCACGACGATCGCGCACATCGCGCCCGACCTGCTCGAGCCGGCCTACGACCGGGCCGCGGTCGTGCGCCGCATCAAGGCCAAGGACAGCGCCATCAAGCGGGTGCTGCTCGACCAGACCGTGGCGTCGGGTATCGGCAACATCTACGCCGACGAGGCGCTCTGGCGCGCGCAGGTGCACGGCGAGCGGGTCGCCGGCGCGCTGACCAAGCCCCGCATCGGCGCCGTGCTCGACGCCGCCGCCGACGTCATGCGCGAGGCCCTGGGCCAGGGGGGCACCAGCTTCGACGCGCTCTACGTCAACGTCAACGGCGCCTCGGGCTACTTCGACCGCTCGCTGGCCGCCTACGGCCAGGCGGGGCGGCCCTGCCGCCGGTGCGGCACGCCCATCCGGCGCGAGCACTTCATGAACCGCTCGTCGTTCTCCTGCCCGCGCTGCCAGCCGCGCCCGCGCGGGGTCAGGGCATCGGCAGGGGCTTGAGCGTCACCTCGGTGCCGGTGTGCGCCTGGGACAGGTCGGCGAACGCCTGCCGCACCACCTTCGCGTAGAGGTGCGAGCCCTTCAGGCTCGGGTGGATGCCGTCGGGCTGGAGCTGCCCGCTGGTGCCGGCGAGCGCGGCGTCCCACTCGGCCAGGCGCACGTTCGGCATCCCCGCGACGATGGCGCGCAGCTTCTCGTTGTCGGCCTTCACCCGGGCGAAGCGGCCGTGCTCGGTGACGATGACGACCATCCGGTTGGGACCGATCTCGGCCAGGGCGCGCCGGATCGACGCCTCGTCGGTGCCAGCGTTGGTGCCGAAGGCGAGCACGACGGCGCGGCGCAGCGTGTCGCCCTTCGCCCCGACGAGGGCGGGTGCCTCGTTCCACTTGCGGTTGGACTTGGCGTCGACCCGGATCTTGGGCAGGTAGTAGCGCAGGGCGTGGATCGCCCCGACCATCATCGAGTCGCCGAAGGCGTCGATCTCGGTGCCTTTGGGCATGGTCCACGCGGCCGGGACGGCGGCGGGGGCGACGTTCTTCGTGGCGGCCGGTGTGCTGGCCGCGGGGGCCGAGCCGGTGGGGGAGGGTGCCGCACCGACCAGCTCGGCCTCGTTGGCCGAGATCAGCTCTTCGGTGGAGGTGCGGTCGGGGGCGGTGAGCAGCACGGCCGCGAGCGCCACGACGAGCACCAGCACCACCGACCACACGATGCGGGCGCTACGGGTGCCCGACCGGCGCAACCGGGCGGTGGCCACCCGGGCCGAGCCGGCGAACCCGTGCCGCCGCACGGGGGTCTCGACGAAGCGGTAGGACAGGTCGGCGATCACGAAGGTCACCACCACGCACCACAGGCGGGTGAGCAGGTAGGTGCCGCCGCCGGGCGCCACCGGCAGGTCCTGGCCGATGACGAGGAAGACCGGCCAGTGCCACAGGTAGATGCCGTAGCTGCGGGCGCCGACCCAGCGGGCCGCCGGCAGCTCGAGCACGGCCCGCAGCCGGCCGGGCCGCTCGACGACGACGAGCAGCAGGGCCGTGGTCGCCACCGAGGCCAGCAGGATGCCGCCCCGGAAGGTGAGCGCGGAGTCCTCGCTGCCCAGCGCCATCAGCCCGAGGAGGGTGACCAGCGCGACCGCGGCGACCTGGCGGCGGTGCTGGGCCCACCAGGTCGAGGTGGTCCAGGCGCGGTGCGGGGCGGCGTAGACGAATGCCAGCGCGGCGCCGAGCATGAGGCCCATGACGTGGGTGTCGGTGCCGTAGTAGACGCGGGTGGGGCTGTCGGGGTCGAGGCGCAGGGCCATCAGGGCGGCCGACAGCAGGGCCAGGCCGAGCGCCGTCGCGGCACGCACCTCGGGGCGGCGGGTGAACGCGAGCAGTCCGAGCACGGCCAGCGGCCAGAGCAGGTAGAACTGCTCCTCGACGGCGAGGGACCACAGGTTCATCAGCAGCTGCGGCGAGGTGGCCGCGAAGTAGTCGGTTCCGGCGTGGATCTCGAGCCAGTTCGACGTGAAGGTGGCTGCGCCGAGCACCTGCCGCCCGATGCCGACGAGCAGGTCTCCCTCGCTGAGCCGGGCGAGCAGCACGGCGGCCGGCACGCAGACCAGCAGCGCGGGGATCAGCCGCCGTGCGCGGCGTGACCAGAAGCCGGGCAGGTCGATGCTGCCGGTGGCGACGCGCTCGCGCACCAGCAGCGTGGTGATCAGGAAGCCGGAGACGACGAAGAAGATGTCGACGCCGAGGAAGCCACCGGGCAGCCAGGTCGGGTCGAGGTGGAAGAGGAGCACCGCGATGATCGCCAGGGCGCGCAGCCCGTCGAGGCCGGCCAGCCGGCCGGTGGCGCCGGGCGGTCGGGCGGGCGCCACCGGGGTGCCGACCTGCTGGGGGGCCCCGGGCGCGCTGGGTGCGGCAGGGCCGCGAGCCTGCACCATGCTCATGTGTGGTAACGGTAGGGGCTGGTGGTGACACCGTGACGGAGGCGCGCTCGTGGGGCCACAGTGTCGTCCGGAGTGCGGTGCCGAGTCGACGGCAGGCGGTCGTTAGCATCGGCGCGTGGCTGGCGCTGGTGGAGCCGACGACGTGCGGCGGATGACGGTGTTCGTGCGCGGGCGGGTGCAGGGGGTGGGCTTTCGGTGGTGGACCCGCGCCCGAGCGCTCGAGCTGGGGCTGGCGGGGTATGCCCGCAACACCGACGACGGCCGGGTCGAGGTGGTCGCCGAGGGGGCGCCGCCGGCCCTGTTGCGCCTGTTCGACCTGCTCGCCGAGCAGCCCTCGACCACCCGTCGTCCCGGGCGGGTCGTGTCGGTGTCGGCGCCCCTCTGGGGCGAGGGCCGCGGCAGCACCGGCTTCGCCGAGCGCTGAGCCGAGCGCTGAGCCGGGACGGCATCCGGGGGGTGGACGGCCACTGACGAGCCGGCGCTGGGTTCCTACGATGAGCGGGTGAGCGACATCGACGACGTCCCCGCGGACCTCGCGCGGCTGCGGTCGAGCATCGACAACATCGACGCGGCGCTCATCCACCTGCTCGCCGAGCGCTTCAAGTGCACCCAGGCGGTGGGCGAGCTCAAGGCACAGCGGGGGATGCCGCCCGCCGACCCCGCGCGCGAGGTCGCCCAGGTGGCCCACCTGCGGGCGCTGGCGGACGAGGCGGGCCTGGACCCGCAGTTCGCCGAGGCGTTCCTCAACTTCATCATCGCCGAGGTCATCCACCACCACGAGCGGATCGCCGGCAGCAGCGGCAGCACCCGCCCCCGCTGACGCCCCACCAGCCCCACCAGCCCCACCCGCCACAGCGGTCACAGGCACCACCGGCGCCCGCCGGCGTCCCGGCCGGGCCGCCCGCCGCGGGTAGAGTCGGGCGGCATCCGACCCGGGGCGGAGCCCTGACCTTCCCCGGACCCCCGACGAGAGCGCTGACGCCACCGTGTACCTCAAGACGCTGACCCTGAAAGGGTTCAAGTCCTTCGCCTCGGCGACGACGATGCGCCTGGAGCCCGGCATCACCTGCGTCGTCGGGCCCAACGGCTCGGGCAAGTCCAACGTCGTCGACGCCCTGGCCTGGGTCATGGGGGAGCAGGGGGCCAAGAGCCTGCGCGGCGGCAAGATGGAGGACGTCATCTTCGCCGGCACCGCCGGCCGGCCGCCGCTGGGCCGGGCCGAGGTGAGCCTGACCATCGACAACACCGACGGCGCCCTGCCGATCGACTACACCGAGGTCACCATCACCCGCACGATGTTCCGCGGGGGCGGCTCCGAGTACGCCATCAACGGCACGTCCTGCCGGCTGCTCGACGTGCAGGAGCTGCTCTCCGACTCCGGGCTGGGCCGCGAGATGCACGTCATCGTCGGCCAGGGCCAGCTCGACACCGTGCTGCGCGCCACCCCCGAGGAGCGCCGCGGGTTCATCGAGGAGGCCGCGGGCGTGCTCAAGCACCGCCGCCGCAAGGAGCGGGCGCTGCGCAAGCTCGAGACCATGGAGCTCAACCTCACCCGCGTGCAGGACCTCACCGGCGAGATCCGCCGCCAGCTCGGCCCGCTCGGCCGGCAGGCCGAGGCCGCCCGCCGCGCGGCCGTCATCCAGACCGACGCGCGCGATGCCCGGCTGCGCCTGCTCGCCGACGACCTGGTGCAGCTCACCGGGGTGCTCGAGCAGGAGGTCGCCGACGAGACCGCCCTCCTCGAGCGCCGCACCGCCGTCGAGGACGCCCTGGCCGACGTGCGTCAGCGGCTGTCCGACGTCGAGCGCCGCTCCGCCGAGGCCGCCCCCGAGCTGACCCGCGCCCACGACCGGTTCGTGCGACTGCAGAGCCTGCGCGACCGGCTGGAGTCCACCGGGTCGGTGGCGGCCGAGCGGGTGCGGCTGCTGAGCCAGGACGAGGAGCACGAGGCCACCACCGGCCGCGACCCCGACGAGCTGCGCGCCCAGGCCGCCCAGGCCCGGGAGGCGGAGGCCGCGCTGCTCACCGAGGTGGCCGCCGCCACGGCCGAGCTCGCCGCTGCCGTCGCCGCCCGCGAGGAGGCCGAGGCCGCGTATGCCGCCGAGCAGGGTCGGCTGGCGCGACTGGCCCGCGCCGCGGCCGACCGCCGTGAGGGGCTGGCCAAGCTCGCCGGGCAGGTCGGGGCCCGCCGCAGCCGGATCGAGGCCGGGGAGGCCGAGATCGGCCGGCTCTCCGAGCTCGTCGCCGCGGCCCGCGCCCGCGCCGCCCAGGCCGAGCAGGAGTTCTCCCGCCTCGAAGGCGGCGTGGCCGTCGAGGAGGAGGGCGAGGAGGGCCTCGACGACGCCTACGAGCGCGCCGCCGCCCGGCTCGCCGAGGCCGAGGCCGAGATCGAGCGGCTGGTCACCCAGGAGCGCGAGGCCGAGCGCGACCGCTCCTCGGCCACCGCGCGGATCGAGGCGCTCGAGCTCAGCCTGCGCCGCAAGGACGGCGCGGCCACCCTGCTCGCCGCGGCCGATGCCGACCACGCGGTGGTCGGCACCGTCGCCGCACTGCTCCAGGTCACCGGGGGCCACGAGGCCGCCGTGGCCGCGGCGCTGGGCTGGGCCAGCGAGGCCCTCGCGGTGCCGAGCGCCGACCACGCCGCCCGCGCCATCGCGTCCCTGCGCGACTCCGACGGCGGGCGCGCCGCCCTGCTCGTCGGCGACACGGCATCCCCGAGCGACCCCGCCGGCTGGCCGGCCCTCGACGGCTCGGCCGTGTGGGCGCGCGACGTCGTGCGCGCCCCCGACTCGGTGCGCCCTGCCGTCGAGCAGCTGCTCGAACGGGTTGCGCTGGTGCCCACCGCCGCCCACGCCGTCGCGCTCGTGTCCCGCGGCGAGGGCATCACCGCGGTCACGACCGACGGCGACGTCTTCGGCCCCGGCTGGGCCCGCGGCGGCAGCAGCGCCGGCGAGAGCCTGCTCGAGCTGCAGGCCGCCGTCGACGAGACCCGCACCACCCTGGATGCCGCCACCGCCACCGCCGAGCGCGCCCGGTTCGCGCTCGGGGCGGCTCGCGAGCGAGCGCGCGAGGTGGCCGTCGAGGTCGAGGGTGCGCTCGAGTCGCTGCACGAGTCCGACGCCCGGATGGCGGCCGTCGCCGAGCAGCTGGGTGGGCTCGGCGGCGCGATGCGCCAGGCGTCCGCCGAGGCCGACCGCACCGAGCGCGCCATCACCGAGGCGCGCCTGGCGCTCGAGCGCGACCGTGCCGAGCTCGAGGGGCTCTCGGCGCGGCTGGCCGAGGCCGAGGCCGCCCCCGCCGAGGAGGGTGAGGACCCCTCCACCGACGAGCGCGACCGCCTCGAGCTGGCCGCCAGCCGGGCGCGCACCGCCGAGACCGAGCTGCGGCTCACCCTGCGCACCCGTGAGGAGCGGGCCCGCGCGCTCAAGGGCCGGGCCGACTCGCTCGAGGGTGCCGCCCGCAACGAGCTGGCCGCCCGCGAGCGGCTGCGCGAGCGCCGCGAGCGCCGCCGCCGCGAGGCCACCGTGGCCGCGGCCGTGCACGCGGCCGCCGCCTACGCCGTCGACAAGGTGGCGACGGCGCTGGGGCTCGCGACCACCCGGCGCGACGCCGCCGAGGCCGACCGGCTCGAGCGCGAGCAGGCCGGTGTCGCGCTGCGCGCCGAGCTGATCGGCGTGCAGGACGAGCTGCGCGACCTCACCGACACCGCCCACCGCGACGAGATGGCCCGGGCCCGGCAGGTCGCCCGCATCGAGCAGCTGCAGGCCAAGGCGGTCGAGGAGCTCGGCATCGACCCCGAGGTGCTCGTCGACGAGTTCGGCCCGCACCGCGAGGTGCCGCACGTCGTCGGCCCGGGCGAGGACCCCGATGCCGTGCCCGAGCCGGTGTCCTACGTGCGCGAGGAGCAGGAGAAGCGGCTGCGCAAGGCCGAGCGGGGGCTGCAGGCGCTGGGCCGGGTCAACCCGCTCGCGCTCGAGGAGTTCGCGGCGCTCGAGGAGCGGCACACCTTCCTCACCACCCAGCTCGAGGACCTCAAGCGCTCCAAGCGCGACCTCCTCGACATCGTCAAGGAGATCGACGAGCGCGTCGAGGAGGTCTTCACCGAGGCCTTCCACGACACTCGCGAGCAGTTCGAGCGGGTCTTCGAGCGGCTCTTCCCCGGGGGCGAGGGGCGGCTGGTGCTCACCGACCCCGACGACATGCTCAGCACCGGCATCGAGGTCGAGGCGCGACCCCCGGGCAAGAAGGTCAAGCGGCTCTCGCTGCTCTCCGGTGGCGAGCGCTCGCTCGTCGCGGTGGCGCTGCTCGTGGCGATCTTCAAGGCCCGGCCGAGCCCGTTCTACATCATGGACGAGGTCGAGGCCGCGCTCGACGACACCAACCTGGGCCGGCTGATCACCCTCTTCGAGGAGCTGCGCGACTCCAGCCAGCTGATCGTCATCACCCACCAGAAGCGCACCATGGAGGTCGCCGACGCCCTCTACGGCGTATCGATGCGCGGCGACGGCGTCACCACCGTTGTCTCGCAACGCATCCGCGACGTCGCCGCGACCGCCTGAGCACACGGCATCCCGCGCTCGGCTGCGGTCAAGTGGCCTAGCTCAGTGGGCGATGCCGCCCGCGTCGCCGGGGGGCCAGAACCGCAGCACGACCGGCCCGACCACCCGGCCCAGCGGCACGAGCTGGGCACACTCCGGGCCCTCGGTCGCCCCGCGGCAGGCGATGACCGAGTCGGCCGACTGCGAGCGGTGGTCGCCCATCACCAGCAGGTTGCCCTCGGGCACGGTGATCTCGGGGAAGCACCGCGTCGAGCGGGGCGAGCTCGAGCAGTCGAGCGTGCCGGGGGTGAACGGGAGGTCCTCGTAGACATAGGGCTCGTCGAGCGGCCGGCCGTTGACGAGGACCGCCCCGTCGGTGCTGCAGCAGGCGACCGTCTGCCGGGGCAGGCCGATGACCCGCTTGACCGTGTAGGCCGTGTTGCTCGGCCCGATGCCGGTGACGTCGCCGATGGCGCGCACCGCCCGTACGAGCGGGTTGTCGGCCTGCGGCAGCTCCCTCTCCGCCCAGGTGCTCCCGTGCCCGAACACGACGACGTCACCATGGGCGATGTCGGAGTCGAGCCGGTTGACCAGGATGCGGTCGCCGATGTTGAGGGTGTGCTCCATCGACTCCGAGGGCACCCCGAACGGCTTGACGAGGAAGGCCTGCACGAGGGCGACCGCGACCAGCGCGATGACGACCTCGGCGACCATGGGGAGGCGACGGCGGCGGCGGGTCGTCGCCCCGTCCGTCGCGGGGGCTCCGGTCGTCACGCGGCCAACCCTAGTTCGGCCCGTGCGGGGGTGTCGATTTGGTGTGCGGACACGGCGGTGCAAGCCTTGGAGCATGGTCTCCCTCGTGCTCGGAATGCTCCTCTGCGTCGCCCTCGCCCTCGTCGTGATGGCGCTGGTCGCCGTGCCGGCGCGCCGGGCCGGTCGCGAGGTGCTCACCGAGCGCGGCGAGGAGTTCATCGGCTCGATCCGCGACCACCAGCTGCGGCCCGGTCGCTCCTCGGGGTCCGAGCACCACGACCACGACGAGACCGGGACGACCCGCTCCGACGAGCCCGTGGGCGCCAGCGCCTGAGCCCTGCGCCCGGCGGGTGACGGACCGGTGTGGTTCGATGGGCCGTCCCCCAGCAGAGGAGCTCCGTGCCGTGAAGTCCGGTATCGACCAGGCCGCCGGCGACCCCGACGTGCGACCGCAGGACGACCTGTTCGCCCACGTCAACGGCCGGTGGCTCGCGACCACCGAGATCCCGGGGGACCGCGGTCGCTACGGCACCTTCGACGTGCTGCGCGAGACCGCCGAGGAGCACGTGCGCGCCATCATCGAGGAGGTCGCGGCGGGCGCTCCCGAGCCGGGCACGGTGGCAGCCAAGGTCGGTGACCTCTACGCCAGCTTCATGGACGAGCAGGCCGTCGAGGCGCTCGGGGTCTCGCCCCTGGCCGACGACCTCGCGCGGGTCGCCGCGGTGACCGATGCCGGTGACGTCGTCGCGCTGAGCGGCGCCTTCGGCCGCTCCGGGGTGACCGGTGGCGTCATCCCGTTCGTCAACACCGACGACCGCGACCCGAGCCGCTACGTCGTCTACCTCGAGCAGGCCGGGCTGGGGCTGCCCGACGAGTCCTACTACCGCGACGACGCCCACGCCGACAAGCGCACCGCCTACGTCGCACACGTCGGGCGGATGCTCGCTCTCGCCGGCTGGCCCGACCCCGACGGCGCGGCCCAGCGGGTGATGGCCCTCGAGACCCGGCTCGCCGCCGGGCACTGGGACAAGGTGACCAACCGTGACCCCGTGAAGACCTACACCCTGGTCGACCTCGCCGGCCTGGGCGAGCTGAGCCCCGGCATCGACTGGGTCCGCTACCTCGAGGGCCTGGGCGCCGGGCCGGAGGCCTTCGAGGCCGTCGTCGTCCGCCAGCCCGACCACGTGCGCTCCCTGGCGGCCGCGCTGGCGGAGGAGCCCGTCGAGGCGTGGCGCGACTGGCTCGCGTGGCACGTCGTGCATGCTCACGCGCCCTACCTGTCGCTGGCCGTCGTCGAGGAGAACTTCGACTTCTACGGCCGCACGCTGTCAGGGGTGCCGCAGATGCGCGAGCGCTGGAAGCGCGGGGTGAGCCTGGTCGAGGAGGCCCTCGGCGAGGCGGTCGGCCAGCTCTACGTCGACCGGCACTTCCCCCCGCACGCCAAGGAGCGCATGGTCGAGCTCGTCGACAACCTCGTCGAGGCGTTCCGGCGGAGCCTGTCGCAGGTGCCCTGGATGGGCGACGACACCCGTCGCGAGGCGCTGGCCAAGCTCGGCCAGTTCACCCCCAAGATCGGCTACCCCGACCGCTGGCGCGACTACTCCGCGCTCGAGATCGTGCCCGCTGACCTGCTCGGCAGCGTGCGCCGGGCCGTCGCGTTCGAGGTCGACCGCCAGCTCACCAAGCTCGGTGGCCCGGTCGACCGCGACGAGTGGTTCATGACCCCGCAGACCGTCAACGCCTACTACAACCCCGGCCTGAACGAGATCGTCTTCCCGGCAGCCATCCTGCAGCCCCCGTTCTTCGACGTCGAGGCCGACGACGCGGTCAACTACGGCGGCATCGGCGCGGTCATCGGGCACGAGGTCGGCCACGGCTTCGACGACCAGGGCTCGCTGTTCGACGGCACCGGCACGCTGCGCAACTGGTGGACCGACGACGACCGGGCCGCCTTCCAGGCCCGCGCCGACGCGCTCATCGCCCAGTTCGACCAGCTCGAGACCCGCGACGCCCCCGGCCACAAGGTCAACGGCGCGCTCACCGTCGGCGAGAACATCGGCGACCTCGGCGGCCTGACCATCGGCTACTCCGCCTACCGCATCTCGCTCGGCGACGAGCCCGCCCCCGAGCTCGACGACCGCACCGGCGAGCAGCGGTTCTTCCTCGGCTGGGCCCAGGTCTGGCGGGGGCTGGCGCGACGTGCCGAGGCCGAGCGGCTGCTGGCCCTCGACCCGCACAGCCCGATGGACCTGCGCGCCAACGCCGCCCGCAACCTCACCGAGTTCCACGAGGCGTTCGGGGTGCGCGAGGGCGACGGCATGTGGGTCGCCCCGGACGACCGGGTGCGCATCTTCTGACCTCCCGCCCCCTGACGCGGATGCCGTTCGCGCCGGTTTGGGCCGGTGTCGGACGGCTGCGAGGATGAACGGGTGAGCGCTATCGACACCCTCTGGGAGTACCTCGCCGTCGCCATCGGCATCATCGTCATCGTCGGCGGCATCGCCGTCGGCCTGATGCGTGGCCGCGGCGGCCGCAGCACGACCAAGGACCTGCCGCCAACCCCGCCGACCGCCGCCCCGGGTGGCCACGCGGTCGACGTCGACGAACCTCTCGAGGGGGCCATCGGCACCATCGAGTCGCCGGCCGACGTCGACGTCGAGGCTGACCTTCCGCCGCTGCTTCAGGCCCCCCCGGTCCCCGCCGTCGAGCGCCCCGAGGCACCGGCCGGCCGGTTGCGCCGCCTGCGCGCCCGGCTGGCGCGCTCGAACACCGCCCTGGGCAAGGGTCTGCTGGCCCTGCTGTCGGGCGGGAAGCTCGACGAGGCCGCCTGGGAGGAGGTCGAGGACACCCTCCTGGCCGCCGACCTCGGGGTCGCCGCCACCACCGACCTGGTCGACGCCCTGCGCCTGAAGGTGGCCGTCGAGGGCAGCACCGACGAGGCCACCGTGCGCGGCTGGCTGCGGTCCGAGCTGCTCGCGCTGGTCGACCCCTCGATGGACCGCTCCATCGTGTCCTCGCGGGTCGACGGCCGCCCGGCCTGCGTGCTCGTCGTCGGGGTCAACGGCACCGGCAAGACCACCACCGTCGGCAAGCTGGCGCGGGTGCTGGTGGCCGAGGACAAGGACGTCGTGCTCGGCGCCGCCGACACCTTCCGGGCCGCCGCCGCCGACCAGCTGCAGACCTGGGGCGAGCGCGTCGGGGTGCCCACCATCCGCTCCGACCGTGATGGGGCCGACCCGGCCGCGGTCGCGTTCGACGCCGTCAAGGCGGCCGCCGAGCTCGAGGCCGACGTCGTGCTCATCGACACCGCCGGCCGGCTGCAGAACAAGGTCGGGCTGATGGACGAGCTCGGCAAGGTCAAGCGGGTCATCGAGAAGCAGAGCCCGGTCGACGAGGTGCTGCTCGTGCTCGACGCCACCACCGGGCAGAACGGCATGCGCCAGGCGGAGGTCTTCGCGCAGGTCGTGGGCATCACCGGCATCGTGCTCACCAAGCTCGACGGCACCGCCAAGGGCGGCATCGTCGTGGCCGTGCAGCGTGAGCTCGGGGTGCCGGTCAAGCTGGTCGGGCTCGGTGAGGGTCCCGACGACCTGGCTCCCTTCGATCCTGAGGCCTTCGTCGACGCGATCCTCGACTGAACGTCGAAGTTGTCCCGTCCGGCCTTGGGTCAAGATCGACCAATTGGTCAAAGTTGTCCCGGCCGGCCTTGGGTCAAGATCGACCAATTGGTCAAAGTTGTCCCGGCCCGGGTTGCGCATCGACCCGGCCGCTGCGCGGTGGGATGCAGGTAAAGCTTTTCTGAGAAGTCCTGTTCAGGTGTCTGCGGGATCACAGGCCGCAGGGGCCTTCTGAGGTCGACCCGGGCTGGTCGGTTGTGGAAGTGTCAATGACGTGGCTGGAAGGCGCACTGTCGAGTCCGAGGTAGCCGTCGTGGGTGGCGGTGTCTCCGGGTTGGCGACCGCCTACTGGCTGGCGGTCGAGCACGGGGTGGACGTCGTGCTGCTGGAGGCCGC
>JBBQNZ010000041.1:0-27841 GCA_038330415.1 Actinomycetales bacterium | reverse complement strand
CGGATCGGGATGGGGGGCGGGGCGGCGTCGTCGATGGCGGCCGGTGCCAACGCCGCCGAGCTCGACTTCGACTCGGTGCAGCGCGGCAACCCCGAGATCGAGCGGCGAGCCCAGGAGGTCATCAACCACTGCTGGAGCCTCAGTGCGGACAACCCGGTGCTGGCGATCCACGACGTGGGGGCGGGTGGCCTGTCGAACGCCTTTCCGGAGCTGGTCGACGGGGCCGGGCTGGGGGCGCGCTTCGACCTGTCGAAAGTGCCGCTCGAGGAGTCGGGGCTGGCGCCGAAGGAGGCGTGGTGCAACGAGTCGCAGGAGCGCTACGTCGTGGCGCTGGCGCCCTCGTCGCTGGCCCTCTTCGCGGCGCTGTGCGAGCGGGAGCGCTGCCCGTACGCCGTGGTCGGGGTCGCGCGTGACGACGGCCGGCTGGTGCTCGGCGACGGCCCCGACGACCGCGACGACGAGGACCGCGCCATCGACATGCCGATGGAGGTGCTGCTCGGCAAACCCCCGCGGATGACGCGCGACGTCACCCGGGTGGCTCGCGACGGCGGGTCGATCGACCTGGCCGGGCTCGACCTGCGCTCGGCGGCGTACGCCGTGCTCCGGCACCCGACGGTTGCCTCGAAGCGCTTCCTGGTCACGATCGCCGACCGCACCGTCGGGGGGCTGACGCACCGCGACCAGATGGTGGGGCCGTGGCAGGTGCCGATCGCCGACGTCGCGGTGACGTTGGCCGACCACGTCGGGTTCGCCGGCGAGGCGATGGCGACCGGGGAACGGATGCCGCTCGCAGCGGTGGACGCGCCGGCATCCGGCCGGATGGCGGTCGGCGAGGCGCTGACCAACCTGCTCGCGGCACCGGTCGCCGGGCTGGCCGGCGTCAAGCTGTCGTGCAACTGGATGGCCGCATGTGGCGAGGACGGTGAAGACGCGGCGCTCTACGACACGGTCGAGGCGGTGGCCATGAAGCTGCTGCCCGAGCTCGGGGTGTCGGTGCCGGTCGGCAAGGACTCGCTCTCGATGCGGACCCGCTGGACCGACCCCGCCTCGGGAGAGGCGCGGCAGGTGACCTCGCCGGTGTCCCTGGTGGTCACGGCATTCGCGTCGCTGCCCGACGTGCGCGGCACCTGGACGCCGCAGCTCCAGGACGGTTCTGCGCTGGTGCTGGTCGACCTCGGGGCGGGGCACGACCGCCTCGGCGGGTCGGTCCTGGCGCAGGTGGTGGGGGTCTTCGGCGGTGAGGTGCCCGACCTCGACGATGCCCAGCCGATGTTGTCGCTGGTGGCCGCCCTGGCCGAGCTCCGTTCTCGCGGAGTCGAGGTGGCGTACCACGACCGTTCGGACGGGGGTCTGTGGGCCGCTGCCTGCGAGATGGCGTTTGCCGGTGCGGTGGGGGTGGAGCTCGACGTGCCGTCAGTGGCTGCGCTGTTCGCCGAGGAGCTCGGTGTGGTGCTCGGGGTTCTCGCCGACGACGCGGTGGTGGTCGAGGAGGTCTTTGCGGCGCACGGGCTGGCCGACGTGGTGTCGATGGTGGGGCGCACGGCAACCGACCGTCGGGTGCACGTCACCGTCGCCGGGGAGCGGGTGCTCGACGAGCCGGTGCGTGACCTCGCCCAGGCATGGGACGAGGTGTCCCGGCGGATCGCGGCGCTGCGCGACAACCCGGCGTGCGCGCAGGAGGAGCACGAGGCGGTCGGTGCCGACGGTGACCCCGGGCTGGTCGTGGCGCCCTCCTTCGACCCGACCGACGACGTCGCGGCTCCGTACCTCAACCTCGGCGTGCGACCGAAGGTCGCGATCCTGCGTGAGCAGGGCGTCAACAGCCACGTGGAGACGGCATTCGCCTTCGACGCAGCGGGTTTCGACACCTACGACGTGCACATGACCGACCTGCAGACCGGGCGCTTCGACCTCTCCGACGTCGTCGGGCTCGTGGCGTGCGGGGGGTTCTCGTACGGCGACACGCTCGGTGCCGGTGAGGGCTGGGCGCGCTCGGTGCTGTTCAACGAACGGCTCACCGAGGGCTTCCATGACTTCTTCCACCGGGACGACACCTTCGGTCTCGGCATCTGCAACGGGTGCCAGATGTTCGCGGCGCTGGCCGACCTGATCCCCGGGGCCGAGGCGTGGCCGCGCTTCACCCGCAACCGGTCCGAGCAGTACGAGGCGCGTCTGACGCTCGTCGAGGTGCTCGAGTCACCGTCCATCCTGACGGTGGGGATGGCGGGCAGCAAGGTGCCGATCGCAGTGGCGCACGGTGAGGGTTTCGCCGACTTCTCGGCGCGTGGCGACTCGGGCGCGGTCGCCCGGGTGGCCCGTTTCGTCGACCACCACGGTGCGCCGGCGACGGCCTACCCGTTCAACCCCAACGGTTCTCCCGATGGGCTCACCGCGGTGACGACTCCCGATGGCCGGTTCACGGCGATGATGCCGCACCCCGAGCGAGTGGCGCGCAACGTCCAGCTGTCATGGACGTCTGGGCCGGTCGAGGCCGAGAGCCCGTGGCTGCGGATGTTCCGCAACGCCCGGGTCTGGGTCGACTGAGCGGGGACCCGCTCGGCCGGCGACGTACCTCGTCCAGGGAGGTCCGGATGCTTCACGTGATGAGCCACCCGCATCCGGCTCACCCCTCGGTGCATCCAGGGGTTTGCTTCACGTAGCGAGCCACGCCTACGCGCGGCGCGCTACGTGAAGCATCCGGGGGTTTGCTTCACTCCGTGGGCCACATTGTCGCCCGGCTCACCACGCGAGGCATCCGGGGGTTTGCTTCACTCCGTGGGCCACATTGTCGCCCGGCTCACCACGCGAGGCGTCCGGGGGTTTGCTTCGCCCGGCGCGCCACGGGGTGTGGCTCACCAGGTGAAGCATCCGGACCTCTCGTGCGGCAGCAGTATCGGGTGCGCACCGACCGACGGCGCCACACCTGAGATGGCCGGATATGGGGCCCCAGCGCGCCATACTCCTCGCACGGCCGGCACCGGCCGTCGCGACGACGGAGGACACCCATGTCAGAGGCACTCCCACCGGCCCCACAGACCGCACCGGCGGCCGCCGCACCCGGCCCACCCAAGTCTCCGATCGTCCGGCTGAAGACGTGGGTCAACGTCGTGCTGGTGCTGATCCTGCTCGCGTCCTGCTCCGGGGCCAGCAACGTCAGCGACCTGGTGGTCCAGACCGGCGACGGCTCCGACGTCGCCTCCCAGGCCGAGGTCACCGACATGTGCCGGCTGCTCGGGGCGATGGCTGCGAAGCAGGACATCGACCTCGACACCGTCTTCGCCGGCTCGACCTCGACCTCGCAGTGCCAGGACGCCGCTCGCGGCACTGCGACGCCCTGATGCTCAGCGGCGGCGCCAGGCGCCCCGCTCGGGGGGCGCAGGCGAGGATGCCGTGTCGCACTCGGCCGCGCTGAACGGCCGCGCGCCGGGACGACGACGCTCCACCTCGTCCGACGACATCACCCCGGTCGGCAGCGAGGCGGATGCCGTCGCGCGCCGCAGGGTCCACAGGTCGAGGGGCCCGGTCGACCCGGCGAGCACGAGGTTGCCGAACCGCTTCCCCTTGAGCACCTCGTGCAGCCCCACGAACGCGACGTGCCCCATCGCCACCCGGGCACCAGCGGCGACCCGGGCGGCGTACCGCATCCCCGGCTCGTCGGCGACGTTGGCCACCATCAGCCCACCCGGCACCAGCACCCGCCCCACCTCGCCGAACCACTCGACCGTCGACAGCTCTGGCGGCACCCGGCCCGCGGCATAGGCGTCGACCACCACCACGTCGGCGCTGGCATCGCGCAGGGCCCCGACCCCGGTCAGCCCGTCGACCGGCCGCACCCGGATCCGGTGCCCGCGCGGCAGGGGCAGCTCACGGCGCACGGCCTCGGTGAGTGCGGCATCCGGCTCGAGCACCACCTGCGGTGACCCCGGCCGGGTAGCCTGCACCCAGCGGGCCAGGGTGAGCCCGGCGCCCCCCACGTGCGTGACCCGGAGCGACCCCTTCGGGGCGAGCGTGTCGATGCACAGGGCGAGGTGCTGCACGTACTCGAAGTCGAGCCGCTCGGGGTGCTCGAGGTCGACCGCCGACTGCGGTTGACCGTCGAGCACCACGGTCACCATCGACCCCTCGCGCTCGAACTCGGCCTCGCCCATCCCGGCAGGCTACGCGCCGCGATCGACCGGGTCGGATGCCACCCGGGCACCCCATTACGGCACGGCGGATGCCGACCCGGTCCCCCCTGACGACACGGCGGACGGCCGCCCGCGCGCACGGTCGGGGCGCGCCGCCCGACGTCACCCGGCCCCCTACGATGCCGGTATGCCGCCCCGCAGACGCACCGACCCCGGCCTGGGCCGCGCAGCCCTGGCCGCCTGGCGGGCCGACCCCGCGGGCGTCGACCGTGCCACCCGGGGCACCGCCGTGCGCTACACCCTCGAGGAGCTCGAGGCCCGCGCCCCGGGCCGCAGCGTCGAGGTGCGGGTGCCGCCGTTCGGCGCGGTGCAGTGCGTCGAGGGGCCGCGGCACACTCGCGGCACCCCGCCCAACGTCGTCGAGTCCGACGCCGAGACCTGGCTGCGCCTCGCCACGGGCGAGCAACGTTGGGCGCAGGCGCTCGCCGAGGGGCGGCTGCGGGTGAGCGGCACCCGGGCCCACCTCGACGCCCTCCTGCCACTGACCGACACCGAGCCCGCCGGCACCGCTGGGTCGTCGCGATGAGCGCGCTCGCGAGCGGAGGCACCACGGCACCGCGAGGGCACGGCATCCGGCACGGCAGCGTCGTGGTGCCCGAGCTGCGCTGGCGCGACGCGGCGCCGCTCTGGTCGGCGGCCGAGCAGCTCGGCTTCGACCACGCCTGGACCTACGACCACCTGGTGTGGGGCGGCCTCCCCGACTCGCCGGTCTTCGCCTTCGCGCCCACGCTCGCCCTCGCGTCGACGGTCACCTCCACGATCGGCCTCGGGGTCTTCGTGACGTCCCCCAACTTCCGGCACCCCTACGTGCTGGCCCGCGACGCCATCACCCTCGACGACGCCAGCGGCGGACGCTTCCTGCTCGGCGTCGGTGCCGGAGGCGACCTCGACAGCGGCATCCTCGGCGAGCACCGGTCGCTCAGGGAGCGGGCCGACCGGTTCCACGAGTTCACCGGGCTGCTCGACCGGCTGCTGCGTGAAGACCACGTCGACCACGACGGCACCTTCTACGCCACTCGCGACGCGCGCACCCTCCCCGAGCCGGTGCGCGAGCGGGTGCCCCTCGTCGTCGCGGGCAACGGACCCCGGTCGGTCGCCCTGGCCGCCCGGCTCGGTGACGCCTGGGCCACCTATGGCGGCAAGGGAGACACCGTCGAAGAGTGGTTCGACCACGTGGCCGCCCTCGTCGCGCGCTTCGACGACGCGTGCGCCGAGCACGGTCGCGGGCCGCTCGCCCGCTACCTCCTGCTCGACGCCTCGCCGCGCTATGCCCTGGAGTCGGCCGACCTCTACGCCGACATGGCCGGGCGGGCGGCCGAGCTCGGCTTCACCGACGTGGTCACCCACTGGCCGCGACCCGGCAGCCCGTATGCCGGTGACGTCGCGGTGCTCGAGGCCGTCTCCGCCGCGGTCCTCACCCCGCGCTGACCCCCCGACCTATTGCGGATCACCCGCCCGTCGGGCGGCCTTCAGGCGGCCTTTCAGGCGCAGGTCGGGGTGGGTCATCCGCAATCAGTCGGGTTCAGACGAGGGGGAGGACGACCAGGGGGTCGGTCGTGGGTTGCGCCGAGCCACCGGCGGGCTCCACGCTCACCGCCACCTTGTCGGTCGGGGTCGCCTGCCCGGAGAGCAGGGACTGACCACTGCCGTCGGCGTCGACCTCGAACAGCCCGGCCGAGGTGATCGTGCCACCGGCCCCGATGTACCAGAGCTGGTAGGTCTTGCCGGCCGGCGCAGGCGCCAGGCCCGTGACCGAGATGGCGGCCTTGCCGAGCTGCTTGCTGTAGACGACTTCGGTGGTGACCCCGGCCCGGGTGCTGCTCACCCGTTGCGCGTCGGCCGCGGTCGTGACCGCGGCCAGCGGTGACTGTGAGGGAGCGTCGTCGGACCACGGGCTCCAGACGATCCCGCCGACGGCGATCACGGCTGCCGCCGCAGCCGCCGCCAACCAGGCGGTGCGGCGGGGGCGACGGTGGCGACCGATCGGCACGACCGTGCCACCGGCATCCGGCTCGACCCCGCCGGGTGCGGCGGGTGCGGCGGGCGCGCTGGGTACGGCTGCAGCGGGAGCGGGCTCGGCGGCATCCTGGGCGAGCGGCGGCAGCGGGCGCACCCGGGCGATGCCGGTGAGCACCGAGGCGCGCAGCGAGGGCGGTGGGGCGACCTCGGTCAAGGAGCCGAGCGAGTGGGCGGTGGCCGAGAGCTCGGAGACCTCGGCGCGGCAGTCGGCGCAGACCGCGAGGTGCTGCTCGAAGGACGTGCGCTCGGCGTCGTCGAGCGCGTCGACCGCGTACGCACCGGAGAGGTGGTGCAGATCGGGGCTCATGCCGGAACTCCCAACGTGTCGCGCAGACGGATCAGGCCGTCGCGGATGCGGGTCTTGGCGGTGCCCAGCGGCAGGTCGAGCAGGCGGGCCACCTCGGTGTGGGTGTAGCCACCGAGGTAGGCGAGCTCGACCGCGCTGCGCTGGGCGTCAGTCAGGGTGGTGAGGGCCCGCCGTACGCGCTGGGCCTCGAGGGAGGCCTGCGCCGACTCGGCGGTGGTGTCGAACTCGACGTCCTGGGTGGTGGCCGCGTGGGCGTCGTCCCGGCGGCGGGAGGCCTCGCTGGCGCGGACCCGGTCGACGGCCGTGCGGTGCGCGATCGTCATCATCCACGACATCGCGCTGCCTCGCTCCGCGTCGAACCGGGCGCTCTGCCGCCACACGTCGAGGTAGACCTCCTGGGTCACTTCCTCCGACATGGCGTGGTCGCGCACGATGCGCAGCACCAGCCCGAACAGCCGCGCGGCCGTGGCGTCGTACAACGCCGCGAACGCCGCCTCGTCGCCGCGGGCCGACCGGCGGAGCAGGTCCGCGAGGTCGGCGCCGGTCGAGGAGGACCCGGCGGTGGAGGCCGCCGCCTCCCCGGACGCGGAGGCACCCGGGGAAGCAGCTGGCATGTCACCCATCATGGACTGTTCGGTCAGCTCGCGGGGAGCAGGACGCTGTCGACGATGTAGACGGTGGCGTTGGCGGTCTGCACGTTGCCGCAGACGACCTTGGCCTTGCCCACGGTGAAGTCCTCGCCCATGCCGTCGACCGTGATGGTCGTGCCGGCGAGCGTCTTGTGGTCACCGGCGAGCATCTCGGGGGTCAGGCGGCCCTCGACGACGTGGTTGGTGAGCACGGTGGTGAGCAGGCCCTTGGGGTCGCCCATCGCCTTGTCCATGGTGGCCTTGTCGAGGGCGGCGAAGGCGTCGTTGGTCGGCGCGAAGACGGTGATGTCCTTGGCCGTGTTGAGGGTCTCGCCCAGGCCCGCCTCGCCGACCGCGGTGACCAGGGTCGAGAGCAACGGGTTGTTGCTGGCGGCGGTGGCGACCGGGTCGGTGGCCATGCCGGTGAACGAGCCCGCGCCGTCGGCCGGCACCGCCGCGCAGCCGGGGCCGAAGGGCATCGAGGCGTTGGAGGCGCTCATCGACTCCGAGGGGCTCGGTGCCGCGGACGAGCTCATCGGGGCGCTCGAGGCGGCGGCGGACCCGGTCTCGGCGTCCGAGGAGCCGCAGGCGGCGAGTGAGAGGGGGAGGGCGAGGGCCAGGGCGGCGAGCGTCAGGCGGCTGGTGCGCATGGGAACTGCTCCTTCACGAGTGTGGGACTGCTTGCGTACACACGTGGTTCGCCACCGGCATCCAAAGAGGATTGGTCTGTGCCACAACTAGTTTCGCGTCGACCCCGAAAACACGACGTCGTGCGACTTACATGCGGTTCTCGCACCGGGAAGGGTGCGAGAACCGTGCGTAAGTCGCACGAGGTGAGTGAGCCCGCAGGGAGCTCAGTTGATGATGACGACGATGCTGTGCCAACCGGTGGCGCCCGAAGGGAAGGGGGTCGCCCTCTGCTCGGGCTGGGTGGTGCCCTCGAGGTCGGTGGCGCGCACGGTCAGCTCGTGGCGCCCGGGCAGCGCGTCCCACGGCAGGTACCACTGGCGCCAGTAGTCGATGCCGGCGTCCGGTCCGAGCTTGGCCTCCTGCCACGAGTTGCCGTCGACGCGCACCTCGACCTTCGCGATGCCGCGCTGCTGCGCCCAGGCCACGCCGCCGATCACCACGCGGCCGGCATCCAGCCGGTTCAGCCCGCGCGGGGTGTCGATGCGCGACTGGGTGAGGACCGGGGCGTCGATGGCCCAGCCGCGGTCGGTCCAGTAGGCACTGGCCGCCTCGTAGGTGGTGGCCTGCATCCGGGTCAGCCACTTGGTGGCTCCGACGAAGCCATACAGGCCGGGGGTGACGAGGCGGGCCGGGAAGCCGTGCATCGCGGGCAGCGGAGCGCCGTTCATCGCGACCGCCACGAGCGCCTCGCGGTCATCGGTGAGGGCCTGCACCGGGGTCGAGATGGTCATGCCCTCGGTGGAGTGGCTGAAGATCTGGTCCACACCGGGGCGGATGCCGGCCCGCTCGAGCAGGTCCTTGGTGCGCACCCCGAGCCAGCGCGCGCTGCTGATGTAGGGCCCGCCGACCTCGTTGGACACGCAGTTCAGCGTGATGTCACGCTCGACGAGCGGCATCGCCAGCAGCTCGGCGAAGGTCAGGGAGTACGGCCGGTCGACGTCGCCGTCGATGGTGAGCTTCCAGCCGTCGGTGGAGACGCGGGGGATCACCAGCGCGGTGTCGATCCGGTAGAAGTCGGCTGCCGGCGTGCGGAAGGCAGAGATGCCGCGCACGGTGTTCTCGAGCCCGGTGGGCAGCACGGGCAGGGCCTCGGCCGCGGCCGGCAGTGCGACCGCCTCGGGCGACGCCCCGCGGCCGAGGAGCTGCCCGAGGGAGCTGCCGGCCGCTGCCACGACGCCGAGCCCGGCGGCCGCGGCGAGCACGTGTCGGCGGTCGCTGCGCCCGTCCGCGTGCGCCGTGTGGTCGGCGCCCGCCCCGGACAGCGGGTCACTGGCGGCCGCACCCAGCGTGTCGAGCAACCCGAGGTACCAGCTCGCGAAGGCCACCCCGGCCAGGGCGGTGACGAACCCCGGGATCATGTCGACCGACGTGCTGGTGGGCCGCAGCACCGCGGCGAAGACCGAGGTCATGGCCAGGGCGGCGAGCAGGGCCAGGCCGAGGGTGCGGCGCGTGCGGGCCACGAGGCCGATGCCGCCGGCGATGAGCAGGGTGCCGATCGCGACCGACCCGATGAGGATCGGCTTGTCGGCCGTGCCGAACTGCGCGACGGCCCACTCCTTGACCGGCGTCGGGGTGAGGTCGATGACCGTGGACCCGACCGCCAGCACGGGGGAGGCCTCGGGGGAGACGAAGCCCGCGACGAGGTGCCCGACGCCGGCGCCGGCGGCCGCGCTGAGCACCGTGCCGAGGGCGTACCACCGTCCGCGCGGGCGTCGCGGGACAGCGGTCGGCGGGGTCGTCGTCATGCAGCAGGTTCGGAGCGGGAGGCCGCGGCGGATGTCGTCACGCCCCCAGTGTGCGCGGACCCGGGCCTGGAGCACAGCACTCCTCACGTACCGTAAGAACTGTGAAACCTGCTCGTCGCCCCCGTTTCCTGCCCTTCATCCTCACCGGGGCCGTCCTGGGGTTCGTCGTCGGCGCGGCCCTCTCGCTCGGGGGGTGGTTCGCCGACCCCGACCCCATCGTGGCCTCGAACTACGCGCCCGGCGCCGGCGTGGGCTACCTCGGCGTCGTCGGCGCGCTGCTCTTCGGGCTGGTCGCCGCGGTGGTCGCTATCCTCCTCGATCGGCGGGCAGACCGGACCTGACCGGTGGGTGTGGGAGAATCGGCGTCGTGCCACGCGGAGACGGACGCCTCACCCACGACCTGATCCCCGGCGAGAAGGGGCCGCAGGACGCCTGCGGTGTCTTCGGAGTCTGGGCCCCCGGCGAAGACGTCGCCAAGCTGACCTACTACGGCCTGTATGCCCTGCAGCACCGCGGGCAGGAGTCGGCCGGCATCGCGACCTCCGACGGCCAGCGGCTGCTGGTCTACAAGGACATGGGCCTGGTCTCGCAGGTCTTCGACGAGCGCTCGCTCGCGTCGCTGCGCGGCCACCTCGCCGTCGGCCACTGCCGCTACTCCACCACCGGCGGCTCCACCTGGGAGAACGCGCAGCCCACCCTCGGCGGGCACGCCGGCGGCACCGTGGCGCTGGCGCACAACGGCAACCTCACCAACTCCGCCGAGCTGCGCGACCTGGTCGACGGCCGGCGCGGCGACGACGCGCACCGCGGTGAGCTGGCCCGGGGCAACACCACCGACACTGCGCTGGTGACCGCGCTGCTGGCCGACGACCCCGACCGCACCCTCGAGGCTGCGGCGCTCGACGTGCTGCCCCGCCTGCGCGGTGCCTTCTGCTTCGTCTTCATCGACGAGCACACGCTCTATGCCTGCCGCGACCCGCACGGCATCCGCCCGCTCGTCATCGGCCGGCTCGAGCGCGGCTGGGTGGTGGCGTCGGAGACGGCGGCGCTCGACATCGTCGGTGCGTCGTTCGTGCGCGAGGTCGAGCCCGGTGAGCTCATCGTCATCGACGAGGACGGCCTGCGCTCACGGCGTTTCGCCGAGCCGACGCCGAAGGGGTGCGTCTTCGAGTACGTCTACCTGGCCCGCCCCGACACCACCATCAACGGCCGGGTGGTGCACGAGGCCCGGGTCGAGATGGGTCGCACCCTGGCCCGTGAGCACCCCGTCGACGCCGACCTCGTGATGCCGACGCCCGAGTCGGGTACGCCCGCCGCGATCGGGTACGCGCAGGAGTCCGGCATCCCCTACGGCCCGGGGCTGGTCAAGAACTCGTACGTCGGGCGCACCTTCATCGCGCCGTCGCAGACCATCCGCCAGCTCGGTATCCGGCTCAAGCTCAACCCGCTCAAGGACGTCATCCGCGGCAAGCGGCTGATCGTGGTCGACGACTCCATCGTGCGCGGCAACACCCAGCGCGCCCTGGTGCGGATGCTGCGCGAGGCGGGCGCGGCGGAGGTGCACGTGCGCATCTCGTCGCCGCCGGTGCGCTGGCCCTGCTTCTACGGCATCGACTTCGCCACCCGCGCCGAGCTGATCGCGACCGGCCTGGGCGTGGAGGAGGTCTGCAACTCGATCGGCGCCGACACCCTGGGATACATCTCCGAGGCGGGGATGATCGCAGCCACCAACCAGTCGGAGGACCGGCTGTGCGCGGCGTGCTTCACCGGCACCTACCCCGTGCCGCTGCCCGAGGACGGCCTGCTCGGCAAGGGGGTGCTCGAGCTCGAGCTGCCGATCGCGGCGGGCCCGGTTGGTCGGTCGACCGGTGAGCGGCACCCGCAGCGCCACACCCCGGTGGTCGACGTGCCGCTGCTCGACCTGCCGCTCGACGTCGAGGGAGTGTCCACCTCGGCCGGTGGTGGGGCGGCCGAGGCCCTCCTGCGCCCCTGACGACCCACCGTCATCCGGTTCCACTCACTGCCGCGGATTCGAGGTGATTCGCTGATGTCTCCGGCCAGATCGTCACCTCGAACAGGTTGCACGTGACCGCATTCGAGGTTATGGACTGGTGTCTCTGGCCAGATCATCACCTTGAACCGAGGCGCCGGGGTCAGGCGTACCGAACGACCCGCGACCAGTAGGCCGCACAGATCTGGTCGAGGTAGGCGTCCGGCATGAGCCGCCACCCCACCAGCGACACCCGCAGCACCAGCTCGTCGCCGAGCTGCACCTGGTTCTGGCGCAGGTCGTCCCCGACCACCTGCAACCCGCGCGCATGGCCCACACCGTCGACCTCGACCACCAGTCTCGCCTGCGCCCAGGCGATGTCGAGGTAGGCCTTGCCGTTCGGGAGCCGCCGCACCTCCTGACGCGTCGGCTCGGGCAACCCCCGCCGACGGCAGGCCGCGACGACATCGAGCTCTCCGAGCGAGTGCGCCCCGTCGGCGATGTCGGCGGCCAGGACCGGGATCAACCTGCGCCGGTTTCGGCCGCGGACCCGAGTAGCGGCGGCGACCAGCTGCTGTCCTGTGCACAGGCGTTGCTGCACCGGGAGCACCAGAAGCAGGGCCGCCTGTCGATCAGTGCTCGCCCAGTGTGCCGCTCGTACTGCTGCGATCGCCGGTCGGGTGTGTGGGATGCCACCGTGGGTCACCTCGTCTTCCACCCTGCGGACGATCTTGTGAATGCGCACGCCCTTCAGTGGCTCGACCTGGCAGGTGTGCTTGACCGAGACGTGCACTGTCTCGTCATCGAAGCCGGTGAGTCCGGCGTGCTGAAGGGCGGTCACACCGTCGAGTGCCGCCACCTTGACCCCCGTCTCCCAGATGGCGTGCCACCGTCGAGCGGTCACGCCGAGGGCCGCTGTCGTCGTCGCGACGGTCTGGTGCCCGTGAGCCGCCCAGCGCTCCGTGGCGATCTCGCGGCGGATCATCTCGTGATCCACGCCGCAGGTGCGTAGGAGAGCCCGGGACAGGACTCCGCCGTAGTCGTTGGCCAGTGCACGGGCATGCCGGCGCCGCAGCGACGTGGGCACGGCATCCGGTCGGGGGTGGGTCAGGGACGTCATGTGAAAACGGTGCGGCCGCACTCCTCGCCTGTCACCACCGAGGCGCCGAGTGTGGATGGACCGCCCGCGCTCAGCACCACTGTGGACGACCTGGTTCGAGGTAATGATCTGGTGCCTCAGGCCAGAACATCACCTCGAACCGGCCGCAACCACCACGGGTCGAGGTGATGATCCGGTGCCTCAGGCCAGAACATCACCTCGACCCGGCGGTGGCGGTCCTCAGCGGCTCGTCATCGAGTCGGCCGAGTGCGTGTCCTCGTGCGCCTGCTGCGCCATCGTGAGCGTCGGTAGCCGTAGACGACATAGATGATGATGCCGAGCGCCATCCACCCGACGAACCGGGTCCAGGTCTCGACGGGCCGGGTGAGCATCAGGTAGATGGCGACCGCCGAGGCGAGTCCCGGCAGCCGCGGGCTGCCGGGCACCTTGAAGGGCCGGTGCAGGTCGGGGCGCTCAGCCTCGTTCGGACCAGTGCGCGGGCGGGTAGAGCGGGCTCTCGTCATCCTCGCGCGCGACCCGCACGACGGGGATCTCGCCGGTGTCGCCGAGGTGCAGCGGGTCGGCGAGGTTCGAGCTGCGGTACCACGACTCCGGGCGGCGGACCGGGTTCGTCGGCTCCTCGCGACCGCTCGGCCGTGGCTCCCCGCGAGGGCCCGCGGGAGCCGGCCCACCGGCATCCGGGCCGCTGGTCGGGCCACCGCCGCCACCAGGGCCACCGTCGTCACGTGGTGGTGGTGGCTGCGGGGGCGACTGGCCGGGGGCGAAGCGCAACAGCGAGCCGGGCCCGAAGAGCTGGGTGCAGATGGCGCGGTAGTGGGTGTCGGCATCGGGCACATGGTCGATGTTCGACAGGGCCTGGTCCTGGCCGGCCGACTCGAGCACGAAGTTGCCGTAGCCGAGGATGCGACCCAGGATCGAGCGGTCGTAGGTCATGTCGGTGACCTTGAGCAGCGGCATCATCGCGACCCGGCGCCGGATGAACCCGTAGAAGAGCAGGAAGCGCTTGTCGGTGGCGACGAACCAGTCGCGGCGCCAGTTGAGCACGCGCCAGAGCAGCCAGAGCGCCGCCAGCCACCAGAGCACCAGGCTCGCGTTGTGGAGCAGCTGCCCGGCCGGGCTCAGTGAGACCTTGACGTCGACCCAGAACGCGAATGCCGTTGCGGCCGCGGCGATCAGGATCTCGCGGGCCAGGTGCACCCAGTGCAGCCGGACGGCGACGATGACCGTCTCGCCGTCGACGAGGTAGCGCTCCAGCTCACGGTCGACCCGTAGGCGGCGCGCCATGTCACCCGTTGATCAGTGAGGTGAAGAACGACGCGATGTTGCTGACGGCGTTGACCGTGAAGTCCCAGGCCGCGCGGAACATGCTGGCGGCCTCGGTGGGCGCGGTGAAGATGGCGTAGAGCAGGAAGATGACGACCAGCCACAGCACGATCTTCTTGATCGGGGGCATGCTCACGTCCTCCTGCGTCGGGTGTGCCGGACGCACGCCTCAGCCAGCATGGTGTCAGATGTGACGGGTGTGACGGGTGATGCGATCGTGCCGGGCGTGTCGCGACCGGCATCCGGATGCCGTGCCGTCGCCCCGCCGCGCTGCCGCCGGTCGCGCACGGCCGCCGGTCACTGGGCCAGGCCGTAGAGCCGGTCACCGGCGTCGCCCAGGCCCGGAACGATGTAGCCGACCTCGTTGAGCCGCTCGTCGATCGCGCCCGTGACCAGGGTGATGGGCGGAGTGACGTCGGCCAGCTCCTCCTGCAGGTGCGCGATGCCCTCAGGGGCGCTGAGCAGGGTGACCGCCGTGATGTCGTCGGCGCCGCGCTCGATGAGGAACTTGATGGCGTCGGCCATCGAGCCGCCCGTGGCGAGCATCGGGTCGAGCACGTAGACCTGCCGGCCGGACAGGTCGTCGGGCAGCCGGTTGGCGTAGGTGATCGCCTGCAGCGTCTCTTCGTCGCGCTGCATGCCGAGGAAGCCCACCTCGGCGCTCGGCAGCAGGCGCACCATGCCTTCGAGCATGCCGAGCCCGGCGCGCAGGATCGGCACGACGAGGGGCTTGGGGTTGCTCAGCTTGATGCCGGTCGTCGGGGCCACCGGGGTCTCGATCTCGAACGGCTCGACCCGCACGTCACGGGTGGCCTCGTAGGCGAGCAGTGTCATCAGCTCTTCAGCCAGCCGGCGGAAGGTGGGGGAGTCGGTCCGCTTGTCCCGGAGGTAGGTCAGCTTGTGGGCGATGAGCCGATGGTCCGGGTTGATGACGCGCATGGGTGAAACTTAGCGCGTGCCCCCTCCGCCCGATCCTGCGCTGGCTGCGTGGATGGGGCGCGCCCTCACCCTGGCGCAGCGGGCCGCGGATGCCGGTGACGTGCCGGTGGGCGCAGTGGTGGTGGACGCGTCCGGCGAGGTGGTCGGCGAGGGCTGGAACCTGCGTGAGGTGCGGCAGGATCCCACCGCGTACGCCGAGGTCGTGGCGTTGCGCGCTGCCGCCGAGCGGCTCGGGTCGTGGCGCCTGTCGGGCTGCACCCTGGTCGTGACGATGGAGCCGTGCCCGATGTGTGCCGGCGCCACCATGCTGGCCCGGGTCGAGCGGATCGTCCTGGGCGCCTGGGACCCCAAGCTCGGGGCGTGCGGCTCGGTGTGGGACGTGGTGCGCGACCGGCGCTCCACGCACCGGGCCGAGGTCGTCGGCGGTGTGCTCGAGGACGAGTGCGGCGCGATCGTGCGCGACTTCTTCGCCGGTCACCGCTTCTGACGCCGACGTTTGCCGGCGGCGCCGCCGGGTAGTAATACCCGGGTCGCGACGCGGTCCGTGGCCCGCGAAAGTCGGCCGTCACGGAGCCCTGACCTTCGACAAAGGTTCGGTAGCGTCGCGCGCCGACGGTTTCCCGATCGGGAAACCGCGAACTCTACGAAAGGCTCTCCCCCGACATGGGCATCATCGGCTGGATCATCATCGGCGGCCTCGCCGGCTGGGTCGCGAGCAAGATCATGAACACCGACGCGCAGCAGGGCATCATCCTGAACATCGTCGTCGGCATCATCGGTGGGCTCCTCGGCGGCTGGCTCCTGAGCCTCGCCAACATCAACGGCAACGGCGGCCTCATCGTCAGCTTCCTCACGGCGCTGTTCGGTGCCTGCGTGCTCCTCTTCGTCGTCAAGGCCGTCACCCAGCGCGCCTGACCCCCCGGCCTCGACCACTCAAAGTCGACCGCCTGCACCGCGCCGTCTCCCTCCCGGGGGGCGGCGCGATCGCGTGCCACGCCGATTTCGGGGCGAGCCGCCGGAGCGGGTAACCTCTCCGGCGGTGGCGTGTCCGAGCGGCCTAAGGAGCACGCCTCGAAAGCGTGTGAGGGTTTACGCCCTCCGTGGGTTCAAATCCCACCGCCACCGCCAGACGAATCGCCCCGCGCCAGCGGGGCGTTTTCGTCTGGCGGAGCGGTGAGAGATGCCGGCGGGTCCCACGTTCTACGTGGGCGGAGGAGCCGACCGCGCGACGCAGGAGCACGGACGGCGACGACGACTCCCACCGCCACCGCCAGAGCCGCCGCCGAACGAGCAGGGCGCTGCAGACGGGGGGGCAGCCATGGCAGGCTCCAGAACGCAGTGACACGTCAGTCGCCAGGACAGTGCCGCGGACCAGGTCGCGGCGTTCCACGGGAGGTCCGATGACCGAGCAGGCACTCGCCGCCACGCGCCGCGCACTCCACGCGGTGGCCGAGCTGGTGATCGCCGGCCCGCAGCAGGCGACGACCGGCGACATCCGGCTGCACGTCGTGCCGGGCGGTTTCGCCGGGATGGCGTCAGGTGTAGGCGTCGACGGCGCCGACCTGGTGTGGGGTGGCGGCCGCACGCGGCTCGCCGGCACCTGCCGCTCGCTGGCTGCGGCGGCCGGCCTCACCGCGGTCGCGCCGGACGCCTACGAGCACGGCTCGGGGGTCGACCCCGACGAGGAGCTCGAGGTCGACCCGGCGGCCACGGCGCTGCTGCTGGGCTGGTTCGCTCGGGGTGACGCGGCACTGCAGGCGTTCGCGCCGGGCGTGCAGGGGGTGCTGTGGCCGGAGCACTTCGACGTCGGCTACGCGCTGGACGAGGTGAACTACGGGGTGTCGCCGGGAGACGACGACCACCCGGCGCCCTACGCCTACGTCGGCCCGTGGACATCGCGGGACGGTCCCTTCTGGAACGCCCCGTTCGGCGCCGTCCGCACTGCGGCGCAGCTGCCCGAGGTGGTCGACGTGGTGGAGTTCTTCAGCCGGGGTCGTGCGGAGACCCGCGGCGCCTGACCGGCATCCGGGTGCGCTCTGGCCGCCAGGCGGGGTGCCGGTCGGGAGTACGTGACGCGGCCGTCTCAGGCGGCATTCAGGCGCTACTCCTATCCTTGATCCCGTGACAACAACTGTCGGCGACCCGCGCGGTGCCCACGACCAGGGGTGCTGTTCGGCGCACGCGGGACTGTCGGGTTGTCCGCACGCCCGCGCGCTGCCGTGAGCGGCGGCACCGGAGGGACCCTGCGTCGGGTGGTCGGAGCCTTCGGTGAGGTGCTCATCACGGCCGGGCTGCTGCTGCTGTTGTTCGTGGCGTGGCAGCTGTGGTGGACCGATGTCACCGCGAACCGCGAGCAGGCCGGCACCATCGCGAGCCTCGAGCAGGATTTCGGTGATGTCCAGCATGGTGGTCTCGCCGGCCCTGAACCAGTGGCCACTCTCAAGAAGATCCCCTTGGGCGAGGCGTTCGCGATCGTGCGCATCCCGCGGTTCGGCGCGGACTTCGCCCGGCCGGTGATCGAGGGCAGCGACCGCGGCGTCCTGAAGAAGGGCGTCGGGCACTACCCCGGCACCGCGATGCCCGGCCAGGTGGGGAACTTCGCGGTGTCTGGTCACCGCACGACGTACGGTCGCCCGTTCCACAACATCGACCGGCTCCGCAAGGGAGACGTCATCGTGGTCGAGACCAAGGCGAACTTCGTCGTGTACGCGGTCGACCGGCACGTGCTCGTGCGCCCCTGGCAGGTGGAGGTGATCGCCCCGGTGCCCCAGCACCCCGGCGCCACCCCCACGGCGGCCATGATGACGATGACCTCCTGCCACCCGAAGTACAGCGCCACCCAGCGCTACGTGACCTTCTCCCACCTCGTGAAGGTCATCCCGCGGTCGGACGGGCTCCCGGCGTCGTTCATGGCTGTTCCGGCCGGGGCGGTGGCCTGACGTGTATGCGGCACTGTGGCGCTCACTGCCAGGACCTCGGTGGGTCAAGGTCCTGCAGTGCCTGGTTCTTGTGCTCGCCGTCGTGGCGGTCTGCTTCGTGTGGCTGTTCCCTGCCGTGGCGCCCTACATGCCGTTCAACGACAACACCGTCGAGACCGGCTCCCAGTCCTCGGGCCAGGCGCCATGAGCCGCCCGACGACAAGTGCCGGCCCGGGCGCCCCGGCCCCCGACGGTGCTGCCGACCTGCTGGGAGGCGTGCGGCCGCCCACCGGCGTTGGGCGCCGTCAGCGCAGGTCGCGAACCCTGCGCGTCGTTCTGATCGCCGTCCTGCTGCTCCTCGTTGGCAGCATCGTCGCAGTGGCCTGGGTCGGGATCGACGCGCTGCGCGCTCGTGACGAGCTCAAGGCCGCGGCGGCGCAGGTCAAGGTTCTTCAGGCGCAGGTCGAGAAGGGCGACCGCACCGGGGCGGAGGCCACCCTGACGTCGTTGCAGGCCCACGCGTCCGCTGCGCGCGACAGCACCCGTGGGCCACAGTGGTCCGTGGTGGGGGCGCTACCGTGGCTGGGCCCCAACGTCAGTGCGGTCCAGACCGTCAGCGAGGTCATCGATGGCCTGGCCGTGAAGGCGCTACCGAGCCTGATGGACGCCACGGCACTGGTCGACCCGACGACCCTGGTGCTGGACGATGGTCGCGTCGACCTTCCGGCGTTGGAGAAGGCGGCTCCGGCGGTCGTCGCGGCAAACACCGAGGTGCAGTCAGCGGCGAACACACTGGGCGAGATCAACCCCGACGCGTTGGTGCCGCCCGTCGCCACCCCGCTGGCCGACCTGCGCGCCCAGGTCGACACGGTCGCCCTGACGACGGCTACCGCCGCCCGCGCGGTACAGCTGCTGCCCCCGATGCTGGGCGCGGACGGCCCGCGTCAGTACCTGATGCTGGTGCAGAACAACGCCGAGCAGCGCGCCACCGGGGGCGTCTCCACCCTCATCGTGCTCGCGGCCGTGAATGGCACGGTGAGGGTCACCGAGACGCGCTCCGCCGGCGGCAACCTGGCAAACCTGCCCGAGCCGATCCTGCCCCTCACGGCCGCCGAGCAGGCCCTGTTCGGAACGGGCCTCGGCATCTACATGGCCGACGTCACCTTCACCCCCGACTTCCCGCGCTCGGGTCAGCTGGCGGCCGCCATCTGGAAGCAGCGGGTGGGCGACGACCTCGACGGCGTGCTGTCGATCGACCCGGGCGCGCTGGCCGAGGTCCTGGGGGCGACCGGCCCCGTCACGCTGAAGTCCGGGCAGGTGCTGAGTGCCACGAACGCCGAACAGCTGCTGATGAACACGGTGTACCTGAAGATCCTCGATCCGCTGAAGCAGGACGAGTTCTTCGCGGCCACCGCCGGCTCCGTGTTCAAGGCGATGCTCGCCGGTCAGGGGAAGCCGGGCCCGGTGGTCGACGCGCTCGCCCGGTCGGCACGCGAGGGTCGGTTGATGGTCTGGTCGGCACACCCGCAGGAGCAGGCTCTGCTGTCTGGCACCGTGCTGAGCGGTGAGCTGGCCGGGGTCGACGGCACGTCGCCGGTGATCGGGGTCTACCTCAACGACGGCACCGCCGCGAAGATCGGTTACTACCTGCGCACGGACGTGGTCGCCACCCCCACGACATGCCACCCGGACGGCTCGCAGTCGGTGAACGTCAGGGTGACGTTGACCAACACCGCGCCGAAGAATGCGGCGGACCTGCCCCCCTACATCTCCTCGGGAAACGTCATCCCCAAGGGCGAGGTTCGGATGAATGTTCTCCTATACGCGCCGACTGGTGGCCGGGTGGATGACGTTCGAGTGAGCAGCGGTGCACCGGGAGTCTTCTCACAGACCCACAACGGCCTGGCCGTCGTGGGTCGGACGGTGCAGCTCAAGCCGGGCCAGAGCCAGGTCATCGACTACGACGTCCTCAGTGGCACGGAACAGCCCGGCACCCCCATCTTGCGTGTGACCCCCCTCATATTCGGCACCAACCAGGTCCTTCACTCAGCACGATGTCCGTGATAGGCCTAGCATCATCATTGAGTCGTCCATAGAGCGGCGATCTGCTTAGCAATTGTTCAAGGGGAATTCCCATGATCCGACGCACCTTCATGCTGGTCGCCGCTGCGGCCCTTCTGCTCCTTACGCCCAGTGTGGCCATGGCGTATGAGGCTCCGGGCTTCACCTCGACCGTCTCCGACGCGACGCCCGCTACCGGCCAGTGCATCACCATGACGGTCACCGGGGGCGCGGCCAATGCCGGCAAGGTGTTCACGCTCAATGCCACCGGCCCGAGCACGACGTCGCTCACGTCCACCGCGAGTGCCACCGGCGTGGCGAGCTTCCAGTTCTGCCCGACCGCGGTCGGCGACTACACGCTGACCGTCACCAATTCTGACGGCGCGGTCGTCGCCACCCAGACGATCACGGTCCACGCGGCCACCGCCGCCGGAGATGACACGTCCACCGGCAGCCTCAGCCAGACGGGTTCCAACGTCCTGGCGATCGGCCTCGGCGGAGTTCTCCTCGTCCTGCTGGGCGCCGGTGCAGTCGTCGTCGCCCGTCGTCGCCACGAGCCCGCGATGCACAGCTGACCGACACACCTTCGGTCAAGGACCGGGGTCCCCGCGCTGATGCGCCGGGACCCCGGTCCTTTTCGTGCGGGCGGCACCGGCCGACGTCAGCCGAAGTAGGCCGCGATGGCGGCCTTCTCGGAGGCGAGGATGGCGGCGTCGAGCAGAGACCCGGCCTCCGCGGCGAGCAACGCCGACCACCGCTCCACCGAGGCCGAGGCAACCCCGCCGGCGTAGAGGTCCGCACTCAGCGCGTGGTGGCGGCCGCCTCGAGAGCCTTGAGGTCGCCGACCGCCTCGAACCGGGTGACCAGGGGGTTGGCCGCCAGGCCGCCCGGCCCTCGTCCACCACCGACCGGACCGCCGGCACCGACCGGAGCGCCGCCACCGGCCGGAGCGCCTGCGGGCGGCGCACCCCCGCCGCCCGCGCCCAGCCGGTTGCTGACGCCGAAGGTGAGGTTGTGGTCCCAGCAGAGCACCGTCATCCGGTCTGCGTCCCGGTCCCACCACAGGTAGGAGTTGTTGCCGGGTCCGTCGAGGGTCACCGGCACCTCGAGCCAGGTCTTCTCAGCCGACTGCTGGAACGTCGACAACGCCTGCCGGAAGGCCGCGTCGTCGAGGCCGAGCACGACTTCGTGCAACCGGTCGCCGGTGAACAGCCCGGTGCCGCTCGAGGTGGCGGAGACCGCGGATGCCGTGCGGCCGGCATCCGCCGACCCGCTCAGGGTGCGCACCGTCATCGCACTGTCACCCGCCTGTGAGCGGGTGGCAGCGCGACGGGGGCCTCAGACCAGGTGGCTGTTGCCGTGCTGGCGGTAGTAGTAGCGCCAGATCAGCCGGTGCACCGGGACCCACCGGGGGATCGACCGCAGCCCCGGGATGAACGGGAACAGGATGATGACCAGGCCGATGAAGCCGATGATGTAGAAGATCCACGCGTCGGCGTTGTCCTGCAACGACGTGGTCGTCGTGGCGTCCTCGGCGGGGTTGAAGACCGGGATCTGGTACCAGAACGACGCCCACCACAACCAGGGCTGGCCGGGGTAGCTGTTGGTGCCGTTCATCATCCCCCAGGTGTTGCCCTGGAGGTTCTGGGCGGTCGCGGCGTCGTCGAGGTAGGAGCCGTCACCCAGGAACAGGATCTGCTTGGTGTTGTCGGTGGTGCCGTAGAAGCCGCCCTGGGCGACCATCGCCCCGTCGAGGGCGCCGGAGGAGGCCATCTCGGTCAACCCGGTCGCCAGTGTCTGCACCGGGCCGTAGTCGCCGGAGGCGACCTGGTCGGGGTGGAGGGCGCCGTCGGCATCCGCGGTGGCCTGCACGGCATCGTCGAGAGCGGTGGCCCACGCCGTGCGCTGGTCGGGGGTGGCGGCCTCCCAGGCGGCGACGGCCGCGGTGACCTCGCTGCTCTGGGCCTGGCTCTTCAGCGGAGTGATGACGAAGTCGTTGGCGGCGTCGACCGGGATGCGCACGCCCATCCACTTCTGGGGCCGCAGCGGGCCCACCGCGATCCCGTCGCCGTCCTGGTAGGGCGGGCCGTAGGCGGCCGACTCGGTCGTGCCGGCGAGCTCTCCGACGGCGGTGGCATAGAAGTTGTCGGCCGCGGTGGTGCCCCAGCCCTGGAAGGTCAGCGCCTTCTCGTCGGGCGAGCTGAAGGCCACGGCGAGGCCGACCGACAGCACCGCCATCACCACCAGGGCGATGACGAACTCCTTGACGATGTCGTAGCGGCGCTCGGGCCCGGCCCAGGGCTGCGCGGCGACGTCGGTCGACGCCTTGCGCGCGGCGCTCATGACTGCACGTCCGGGGTCGGCGCGAGCTCGTCGGCCGGGTCGTGCTTGAGCGGCAGGGGTGGAACGACGCCGTGCTTGCGCACCAGCAGCACGTGCCACACGACGAGCAGGCCCACGACCAGCGGGAGCAGGCAGACGTGCAGGAGCAGCATCTGGCCGGCGTTCGCGACGTTGAACCACGCCCCGACACCCACCGCGTTCAGCCCATCCTTCGCCTCGAAGGCGATCCACTGCGACTCGAAGTTGGACTGCACGAGGAAGCCGGTGAAGGCGGTGGCGATCGAGGAGAAGAACGCGATCGCGCCGGTGACCCAGGTCATCGCCCGGCGGCCGCGCCAGGCGGCCATCCAGAACTTGCCCCACAGGTGCACGGTCATCGCGATCATGAACAGCTGCACCGCCCAGAAGTGCACGCTGTTGACGAAGTGGCCCGTCGAGGACACGTGGTACCAGGCGGGCCCTTCGAGGGTGAGCACGAGCCCGCTGACGATGAGCACGATCAGGGCCGCGATCGAGGCGACCCCGAACACGTAGATCCAGGACGCTACGTAGGCCGGCTGGCGGTCGGGCAGCAGCTTCTCGGGCGGGAAGGTGCCGAAGAAGCGCGTGCGCAGGCGGTTGGTCCACATCCGGCCGTCGGCGTCGACCTCCGGCTCGGTCGGACTGGCAGGGGCCCCGGTCTTCTCGATGGTGGCCATCACTCATCGTCCCCGTGGTGGGGGAACGGCAGGAGCACGGCCAGCACGAAGACGGCGACGGTGATCAGCATGACGACGAGGTTGGACACGGAGATGCCCAACCATCCCCAGCTCAGGTAGGTCGCGGGGTCGTTCAGACCTCCCGCTGCGAAAAAGTACGGCATACGTCCTCCTTGGAGGCGTGCCGACCGCGGGTCGGTCGGACCCTTTCGTTATACGCCGGGGGGTAACTGACCATCCCCGGGCGTGGGTTCGGTCACATTTGCCGTCCGAGTGCCGCTACCAGTGGGTGGGCCGCGCACGCCCGTGCTGTGGCCGAGGTCAGCGCCAGAACGGGTCGAGCGCACCGAGCACGCGCACCGCCTCGACGGCCTCTTCGACCAGCCGGCGCTCGTCGACCTCCGGGGCCGCCGAGCCCACCGCGTGCAGCAGGCCGTCGGCCGTGGCGTGGTCGTTGACGGCACCCAGCGCCGTCTGCACCTGCTCCACGTGCCAGGCGAAGGCGAGCGGTCCGGTGAGCTGCTCGCCCGACCAGGTCACCACGCTCGGGACGTCGGTGGCGTACAGCGACGCGAAGAACTCACACCCGTAGCGCAGCTTCTTGGCCTCGATGCGCACCCGGTGGCGAGCGGTCGCCGGCATGGCGGCCAACGTGTCGACGTGGCCGACGACCCGGTGCCACCGCTTCTCGAGCGCCTGCGCCGCCAGGTCAGGCACCGGCGGGTCGGCGATCCCGTGCCACGGCGCGAGGAGGACCAGGCCGTCGAGGGAGCGGGCGGCATCCACCCAGTCGGGAGAGCCCAGGATGGCGTGCACCACGTCGTAGGCCGCCTCGCGGTCGGCCACCAGCCGGGCGACCTGCTCGTCGTCGAGGTCGTCGACGAGCGGGCCGGAGAGCAGCACGTCGAGGTCGCGCGCGCGACCGAAGGGCAGGGCGAGGGCTCGCAGGCGGTGGGCCATGAAGAACGCGCCGGGCACCTCGCGCAGCAGCGGCCGGAACAGCGAGAACGACGAGCGCAGCCGGCGGATGCCGACCCGGGTCTGGTGCAGGTGCGGCATCGCACGCGACTGCAGGAGCAGGCCGGCATTCGTGCGCCAGTGCTCGGTGCACTCGGTGGCGACCACGACGAACGCCTCGGATGCCGTGTCCGTCGCGTCGAGCGTGACCGGGCGCGACTTGCGCGCCTCGGCGCCGGCGCCGAGCTCGACGGCATCCCTCATGGGTCAGGACGCGGACGGCGCCGGGCACATCGGCAGCGCCGTGGTGGTGGGCACGGGGGCCAGCGTCGTGAACTTCGCGCCGAGGGCGAGGTCGACGGTGGCCGTGTTGCGCCCGTCCTTGACCAGGGTGGTGCCCTTGGGCATAGAGGTGCGCAGCAGCTTGGCCTGCGCCGTGCCCTTGGCGCCGTAGCGGATCTCGGCCACCTTCGGCGCCGCCCGCTTGGACCGGTCGTTGCCCACCGTGCCGATGACGAAGTCGCGGTCGCGGAGCTGACGGGAGACCGTCGCGGCCAGCCCGTTGCGGTTGGACGCGTTGTAGACGTTGACCCGGGTCTGTGCGGGGGTGACGACCTTGGGGTCGAACGGCGTGCACTCGGCGGCGGGGGGCCGCGCGGCCCGGGCCGAGGTGTCGGCCTGGTAGTAGGACCACGCGTACCAGAACGCGAAGAACAGGCCGAGCAGGACGACCAGGAGCACGATGAGCTGGCGGCGCTTCCTCCGCTTGCTGACCGACACCTCGGCCTCGGTCGTGTAGTCGCTCACGGGTCCCCTAGAGCACCAGCACGCGAGCGTGCAGTGTGGGGCGTTGGTGCAGGGCGGCCCGCAGTGCCCGGTGCAGGCCGTCCTCGAGGTAGAGCGTTCCCTCCCACTCCACGACGTGGGCGAACAGGTCACCGTAGAACGTCGAGTCCTCCGAGAGCAGCATCTGCAGGTCGAGCTCGCGCTTGGTGGTGACCAGCTCGTCGAGGCGGACCAGTCGCGGCGGCACCGTCGACCACTGCCGCGTCGTGTACCCGTGGTCGGGGTACGGGCGCGAGTCGCCGACGGCCTTGAAGATCACGGAAGTCACTGTATGCCGGGACGTCCACGACAGCGCGAGCCACGCGAGCGTGCGGGCTAGATTGACCTGCGTGAGCGAGAAGACGAGCACCTCCCAGGTCGACGAGATCCGTGCGGGCTACGCCTTCGAGGGCCCGTCCCTGGAGTTCGGGGCGGCGGTCGTCGACGGCACGGCGCACGCCGACGCGACGGTACGCATCCCGCTCTCGGCGATGAACCGGCACGGCCTGGTGGCCGGGGCGACCGGCACCGGCAAGACCAAGACGCTGCAGCTGATGGCCGAGCAGCTGGTCGCCCAGGGGGTGCCGGTCTTCCTGGCCGACATCAAGGGCGACCTGTCCGGCATGGCCACAGCGGGCCAGGCCAACGAGAAGATCACCCAGCGCTCGGCCGACGTGGGGCTGCCGTGGGCGCCCACGGCCTACCCGGTCGAGTTCTACGCGCTCGGGGGGCAGGGCACGGGAATCCCGGTGCGGGCGAGCGTCTCGACGTTCGGGCCCACCCTGCTGGCCAAGGTGCTGGGGCTCAACGAGACCCAGGAGTCCAGCCTGGGGCTCGTGTTCCACTACGCCGACACGCACGGCCTGTGGCTCGACACCATCGCCGACCTGCGCGCGGTGGTGCAGTTCCTCACCAGCGCGGAGGGCAAGGCCGACCTCAAGGAGCTCGGCGGGCTGTCGGCGGCGACGGCGGGCGTCATCCTGCGCGAGCTGGTGAACTTCTCGGCCCAGGGCGCCGACCTGTTCTTCGGGCTGCCCGAGTTCGACAGCACCGACCTGCTGCGGGTGGCCCCCGACGGGCGGGGCATCGCGTCGATGCTCGAGCTGCCGGGGGTGCAGGACCGGCCACAGCTGTTCTCGACGTTCCTGATGTGGCTGCTCGCCGACCTCTTCCACGACCTGCCGGAGGTCGGCGACCTCGACAAGCCCAAGCTCGTCTTCTTCTTCGACGAGGCCCACCTGCTGTTCAACGACGCGAGCAAGAGCTTCCTCGACGCCATCCAGCAGACCGTGCGGCTGATCCGGTCCAAGGGGGTCGGCGTCTTCTTCGTGACCCAGTCGCCCAAGGACGTGCCCTCTGACGTGCTGGCCCAGCTCGGCAACCGGGTGCAGCACGCCCTGCGCGCCTACACCCCGGACGACGCGAAGGCCCTCAAGGCGGCGGCGCGCACCTACCCCAACACCGCCTACGACCTCGAGGAGCTGCTCACCCAGCTCGGCACCGGCGAGGCCGTGATCACCGTGCTGTCCGAGAAGGGTGCTCCGACGCCGGTCGCCTGGACCCGGATGCGCGCGCCTCAGTCGCTGATGGCCCCCTCGGATGCCGCGCTGCTCACCTCGACCGTCGCCGCGTCACCGATCGCGCCGAAGTACGTGACGTACCTGGAGCGGGAGTCGGCCTCGGAGATGCTGGGCAAGGCCGAGGTCGCGCGCACCGAGGCCGAGCAGGCGGCGGCGGTGGCGGCCGAGAACGCGAAGGTGCAGGCGGCCGCAGCGGCGGCGGCCGAGAAGGAGCGGCTGGCGGCGGAGAAGCAGGCGGCCAAGGATGCCGCGGCGGCCGAGAAGGCCCGGAGTGTCGAGGAGCGCAAGCAGGCGGCCGAGCCCAGCATGGTGGAGTCGGTCGTGAAGTCGAGCGCGTTCAAGTCGGCGCTGCGCTCGGCGGGCACCGTGCTCGGGCGTGAGATCACCCGGTCGATCTTCGGCACCTCGCGCAAGCGCTGACTCGCCGGTCCCGGGTGCGATTGCGGTGTGGTCGCTCGGGGTCAGCCTTCGGCGCCAGAAGCACAACGCTGGAGCAGTTCTGTCGGGACCCCGCGTTGAGATCCCGTGGCGACGGGACCCACACCGATCCGTCCGAAGCTGAAGATGAGCCATCGGATCGCGCCAACTGGAAATTAGTTTCGAACACCCAAGAGGCCCGCAGGGCCGGATCGTCGCGGGGTAAGGTCGAGGATACTTCGACGACGAGGAGGCCGTGATGGACTGGTGGGGATGGCTGATCCTCGTGGTGGTCCTGCTGGCGGTGCTCGTCGCGGCCGTGTTGGTGATCCAAGCCCGTCGGCGCCGGGGCGGGGTGATCATCGGGTCCAAGACTCCTGACGGTGGTGAGCGACGATGAGGCTGATGAGGACCTCCGAGGTCATCCAGCGTCCGGTGGTCACGATGGCCGGCGAGGACATCGCCCAGATCAAGGACGTCGTGTATGCCGCCGACGGCGGCTCGGTCAGCGGTTTCACGCTGGCCGGGCGTGGTCTCTTCGCCGGGCCACTGAAAGAAGTCCTGCCCTGGGAGGGCGTCTCCGCCCTCGGTGCGGACGCGGTGATGGTGCGCGACGAGAGCGTGCTGGCGTCGGCCCTGTCGATCGTCGAGGGGCCCCCGCCCACTGCGGGGTCCACCGGCGACGTCCTCGGCTCTCAGGTGCTGACCGAGGAAGGCGTCGGGCTCGGCACGGTGCACGACGTCATCGTGTCCGTCGACATCACTGGCGGCGAGCAGTGCGACGTCGTCGGTTACGAGGTCGAGGCGTCCGAGGGGCTGGGCACGCAGGGCCAGATGGTGCTGATCCCGTTGCCCGACACACTGGCCGCCTCCGGCGAGCACCTCATAGTCCCCAGTAGCGTGAAGGACTTCGTCGGTCACGACCTGGCCGGCTTCGGCGCGGCCGTAGACAGGTTCCGTGCGCACCTGGAGGATTCCCGACCATGATGTTCTCGGCCGCCAAGGGGCACAAGGTCGTCGACACCAGCAGCGCCGACACCTTGGGCACGGTGAGCGGGTTCCTCGTCGAACCCTCGACCCACTCGATCGTCGC
>JBBQNZ010000040.1:0-27866 GCA_038330415.1 Actinomycetales bacterium | reverse complement strand
GGCGTTCAGCAGCGGCCAGTCGGCGATGGCGTCGGACCCGTCGAGCATCGACTCGGTCTCACGGTAGGGGCTGGCGACCGACCCGGTGTCGAGGTGGTCGCGCCCGATGACGATCGGTGCCTGCACGCCCGAAAACCGTTTTAAACCCCCACGAAGTCGCGAGAGGGAGGGGGCGGGTCAGGCGGGGTCGGTGACGTCGACGACGTCGGCGCCGAGAGCGCGCACCACGTCGTCGGCGGCCACCGTCGCGGCGACCCCGTGCGCCCCGGCCCCCATCGACACGGTGCGTCCCGTCATCGTCGCGTCGGCGACGACCGGCCAGGCGGTGCTCGACCCGAAGGGCGTGATCGTGCCCCGCTCGTAGCCCGTGACCTGCAGCGCGGACGCGGCGTCGGGCATCGAGACCCGGTTGACGCCCAGGTGGGCGCGCAGCTTGGGCCACGAGATCTCGCGGTCACCCGGCACCAGCACGAACAGGAAGTCGTCGTCGGCACGCCGCACCACGAGGGTCTTGACGATGTCGCGCGGCTCGACGCCACGGGCCGCCGCGGCCTCCGCGAGGGAGCCCACCCGCCCGTGCCGGGTGAGGTCGAAGTCGATGCCGGATGCCGTCAGCGCGCCGGTCGCGCGCTCCTCACCACTCGGGGTCATCGCCCCAGCGTAGGGCCGGTGCCCAACGTCTGGGCACCGAGACAATCACCCTGTACGTGCGACCCACGGCACCCCGCCGACAAGGTCAAATGGAGCCATGTCCACGACGCCACTGCACGGCGGGGCCGCCGCCGGCTTCCGGCGGATGTGGCACGACCTCGAGGCCCTGGGCCAGGACGGCGGGAGCGGGGGCTACCACCGGTTCGCCTGGACCCGCGAGGACTCCGACCTGCGCGAGTGGTTCGCCGGCGAGTGCGCCGACCGGGAGCTCGACGTCACCACCGACCGGATGGGCAACCAGTGGGCCTGGTGGGGCGACCCGGATGCCGCGGTGGCCGCCGGCACCCCCGGCGTCGTCATCGGCTCGCACCTCGACTCGGTGCCCAACGGCGGAGCCTTCGACGGCCCGCTCGGCGTCGTCGGTGCCCTGGCGGCGGTCGACCAGCTGCGGCACGACGGCTTCGCGCCCGCCAGGCCGGTGGGCGTCGTCAACTTCGTCGACGAGGAGGGCGCCCGGTTCGGTGTTGCTTGCGCCGGGTCGCGCGTCATCACCGGCGCCCTCGGGGCCGACCGGGCCCGCGGTCTCACCGACAACGACGGCGTGACGATGGCCGAGGCGATGCAACGCGCCGGCCGCGACCCGGCCACCCTCGGCCGCGACGACGAGACCCTCGCCCGGATCGGCGCCTTCGTAGAGCTGCACGTCGAGCAGGGCCGCCGCCTCGTCGACCTCGGCCACTCCGTCGGAGTCGGCAGCGACATCTGGCCGCACGGCCGCTGGCGGGTCGACCTGCCCGGCGAGGCCAACCACGCCGGCACCACCGCACTCGTCGAGCGCGAGGACGCCATGCTCGGCCTGGCCGCCATGATCATCGCGGCCCGCAGGGCCGCCGAGGCGCAGGGCTGTGTCGCCACCGTCGGCAAGGTGAACGTCGTGCCCAACGGGGTCAACGCCATCGCGAGCCGCGCCACCGGCTGGCTCGACGCCCGCGGGTCCGACCCGGATGCCGTGCTGCGCGTGGTCTCCGAGGTGCGTGACGTGATGGCCGACTTCGACGGCCTGGTCACCCAGGAGTCGTGGACCCCCACCACCGACTTCGACCCGGCTCTCGTACGCCGCATGGCGACCCGTCTGGGTGGGTTACCGGTCATCGCCACCGGCGCCGGCCACGACGCCGGCATCCTGGCCAACGACGGCATCCGCAGCGCGATGCTGTTCGTGCGCAACCCGACCGGGGTGTCGCACTCTCCCGACGAGTGGGCCTCGGCCGACGACTGCCTCGACGGCATCGCGGCCCTCGCCGACGTCGTCACCGACCTCGCAGGGGCTGGTGGATGACGACGTTCTGGTGCGAGCACGCAGTGCTCCCCGGGGGTCTGCGTCACTCGGTGCGGGTCGTCACCGACCGCGGCCGCATCCTCGACGTGCGCCCCGATGCGCGGCGCGACCCCGGTGACACCCGGCTTGCCGGCGTGGTGCTGCCCGGCCTTGCCAACGTCCACAGCCACGCGTTCCACCGGGCCCTGCGCGGGCGCACCCACGATGACGGTGGCAACTTCTGGACCTGGCGCGACGCCATGTATGCCGTGACGCACCGCCTTGACCCCGAGACCTACCACGCCCTCGCGAGAGCCGTGTTCGCCGAGATGCTGCTCGCTGGCTACACCACCGTCGGCGAGTTCCACTACGTGCACCACGCGGCCGGTGGCCGCCGCTACGACGACCCGAACGTCATGGGAAAAGCTCTGATCAGCGCGGCGCGCGAGGTCGGCATCCGGATCACGCTGCTCGACACCTGCTACCTGGCGGGCGGGCTGACCGCGGGCGGCCACCTGCCGCTCGACGTGGTGCAGCAGCGCTTCTCCGACGGCGACGTCGAGGCCTGGGCCGAGCGGTTCACCCGCCTGGCTGACGACGACACCGTGCGGATCGGGGCAGCGGTGCACTCGGTGCGCGCCGTGCCGTGCGACGACCTCGCGGTGGTGGGCGCCGTCGCGGCCCAGGACGACCGGCCGCTGCACGTGCACCTCTCCGAGCAGCCCGGTGAGAACCTCGCCTGCGACGGCTTCTACGGCTGCTCACCGACCGAGCTGCTCGCGGGGGAGGGGCTGCTCACGCCGCGAACCACGGCAGTGCACGCAACTCACCTGTCCGACACCGACATCGAGCTGCTCGGCGCTGCCCGGGCCACCGCGTGCTTCTGCCCCACCACCGAGCGCGACCTGGCCGACGGCATCGGCCCGGCCCGCCGCCTGCAGGATTCCGGTGTGCAGCTCACCCTCGGGTCGGACCAGCACGCGGTCATCGACCCGTTCGAGGAGGTGCGCGGCCTGGAGATGCACGAGCGCCTCGAGAGCCTGGAGCGGGGCCGGTTCGCCCGGTCCGAGCTGCTCGGCATCGCCTCCCTGAACGGCTACCGCGCGCTCGGTTGGGACGACGGGGGGATCATCGCCAGCGGTCACCTGGCCGACCTCGTGGCGGTGCGGCTCGACAGCCCGCGCACGGCCGGCTGCGGGCCGGAGGGTGTGCTCTACGCGGCCACCTCCACCGACGTCACCGACGTCGTCGTCGCTGGTGAGCAGGTCGTGTGCGAGGGCCGGCACCGGTCGGGCGACGTGGGCCGGATGCTCACCCAGGCGATCGCTGCGGTGCGGAAGTGACGCCCGCGCCCGGGTCCGGAGCGGCGGCATCCGAAATGCGTTCTGGCGCAGCCGTGCCCGGGTCGGTGCTGGTCACCGGAATCGGCGAGCTGGTGACCTGTGCCGGGCCGGACGGGATGACTCCGACCGACGACCGCACCACCTCGGCGGCCGCCCGTCTCGGCGGCCGGCACGACGCCGCGGTCGTCGTGCAGGACGGGCTGGTCGCCTGGGTCGGGCCGTCGGGTCGTGCACCAGCAGCCGACCGGGTCGTCGACGTCGGTGGACGTGCCGTCGTCCCCGGCTTCGTCGACAGCCACAGCCACCTCGTCTACGCCGGTGACCGGGCAGCCGAGTTCACCGCCCGGATGGCGGGCATCGCCTACGACGGCGGCGGGATCGGCGTGTCAGTGGCGGCCACCCGAGCGGCCACCGATGACCAGCTACGGGCCCTGCTGCGCGCACGGGTCGCCGAGATGCGCGCCCTGGGCACCACGACCGTCGAGATCAAGGGCGGCTACGGTCTGACCGTCGTCGACGAGGTCCGCGCGCTGCGGCTGGCGCGCGAGGTCACCCACGAGACGACCTTCCTCGGTGCCCACGTCGTGCCCCCCGAGGCGCGCGACGACCGCGCCGCCTACGTCGACCTGGTCTGCGGGCCGATGCTCGCGGCCTGCGCGCCCTACGCCCGCTGGGTCGACGTCTTCTGCGAGCCGGCCTCGCCGCACGCCTTCACCGGCGACGAGGCGCGCCGCGTGCTCATGGCCGGTCGGGATGCCGGGCTCGGCCTTCGTGTGCACGGCAACCAGCTGTCCGCCGGGCCAGGGGTGCGGCTCGCGGTCGAGCTGGGGGCGGCCAGCGTCGACCACTGCACCTACCTCACCGCTGCCGACGTAGACGCCCTCGTGGGGGCCGTCGGCACGACGGTGGCCACCCTGCTGCCTGGCGTCGAGTTCTCCACGCGCTCGCCCTACCCCGACGCCCGCCACCTCCTCGATGCCGGCGTCGACGTGGCGCTCGCGACCGACTGCAACCCCGGAACGTGCAACACGGCATCCATGCCGTTCGTGGTCGCGCTCGCGGTACGCGAGATGCGGATGACCGCGGCCGAGGCGCTCGTAGCGTCGACCGTGGGGGGCGCCCGGGCCCTGCACCGCACCGACGTCGGCCGGGTGGCCGTGGGGTCGCGCGCCGACCTCGCCGTGCTCGACGCTCCGTCGCACGAGCACCTCGCCTACCGACCCGGGATGCCGCTCGCCCACGCCTTGGAGTGGAGATCGCCATGAGCGAGTCGTCCCGGTCAGCGGCGTCGTCCGACACTCAAGCGGGATGCCGGGACCGTCGCCTCCCGCCTTGGGGGGACCTCAGCCGGTCGAGAGCGCAGAACACGCCGCCACGGGTTCGCGGGAGGCGGCGTGTCCTGCGCTCTCGACGAGCGGAAGGTCAGACGGGCTCGTCGGCGATCTCGCCGGGCAGGTGCCCGGCCGACTTCTCGTAGTACTGGGCGGCCTTGCGGGTGGCCAGGGTCTTGGCGGCACCGACCGCGAGGCCGGTGATCATGGCGTACGCGACGGCCTTGGCCAGCGGGGCGTTGGGGCTCTTGGGGTTGATCTCGTCACCCTCGGCCCTCACCCAGATCCTGTCGATGACCTTGGTGGCAGCGATGCCGGCGAGGATGGCACCCCCGGTGCCCATGATCTTCCAGGCGACGGCTCCCATGGCCATGTCAGTCCTCCAGACGCAGGTGGTCGTCGGGCGCGGCAACGTCCGACGAGGTCGTGCTCACTGTAGTCGGCGGGGTTATGGTGGAGGAGTCCAACGACAGGGGAGCGCCCCAAGCGCTGAGAGTGCGGTTCGCCGCAGACCCTCGAACCTGATCCGGCTAGCACCGGCGAAGGGAGTCGGGAATCTCAGGTGCGTCTTCGGCACACCCGCGACCGCCACGGCCGCGAGGTGTCGGCGTCGCACCTCCCCGAGGTCTTCACATCACGCACCTCGGGAGAAGCACATGGCCACACAGCTCACGGAGTCGCCGACCAGGCGCTCCCTTACCGCGACCCGCCCCCTGATGGGCTGGCGCACCGTCGACATCCTCACCATCGCCTTCCTCGGCGCGGCCCTCGGCGTCGCGTTCTGGGGGTGGGGCGTCTTCTACAACGGGCCGGTGACGGCACTGAAGATCGGCTACGCCCCGCTGATGGGCTTGTTCGTCGGGCCCTGGTTCCTCGCGGGTGTGGTCGGCGGGCTCGTCGTCCGCCGCCCCGGCGCGGCCCTGTTCTGCGAGGTCGTGGCTGCCCTGGTCTCGATGCTTCCGGGCACCGAGTGGGGGGCCACGGTGCTCATCTCCGGCATCCTGCAGGGGCTCGGTGCCGAGCTGGCGTTCGCGATGCTCGGCTACTCGGCGTTCGGCGCGGCCGCGGCGGCGCTGGCCGGCGTGCTGTCGGCGCCCCTGGAGTGGGCCTTCGAGGTGGTGAAGTTCCCGGCCTCGTGGGCGGACGTGCCGGTGCTGTCGGTGCTCGCCGACGGCGGGGGCTGGTACGCCGAGTGGGTGCTGCGCGACAAGCTGGTGTACCTCGGCGCGATGGCGGTCTCCGGCGCGGTGCTGGCCGGGTTGGTCGGGTGGTTGCTGGTGCGGGCGCTCGCCCGGGCCGGCGCCCTGTCGGCGTTCCCCGCCGGCCAGGAGCACCGGGAGCACCACGCTGTCTGACGCCGCCGGGCCGGATGCCGTGAGCGCGTCACCGGCCGTGCCCACCGGGAGGGGCGCCCCGACCGGGCTGGTCGAGGTCGAGGGCCTCACCTGGCGGCCGTTCGGGCGCCGCGAGCCGGTGCTGCGCGACGTCTCTCTGACCCTTCGGCCCGGCGAGCGGGTGCTGCTCGTGGGTCCGTCGGGGTCGGGCAAGTCGACCCTGCTGCGGGCGCTCGCCGGGCTGCTCGAGACGGTCGACGCGGGTGAGCTCACCGGCACCGTGACCGTCGACGGGGTCGCTCCGGGGGAGCGGCCCGGTGCGGTCGGACTGGTGCTGCAGGAGCCTGGGGCCGGTGTGGTCGCGGCCTCGGTGGGTCGCGACGTGGCGTTCGGCCCGGAGAACGTCCGGATGCCGCGGCCCGCCATGGCCGGTGTCGTCGACTCCGCGCTCCGCCAGGTCGGCCTGGCCGACCTGGCGCTCGACACCCCGACGACCACGCTGTCGGGTGGGCAGACCCAGCGCCTGGCGCTCGCCGGAACCCTGGCGCTCGACCCTTCGGTCGTGCTGCTCGACGAGCCGACGGCGATGCTCGACCCGGATTCGGCCCGGGAGGTACGCGACGCCGTGGCCGCGCTCACCTCCGGCCATCCCTCGCCGACGCTGGTCGTCGTCGAGCACGTACTCGGGCCGTGGATCGACCTGGTCGACCGGCTGGTGGTGCTATCCGTCGACGGACGTGTGGTTGCCGACGGTCCCGTGCGCTCGACGCTGGAGACCGAGCGCGACGGCCTGCTCGCCCTGGGCATCTGGGTGCCGGGCGCCGGGCCGCCCGAGCCGCTGGCCGTGAACCCGGCCCTGGTTGCGCCGCGGTGGTCTCGGCGGAGAGGCTCCGCCCGCAGCCTCGACATGACTGCGCCAGGGCTCAGCAGTGTTGAGGGGCTGGGCGCTGCTGCGCCAGGGCTCAGCAGTGTCGAGTCTCCGGCAGCCATGTTCCTGGCGGCTTCGCCGTTCGTGGTCGAGCGCACCACCCGGTTGGTCGACGGCACCGCGCGCACCCGCCGGGCCGCCGTGCTGGAAGAACCACTGGTGGCCGCACCGGGCACGCTGACCGCACTCGTCGGGCCGAGCGGGTCGGGCAAGTCGACGGTGCTGCACGCCCTCGCCGGCTTCCTGCAGCCGACCGACCCCCACGCCGTGGGGGTTCGCCCCCCGCCCACTGCCGCCGGACGGCGGCCGCGCGAAACGCCCACCGAGCCGGACGCCGTGCCACCGGCGTCGCTCGCCGCCCCCGACCTGGCCCGCACGCTCGCCTGGGTGCCACAGTGGTCGAGCTCGACGATCGTGGCGCGCACCGTGCTCGACGAGGTGCTCACCACCGCCGCCACCCTCGGGGACCCGCACCGTGTCGACGGCACCCGTGTTGCCGACGACGCTCCTGTTGTCGACGGCACCCGTGTTGCCGACGGCAGCCCCGTTGCCGGCACCAACGGTGAGCGCGCCGCCTCGCGCTCGACCGACCGGGCCCGCGCCCTGCTCGCCGCCCTCGGGCTGTCCCATCTGGAAGCGGCCGACCCGCGCCAGCTGTCCGGCGGAGAGCAGCGGCGGCTCGCCGTGGCCGCCTCCCTGCACCACGGCCCGCCGGTGCTGCTCGCCGACGAGCCGACGGTCGGCCAGGACCGTGGCACCTGGGCCGCCGTCGTCGGACTGGTCGCCGCCTACCGAGAGGCCGGGGGTGCGGTCGTCACGGCCACCCACGATGCCCACGTCGTCGACCGTGCCACGACGGTGCACCACCTCACGGCCCCCGAGGAAACCCCTGTGGCCGAACCGGCCGGGGTGCCGCTGGTGGCACGCTGCGGAGCCCTCGCCCTGCTCGTCGGCGCCCTGCTCGCGGTGCCGGCGGGGGTGCTCTCGCCGCACTGGACCACCAGCCTCGCCGTGCTCGCCACCCAGCTGGTGCTCGCAGCGGTCGGCCTCTGGGCGCCCGGCAGCCGCGGCGGCGGGCTGGTCCGGGCCCGGCGGGTCGCCGTTCGGATGGTCCCCGGTCTGGTGGCGGCCCTCTCGGTCGGCTGGTCGACCTGGTTCCTCGCCGGCCGCGACCTCGACCCGGCCCTGACCGTCAGCCTGCGGGTGCTCGTCATCGTGCTGCCCTCGGCGGTGCTGATCCCGTGGATCGACCCTGACGCCCTCGGTGACGCGCTCGCCCAGCGGCTGCGTCTGCCCGACCGCCCGGTCGTCGCCACCGCCGCGGCCCTGCAACGGGTGCACGGCTTCGGCGAGATCTGGCGCGAGCTCGGCCGGGCCCGCCGCATCCGTGGGCTCGGGGTCTCGTGGCGTCACCCGCGCACGGTCGTCGCGCATCTCGGCGCGCTGACGATGGGGCTGCTCGTGCGCACGCTGCGCGCCGCCGCCGACCTCGCCGTCGCCATGGACGCCCGCGGGTTCGCAACGGCGACCGCCCGCTCGTGGTGGCTGCCGGCCCCGTGGCGGGCGCGCGACACTGTCCTGGTCGCGCTGGCGACCGTGCCGCTCGCGGTGGCGGTGCTCGCCCGCTGACCCCACGGCATCCACCCGTGGGAGGGTCTGCATCCGTACTCCTCCATGACCGAGGACACGAGCGCAAGGGTGGAGGTGGGGCATGGCTGACCGGGAGGCCTTCGACACCTACGTGCGCGAGCGCTGGGTGCCACTGCTGCGCACCGCGACGCTGCTCACCGGCGACCGGCACGCCGCGGAGGACCTCGTGCAGGAGACCCTCGTGCGGGCCGCCCAGCACTGGGCGCGGGTCGACCCGGCCACGGCCGACGCCTACGTGCGCCGCATCCTCTATACCCGCTCGGTCGACGCCTGGCGCTGGCGGCGGCACCAACCAGACCCGGTCGACGACGCCGCGCACCCCGAGACCACCGACCGGCTCACGGAGTCCCCGGATGCCGTCGACTCCCGCCTCACGCTCGCCGAGGCGCTGCGCCGGCTGACCCCACGCCAGCGCGCGGTGCTCGTGGCCCGGTTCTACGAGGACCGCACCGAGGTCGATGCCGCCCGGGTGCTGGGCTGCTCGGTGAGCACGGTGAAGTCGCAGACCCGGCACGCCCTGGAGCGGCTGCGGGTGCTCGCACCAGAGCTCGCCGCCACGTTCGGCCGAGAGGAGACGGTTCGATGAGCCCCGACCGACTGGGAACCGCCCTGCACGACCTCGTCGACGACGTCGAGCCCGCAGTCGTGCCGCCCGTCGCAGACGAGCTGTGGGCCGGCGGCCGTCGACGCCGCCGCACCGCGCGGCTCGTGCCGGCGCTGGCCGCCGCCTGCGTCGCGGCACTGATGACCGTCGCACTCTGGCCGGTCGATGCCTCCCGCGCCTCGATGCCCGCCGTGCAGATCAACGGCGACGGCTTCAGCCGGCTCACGGCCTACCCGTCGGCCATCCCCAAGCCGCCGTTCCTGCGGAATACGGGCAACCCGGGCGTGACCGCGGCGGTGGTCGGCGACGGCTCCGACGACCTGTATGTCGTGTCGACGAGTGGGACCGTGACCCACCTCGTGCTGCCGGACCAGCCGCCGGGCATCTCGGCACCGCCGTCGCTGTCGCCGGACGGCCGCTGGGTGGCTCGCGGCTTCCTGCTCACCGACCTGACCCGCGGTGCCACCCTTCTTGACCTGCCGGCGCGGCAGTCCCTGGCGTCCACCCGGATCCCCTCGGAGTCACCGGCCCGGTGGTCGCCCGACTCACGGCGCGCCTATGTGGACGCCCCCAACCGGGGCGAACCGAAGTCCAGCGGGCTGGTGGTCGGCACGGACGGGTCCATCTCCGAGGCGCCGCTCCTCGCCGGCGGGACCGTGCCCCTGGTCGCAGGTTGGGTCGACAAGGACACGCTGCTGGCGTTCGTCGGGTTCGGTGATGGCGCCGCGTCCCTGTCGGGTCGTACCTGGCGGGTGGGCGACCCGTCGTGGAAGGAGTCGATCGTCGACGTGCAGTGGCCCTCGGACGGCACCCTCGACGGTGCGGAGCTCTCGTCGGTGCGCACCGACCTCTCTCCCGACGGCACCCTGTTGCTGCTCACCAGGAGGCTCACGGACAGTGGCACCGGCGTGCTCAGCTCAACCCAGGCGGCACTGTTCGACGGGCAGACCGGCCGCCGCCTCGGCATCCCGGATGCCGAGGGACGCCTCGGGCCCGTGCCCGAGGCCATCGGCCCCTACCTCGAGTGGGGTGGCTGGGGGTGCCGGCCGGCTTGGCGCAGCGGCATGCCGGTGACCACCGACGACCGCATCCGCAAAGCGGTGATCGCCCTCGGTGAGGACCTCGTCACTGTCTCCTCGCGCTACGGGGCGCCCTGCGTCGCCTTCGCCGGCAACGAGCTGCGCGGCGAGCCGGCATCGGACACCGCAGCGGTCTGGCAGGAGCACCTGTGGGTCTGGGGCGGGCGCCTGCTGGTGCTCCTGGGTATCGGAACCCTGATCTGGTGGTTCACCCGACGGCGCAGCTGGAACGAGGGAGCGGGCTCGGGGCCGGTCCCCTACTTCCTGCCGACCCGCGGGTGATCCGCACCACGTCGTCGCCGGCATCCACCCGTGGGAGGGTCGGTGTACGTCTTCCTGGGTGACCTGACCCGCAGGGCGTGACCGAGGAGGACGAGTGGCTGACCGCCAGGCGTTCGATGCGTACGTGCGAGAGCGGTGGGATCCGTTGCTGCGCACCGCAGCCCTGCTCACCGGTGACGCCGCCGTGGCGGAGGACCTGCTGCAGGAGTCGCTGGTTCGGGCCGCCCGGCACTGGCACCGGGTCGACCCGGGTGCGGTCGACTCCTACGTGCGTCGGGTCATGTACACCCGCTCGATCGACGCGTGGCGCTGGCGCCGGCACCAGCCCGACCCGGTCGACCCGGTGCGCCACGAGCGCGCCGGCACCGACGACACGGATGACGTCGCCACCCGGCTCACCCTGGTCGACGCACTGTCGCGGCTCACTCCACGCCAGCGGGCCGTGCTGGTTGCCCGCTTCTACGAGGACCGCACCGAGGTCGACACCGCCCGGGTGCTCGGCTGCTCGGTGAGCACGGTGAAGTCCCAGACCCGTCACGCCCTCGATCGACTGCGCGTGCTCGCACCCGAGCTCGCCACCACCTTCGGCCGTGAGGAGGCCCCACGATGACGCACCCCACCGACGAGCTCACCCGACTGCTGACCGGGGCCGCCGACGACATCGTCGAGCGCGACCGCGTGCCCGGCCCGGACACCCCCGGGCTCTGGCGGCGTGGCCGGCGCACCACCTGGGCCGCTCGGGGGGCCGCCGCCGGTCTCGTCGCGGTCGTCGTCGCCGTCATGGGCGTGGCCGTGTGGCCCACCGGTGCGCCGCGTGCCTCCGACCCCGCCGTCGCGGTCAACGACGACGGAACGATGCGGCTCACGGCCTACCCCGACGTCATCGCCAAGCCGCCGAACATCCGGACGACGACCACCCCAGGAGTGACCGCAGCCCTGGTCCCGGGGGACGAGCTGGAACCGGTGTATGCGGTGTCGCCGACGGGTGTCGTGAGCCGGGTTCCGCTGCCGCGCGACGACTGGGGGTTCGGAACCGGGCCAGCGCTCTCACCCGACGGCCGGTGGGTCGCTCGTGGGCCGGCGATCACCAACCTCCTGACGGGCGCTACCGTCCCGTCGGCGCCCGAGCGGGCTCAGCTCGAGCGGGCCTGGGGGCCTCCCGAGGAGCCGGCGTGGTGGTCGCCCGACTCGGCCCGGATCTTTGCCGGCACCTTCAACCAGGGTCAGCCGAAGTTCGGCGGCGTCGTCATCGGAACCGACGGCTCCACGACCGAGGTGCCCCCCGTCGAGGACGGCATCGTCCCGGTCTTCGCCGGCTGGTCCGACGAAGACACCCTCCTCGCCCTGCTCGACCTCGGGCCCGGGTCGACCCGCCTGGAGCTGCGGACCTGGACCGTCGGGGACGCCGCATGGACCGACGACGGCACGGTCATCTCGTGGTCGCCGTCGGACACGTTGGCGACGCGGGCGTCCCTGTCACCGGACGGGTCCCGGCTGCTGGTGGTGTCCTCGGACGACACCCAGGACACCGAGTCGGTCGGTGGTACCAACGCGATGATGTTCGACCCGCGCACGGGCGCACAGCTCGGGATGCCGGCCGACGACGGTTCCCTGACCCCCTCGAGCTGGGCTGAAGGCAGCGGCGTCACCTGGCAAGGCTGGGGATGCCGTACCGCCTGGAGCGGCGGACTGCCGGTCATGACGGACGGCACGGTCCGCGGGTTCGTCGACACCGACCCGAACGGGCTGATCGACGGCAAGGTGACCACCGAGCGCGTCGCGGTGTCGTCGGGCTACGGGCAGCCGTGCGTCGCCTTCGCCGGGAACGAGCTACGGGGTACGCCGCTGACCAACCGCGTCGCCCTCTGGCAGGAACGGCTATGGACGTGGGGATGGCCGGTGCTCGGGCTCGCCCTGGTCGTACTTGCACTGTGGGGCTGGAACCGACGCCACCGGAACCTGTGGCGCAAGCCGCTCGGACACCTCCCACCCATCATCGCCAAGCCCTTCTGATCCCGAACGGGCGCACGGCATCCGACGTATTGCGATCTATCCACCTGGGCGGGCTCGGAGACGGCCCCTGCGGGTGGGTGATTCGCCATGAGTCGGGGCGCGAGGGTTGGACAGCGGATGCCGGCCACGCGGCGAGGTACGGGGCTGTCGGGGGCGGACGGCATACTGGTGGATCGTGTCCGCCTCCTCCCTGACCCAGCCCGGCGCGGCGGTTCGCATCCCGCGCGAGCTGTGGGTGTTGGTCGCGGCGGCGTTCGTCATCGCGCTGGGGTTCGGGCTGATCCTGCCGGTGCTGCCGCAGTTCGCGCAGAGCTTCGGGGTGGGGGCCACGGCCAGCTCGATCGTGGTCAGCGCGTTCGCGTTCTTCCGGCTGCTGTTCGCCCCGGCTGGCGGCCGGCTGATCGCCCGGTTCGGCGAGCGGCCGATCTACCTCGCCGGCCTGGTCATCGTCGCCATCTCCACCGGGGCCACCGCGTTCGCCCACACCTACTGGCAGCTGCTGCTCTACCGCGGGCTGGGCGGCATCGGGTCGGTCATGTTCACCGTGTCGGCAGTCGCGCTGATCGTGCGCCTGGCACCGCCGTCGATCCGGGCGCGCATCTCGTCGGTCTACGCGTCGGCGTTCCTGTTCGGCGGCATCCTCGGGCCGGTCATGGGTGGCCTGCTGGGCAACCTCGGGCTGCGCGTGCCGTTCATCGTGTACGCCGTAGCGCTGCTCGTCGCCGCCTCGCTCGTCGCGATCTTCATCAGCGGGTCGGCGTTGCGGCCGGCCGAGGGTGCGCCGGTGCTGCCGGTCTTCGCCGTCCGCGACGCGTGGCGCGACGTCGCCTACCGGGCATCGATCGGGTCGGCGTTCGCCAACGGGTGGGCCAACTTCGGGGTGCGCAACGCGATCCTGCCGTTGTTCGCCACCGTGGTCATCGGCAAGGAGCCCTGGGTGGCCGGCACCGCCCTGGCCGTCTTCGCCGCCGGAAACGCCGTCGGTCTCACCGTGTCGGGGCGGCTGTCCGACCGCGTCGGGCGCCGGCCCTTCATCGTCGGCGGCCTGGTCATCAGCGGGCTGGCGACCATCGTCACGGGGTTCGCCTCGAACCTGCCGGTGCTCGTCGTGCTGTCCGTCGTCGCCGGGGTCGGTGCCGGCATGCTCAACCCGGCCCAGCAGGCCGCGCTCGCCGACATCGTCGGGCGCGAGCGCAACGGCGGGCCGGCGCTGGCGACCTTCCAGATGTCCGCCGACAGCGGCGCGATCATCGGGCCGGTCCTGGCCGGGCTGCTCATCGACCACGGCAGCTACCCACTGGCGTTCGGCATCACCGGCCTGGTCACCCTGCTGGCCGTCATCCCGTGGCTGTTCGCCCGCGAGACCCACGACGTGCAGCACGGCGCACCGACGCCGCAGGCACCCGCGGGCACCGATGCCGCGGACGTGGAGGCCACCGTCACGGAGCGCTCGCGCGAGGCTTGAGAGCCGCCGGTTCGAGGTGATCTGCTCACCTCTGGGGTGAGCAGATCACCTCGACCCCGATCGCGCTGCACTGGGTCGAGGTGATGTTCTGGTCCCACATGGCAGCGGATCACCTCGACCCAACGGATGCCGGGCGGTGCTCAGCCCGCCGGTGACGACGCGACCAGGGCGTCCTGCACCGAGGTCTCGACCGGCCCCAGCACCGGGTCCCGGCCGCTGACCACGTCGAGCACCGCCTTGGCGACGGCCAGCTTCTCGCGGCGCTCGCCCGCGGCCCACACCGAGGCGTACTGCCGGGCCGTCCAGTCGCCCACGCCCTCGGCGTCGAGCCCCACCGCCCGGCAGGTCGTGACCGCCCGCGGCAGGTGGTAGCCCTGCGACACGACGAGAGCGCGGTCGACCCCGAAGATCCGCTTGGCCCGCACACAGGAGTCGTAGGTGTCGCGGCCCGCGAAGTCACGCACGACGGCATCCGCCGGGATGCCGTTGCCCACCAGCCAGTCGCGCATGGCCGTGGGTTCGTCGTGGTTCGCGACCCGGTTGTCACCCGAGACGAGGAGGACGCGAGTGCGCCCGGAGTCGTAGAGCGCCTTGGCGACCTCGAGGCGAGCGGTCAGGAACGCCGAAGGGCTGCCGTCGGGGTTCAGCCCGGCGCCGAGCACCAGCGCCACCGGGGCGCTCGGTGCGGCATCGACGGTGTGCACGTGGCCGCGCGACGACCAGCTGACCCAGGCCCAGGGCCCCAGGGCCAGCAGCAGCACGAGGGCCACGAGGCCGCCGGCCAGGATGGCGAGTCGCCGTCGGCGTGGGCGCGTCCGCTCGGCAGACGCCGGCTCGCTGCCAGGCTGCGTCGGCGGCTCGGCGCTGGTGGTCACGACCGCAGGTTAGCCCTGCGCGGTACCCGGCTCGGAACGCGACCCGGCCGGCGCGCGTTGACCATGGGCCGTGTGCACGACCGCGCCGGCACCGACCGACCTCGGGGGTTCCCCATCACCGCTGCCACCGCCACCGTCTCCGCCGTCACCGTGCTCGACCGCCAGGTCGACACCCTGCTCGACCTCGGCTACCCCGCCCTCGCCGGCCTCACCGCTGCCGAGCTCACCCATCGACTCGAGCCGCTGCGAGCGCTGGCCGCCACCCTCCCCGACCTGCCCGAGCACGACGAGCCGGGCCACGCGTCGCTCGTGCTGGTCGTCACCCGCGACCTCGTCGACCCCGAGCGCACCGTGCCGCTGCTGCGGCTGGCTCCCGCGGGCACGGCTCCCGGCATCCTCGACCGCAACCACGGCGAGGCCGGCCTGGCGCCGTACCGACCGATCGAGCAGGTCGTCCTGCCGCACGGGTCCGCCTACCTGCTGCTCGACGTCGACCGCGGCGAGGAGTTCCGCGGTGTGCGCCCTGAGGAGGCGCTGCCCGTGGTCCTGGGCCGTGGTCGCACCCCACTCACCATCGAGGAGGGCATCGCCGTCGTCACCCACGCCCCGCAGCTGCTCGAGAAGAACCGGTGCTTCATGCTCTCCGGGTCGCGCCGCGGCGACCGGCGGGTGCCGGCCATGTGGATCTCGGCCCGGGCGCCGAAGCTCGGCTGGTGCTGGGACGGCAACCCGCACGACTGGCTCGGGGTGGCGTCGGCGGGCGACCGACTCGGCTGACCGACCTCCCGGACATTGCAGGCGAACACCCGCGCAACACGCCGCTACCGCGCCGCTGCGCGCGGCTGTTCGCCTGCAATGTCCGGGGAGCCCGCGAGCGGCCCGGAGGCCGGGTGCCCGGCCCGCTCCGTAGAAGGTGTGGGTGAGGTCGCGCGCTGCGCCCCGTGCGGTCGCACGAGCAGGGCGACCGTGGCAGCGGTGCACGCGAGAGCCGAGCCGATCGCGACCGGTGACATCCACGTGGTGCCCGGGATGCCGGCATCCGCCTGGAACCCGCCGACCACCCACAGCACGGCGAGGTAGACGGCACCGCTCGCGTTGATCGCCACGGCGAGCACCGCGCCCCACGCCTCGCGCCGCCACAGCAGCACGCCTGCCACGACGAACACCGGGGCCAGCAGGGAGAGGTCGATGGCATAGACGAGGTGCACGGCCGACGGCGGCATGATGTTCGCGGGCATCGTGCCGGTGAGGGCGAACCGCACCGACAGGCCGCCCCACGCGGCCAGCAGAGCGACCCCGACCACTGTGGTGAAGACGGCGACCACCCGCGCCCGGGTGCCACCGGCGACACCGCGTGCCGCCCGGCCGGCATCGATGCTGGTGGCCAGCATGAGCAGCCCACCGATCGAGGCGACCAGTGCGGCGACGTGCAGCAGGAAGGCCGAGCTGAACGCCGCACCGAAGCTGTAGTAGGCGTAGTTGTAGACGCCGTAGTGCAGCATCCCCAGCCAGACCAGCACCGAGCCGCTGCTTGCGCGGCGCATGCTCGCGAGCATCGCCACGGCGAGCACGGGGGCGGCGACCAGCAGGGTGACCAGGTCGTTGCCGCGGAACGCCGCGACGGCCCAGGTCTGCTCGGGGTACAGGCCGCTGACGGCCAGCCCGAGCGACGCCTGCAGCACCATCAGCAGCAGCACGACTCCCGACAGGATCTCCGCCGCTCGCAGCCGTGGCCCGGCGCGCAGGATGCTGGTGAGTGCCGGGGTCAGGTCCATGGGGGTTGCTCCAGGATGAGGGCGCGGCCCACCGGTCCGGCGCAGCCGTCACCAACCGCCACGCTAGCCCTGCGGCGACCCCCGGATGCCGCCGGGGTCGCCCCCCTCACACACCCCCGACTTTGTAGGGGTGCGGCCGGGCAACACGCCGCGGAACCGGCATCCGACGCGGTTTCTCCCTACAAAGTCGGGGAGCCCCGTCGCCAACAATCGGCCGGTGACCTCCACCGAAGTCGGGGAGCCCGGACGCCAACAATCGGCCGGTGACCTCGACTGGAACGGGGAGCGCCGACGGCAGGGGTCAGCCGGTGACCTCGACGACCTTCTTCGGCATGAACGCCGCGGCCACGACCAGCGTCAGTGCCACGACGAACGAGGCCAGGAACACGGCGTGGATGGCCGGGTCGAGCACCCCGGGGGGCAGCGTCTCCAGGCTGGTCGGCTCCGACCCGAGCCGGCTGCGCACGACGGTGTTGGCGATGGCACCGAACGCGGCCACCCCCACCGCGGAGCCCACCGAGCGGGCGAACAGCGTGGCGCCGGTGGCCACCCCACGGCGCTCCCACCCGACCGACGACTGGGCCGCGACGATCGCCGGGCTGGCGACGTAGCCGAAGCCGAGCCCCATCACGAAGTTGGGGGCCGCGAGGTGCAGGACCGAGCTGTTGGCGTCGACCGTGAGCAGCAGCGCCGCCCCGGCGAGCGCGATGACCGAGCCGATCAGCATCGTCGTGCGGAACCCGAACCGCAGGTAGAGCCGCCCCGCGGTGGTGGCGGCGATCGGCCAGCCGATCGTCATCGCCGCGAGCGCGAAGCCCGCCACGATGGCCCCGGTGCCGAGCACCCCCTGGGCGAACAGCGGCACGTACGACGTGAGCCCGAGCAGCAGCACGCCCACCACCAGCGAGGTGCCCATCGCCGCCCCGACCACCCGGTGCCGGAACACCCACAGGGGCAGCACCGGCTCGGCCGCCCGCCGCTCCACGAGCACGAACGCCACGAGCACCAGCACGGACCCGAGGAGCAGCCCGATGCTGACCGGCGAGACCCACGCCCACAGCACCCCGCCCTCGAGCAGGGCGACGAGCAGCGCCACCGTGCCCACGAGCAACAGCACCGTGCCGAGCACGTCGACCTTCGGCCGCGCGCGCTCGGGGTCGCGGACCCGCGGCTGCTCCTCGAACCGGCGCCACAGCATCCATGCCGCGAGCGCGCCCAGCGGCAGGTTGACGAAGAAGATCCAGCGCCACGAGGCGTAGTCGGCGAACAGGCCGCCCAGGGTGGGGCCGACCAGCGACGAGATCGCCCAGACCGCCGCGATGTAGCCCTGCACCGTGGCGCGCTCGGCCACCGAGTAGATGTCACCGACGATCGTCATGCCCACCGGCTGTACGGCCCCGGCACCGAGCCCCTGCAGCGCCCGGAAGGCGATGAGCGCCCCCATCGACCAGGCGAACCCGCACAACAGCGACCCGGCGAGAAAGAGGGCGACGCCGAGCAGCATCACCGGCTTGCGCCCGATGAGGTCGGCGACCTTGCCGTAGATCGGCACCGACACGGCCTGCGCCAGCAGGTAGACCGAGAACAGCCATGGGAACTGGCTCAGCCCGCCGAGGTCACGCACCACCGCGGGCACGGCGGCCGCGAGGATGGTCGCGTCGATCGCCACGAGCCCGGTGCTCAGCATCACCGAGAGCAGCACCGGCCCCCGCTCGCTGCGCAGGCCGACGCTGGCACGACTGGCTCGGGTCGGTGCGGGGGCGGTCATTGTCGAGCCAACCCCGCGCGCGTGGGCGGCATTCCGGCTGTCAAAGCGGGCGGGTGCCGAGGCGGGAGGCCGGATGCCGCACCGCCCTCCCCGACTTTCCATGCGAACAGCCGCGTCGAGCGGCCCTCCAGCGGCATGTTGCCCGGCTCCTCACCTACGAAGTCGGGGAGACCCAGGGTCACCAGCTGGTCTCGACGCAGGCCCGGGCGCTGCGCGGCTCGACCTGGATCGTGGCGTGCTCGATCGCGAACCGCTCGCGCAGCACCCCCGCCGCCTCGGTCAGCACCACGGTGGGGTCGGCGGCGTCGTCACACACCAGGTGCACCGTCGCCACGTGCATGCCGGACGTCAGGGTCCACAGGTGCAGGTCGTGCACGTCGACCACGGCGCCGACCTCCCGCAGGGCCGCCTCCGCCTCGGCGGGCACGATGCCGGCCGGGGCGTGCTGGCCCAGCACCGACAGCACCTCACGACCCAGCATGACCGCACGCACCGCGACGAACGCCGCGATGGCCAGGGCGATGACGGTGTCCCACACCGACGAGCCTGTCGCCGCCACCAACAGGGCCGCCACGATCACGCCCACCGACCCCACGGTGTCGGCGACGACCTCGAGGTAGGCGCCCTTGACGTTGAGGCTGTCCCCGGCGCCGCCCCGCAGCAGCACCAGCGCCACCAGGTTGACGACCAGGCCGAGGATGCCGACCACGAGCATCGCGCCCGTCGCCACGTCGGGCTCGTCGCCGATCCGGCCGATGGCTGCCACGACGATGTAGGCCGCCACACCGAGCATGAGCAGCACGGCGAGCCCCGACGCGAACACCTCCGCCCGGTAGGACCCGAAGGTGCGCCGGCCCGTGGTGTCGGGCCGCCCGGCGATCCGGGTGGCGACCAGGGCGGCCCCGAGCGCCACGACGTCAGCCGCCATGTGGCCGGCATCGCTCAGCAGGGCCAGCGAGCCGCTGACCAGCGCCGAGACCAGCTCGACGACGAAGAACGCGGCGATGAGCGCGAACGCGACGCGCAACCGCCACCGATGGGTGGCGCCCGCGTTGGGGGCGCCGTGGCCGTGGCCTCCGCTCACCGGGAACACCTCCTGCGGCTCGCCTGGCATCCGTACCGGCACGACGCTACCCGCTGCCGCCGCCACCGGTGCCACTCGCTGCCGCCGCCCGGAGCTGCCACCTGCCGCGGACCCGAGGGCCCGGCATACAGTGCCGTGCATGTCAGGGTCCGACGCCACCCCCGCGCCGACGTCCGCCGCCGAGCGCCGCGTGCTCGACGCCATCGACGAGGCCGAGCTGGTGCAGACGCTCGTCGAGCTGGTCCGCGTCCCGAGCGTCACCGGCACCGACGCCGAGAGCGACCTGCAGCACACGGTGGCCCGGTGGTTCGAGGAGGCCGATCTCGAGGTCGACCTCTGGGCGCTCGACCTCGACGAGCTGCGCGCCGACCCCGACTTCCCCGGCAGCGAGGCGCCGCGGGTCGAGGGGTACGGGGTGGTCGGCACGGCATCCGGCGAGGGCGAACCCGCGCTGGTGCTGCAGGGGCACATCGACGTCGTGCCAGTCGGTGACGTCACCAACTGGCCTGATGCGCAGCCATTTTCAGCGCACATCACCAACGGCGTGCTGCACGGGCGCGGTGCCTGTGACATGAAGGCCGGGATGGCCGTCAACCTCGCCGTGGCCCGGGCCCTGCGCCGCTCCGGGGTTCGCACCGAGCGCCGGCTCGCGCTGCACAGCGTCGTCAGCGAGGAGGACGGCGGCCTGGGCGCGTTCGCCACCCTGCGCCGTGGGCACCGGGGCGAGGCCGCCGTCATCACCGAGCCGACGAGCGGGCGGCTCGTCACCGCGAATGCCGGTGCCCTCACCTTCCGCATCGAGGTGGCCGGGCGCGCCGCGCACGGCAGCACCCGGCACGAGGGCGTCTCCGCGCTCGACGCGTTCTGGCCGGTGCACCTCGCCCTGCGCGACCTCGAGGCACGGCGCAACGCCGACCGGCACCCGTTGTTCGCCGACAACCCGCTGCCCTACGCCATCTCGGTCGGTACGGTGCGCTCCGGCGACTGGGCCAGCTCGGTGCCCGACCTGCTCGTGGCCGAGGGTCGGATGGGCGTGCGGCTGGGGGAGCCCCCGACGCTCGCGCGGGCGGAGCTCGAGGATGCCGTTGCCGCAGCCGCCGCTCGCGACCCCTGGCTGCGCGACCACGCACCTCAGGTGACCTGGCCCGGGGGGCAGTTCGCGTCAGGGCAGCTGCCGCAGGGGCACCCCTTGGTCGGCGAGGTCGCGGATGCCGTGGCGCTCGTGAGCGGGCGGCGTCCGGGGGTCGCCGCGGCGCCCTACGGGTCGGACCTGCGCCTCTACACCGGGGTCGGCGGCATCCCGACCCTGCACTACGGCCCGGGTGACGTCCGCCTGGCGCACGCCCCGCGCGAGTCGGTGCCGCTGGGCGAGGTGCTTGAGGTGGCCAGGGCCCTGGCGCTCGTCGCGGCCCGCCGGCTCGGCGCCCACTGACCCCGGCGAGCGGGGCAACATCGACCAATTGGTCGATGTTGCCCCGGGACAACTTTGACCTATTGGTCGATGTTGTCCCGGGGCCGGAGGGCTCAGTCGGCCATCTCGAGGGCGTCGGCGGGCTCGAGCGGGTGCAGCTCGCCCAGGCTCTCGGCGACGACGACGGCCGTATCCGCGACAAGGGGAGCGCGCAAGCCCACGGCCCGCCGTCGCACTGGGCACAATGCCGGGATGGCCCTGCTGCGCTTCACCGCGATCCCCTCCCTCGACGGCTACGTCAACGACGCGGAGGGCGGGTTCTCGTGGGCCGCCCCGAGCGACGAGCTGCACCAGGTGGTCAACGACCACGAGCGCGAGGTCGGCACCTACCTCCTCGGCCGCCGGCTGTACGAGACGATGCGTTTCTGGGAGACCGCACCCGGCGACGTGCCCGGGCCGACGGGTGAGTACGCCCGCATCTGGCGGGCGGCCGACAAGGTCGTCTACTCGACCACCCTCGACGACGTCACGACCGCGCGGACCCGGCTGGAGTCGTCGTTCGACCCGGCGGCGGTCGAGGCGCTCAAGGCCTCCAGCCTGCTCGACGTGAGCGTCGGCGGGCCGACCCTCGCGGCCGAGGCGTTCCGTGCCGGCCTCGTCGACGACGTGCACCTGTTCCTGCACCCGGTGCTCGTCGGCGGTGGCACCCGGGCGCTGCCCGACCACGTGCAGCCGCGTCTCGACCTGGTCTCGGTCGACCGGGTCGGCGACGTCGTGCACCTGCACCACCGCGTCCGCCGCTGACCGGCTGGAACCGAGCCCCGCGGCATCCGAAGGGTGCGGATCTTCCCCGATCCTGCGCGCGGGTCAGCTCGGCTCGTCTGGGACGGCCGCCAGCCGTCGCCGTGGGTGTTGGCCATCGGTGTCCTCCCTCGCGAGGGGGCGAGTCCAGGAGCGCCATCGGTGGGAGAGTGGTCCGCGTGAACGACGCCGACGTGAGGATCGACGGGCTCCCCTCGGGCCTGACCGCCAGGCTCCCGAGCGCCGCCGACGGGCCCGACGTGGCGGCGCTGGTGGCCGCCCACCAGCGCGCCGCGAAGGGGTCGGCCGGCGTCGATCCCGAGGCGGTGCTCGGCCAGCTCGTGGGCACCGGCTCGTGGACCCGCCGCCAGGTGCTCGTGCACGAGCCGGGCGGGCGGCTGGTCGCCTGGCTGTCGGTGCACGACCGGGCGTCGGGCCGCACCCTGGTGGAGGTGACCGTCACCCCGCAGCTGCCCGACGCGGATGCCGTGGAGCTCGCCGCCGCGTTGTTCGGTGCCGGGCAGCGTCACGCCGTCGACATCGCGGGGATGCGCGGGGTGCACACCTCCCTGCTCGACTCCGGTGCGTATGCCGACGACGAGCGACAGCAGCGGTGGCTGGCCGCGGCGGGCTACGAGCAGACCCGCACCTGGCTGCAGATGACCCGCCCGGTCACTGCCGACGAGGCGTGGTCGCTGCCGGCGCTCCGCCCGGGCGTCACGGTGCGGCCGGTCGAGCGGCACGACGACGGGCTGCCGGTGGCACAGGACCTGCAGGACGTGCACCGGGTGCTCGAGGAGTCGTTTCAGGACCACTTCAGCTCCTACCGCGAGAGCTTCCCTGAGTTCGTCATGCGGCTGCGCGAGGACCCCGGGCACCGTTGGGACCACTGGTGGCTCGCCAGCATCGAGACCGACCAGGGCGTCTTCCCCGGAGGGGCGCTGGTCTCGACGGTGCTCCGCGAGGACGCCGCCGGGTTCGAGGGCAGCTACGTCGACTACATCGGGGTGCACCGCCGAGCCCGTGGCCGTGGTGTCGCAAAGGCGTTGCTGTACACCGTGATCGCAGAGGCCGCGCGCCGGGGACGCAACCGGGTGGGCCTCGAGGTCGACGCCGACTCACCGACCGGTGCCGACGGCCTCTACACCTCGATGGGCTGGGTCACCGACTACCGCACCCAGTCGTGGCACCGGGAACTCGACCTGCACTGACCCCTCGTGGCCGCGCCGGCTGCGGTGCCCGCCGCCCGGGCCGTCGCTGCTACGGCCTCAGCCCGACCAGATGTCGACGACGAGCCGCGTCGGGTTGCGCAGCAGGGTGACCCGGAACGGGCGCTTGCCGTCGCGCACCCCGACGAAGGTCTGGCCGATGGCCTCGAAGCCGCCGTAGACCGGCAGGGCCTCGGCCACCACGGTGCCGGCCAACGAGGCGGCTGAGGCACTGCCCGGTCGTGGGGCATTCGCCGGCGGGATGCCCACCGAGCTGACCAGCAACTCGAGGTAGGCGTCGCCGCGCACGTTGACGACGTCACCGCTGCCGTCGGCGATCGGCTGGTCGACGTACTTCACCTGCAGCGAGGGCTGCCCGGTGCCGGGGAACTCCCAGACCACCCGGTCGTAGCCGGGGTGCCCGCCGACCCGCACCCCGCCGATCGCGCCGAGGTCGCCACCCAGTGACGGGAAGCCCTTCGAGCTGACCGTCTTCAGCGAGAAGCCGGCCGGAACCGCTGCCGTGCCGCTCGGGGACGGGCTACTGCTCGGAGATGCCGTGCCGGTCGGGGTGAGGGTCGTCGGTGACTGCGTGCTCGGTGCCGGTGTGCTGGCGGTCGTGCCCGACGGCTGGGTCGTCGTGGGGCCGGGGGTGCCGTCGTCGGAGCAGCCCGCAAGGGCGAGCACAGCGAGCGACAGCGCGGTGACGGCACGTGCGATGGGTGAGGTGCGGGACATGACGACCTCCTTGCCCTCGACGGTACTCGCGGTCGACCCCGCCCGCCCGACGCCTCGCCCGGGCGCGTCCACCGGACGACGCGGGCCAACGAGGGCGCCGAGCGGCATACTCGGCGCCATGAACATCGGTCTGCGCGACCGCGTCCTGCCCGAGAACCAGCGGCGCACCCTCGACGAGCTGTCCAACGACCTCGACCTGCGTTCGGGCGACACCCGCGCCAAGCAGTCGGCGTTCTGGACGATGCTGGTGCTCTCGGGCATCATCGCCACGGCCGGGGTCCTCGCGGACTCCACGGCGACCGTCATCGGCGCCATGATCATCGCCCCCCTCTCGACGCCGATCATGGGCATCGCGCTCGGCATCGTGAAGCGTGAGCGCATCCGGGCCGGGCGGTTCGTGTTGTTCGGCGCCGTGGTCGTCGTGCTCATCGGGGTCGTCGCCGCCTTCGTGGTGCCCGACATCGACGTGCACACCAACGCGCAGATCACCAGCCGCACCTCGCCCACGCTGCTCGACCTCATCGCCGCCATCGCCACCGGTCTCGCGGGCGCGGTCGGGCTGTCGCGCCGCGACGTCGCGGCGGTGCTGCCCGGGGTGGCCATCGCCATCTCCCTCGTGCCGCCGCTCGCGGTCGTCGGCATCTGCCTCGGAGTGGGGTCGGTCGGGCTGGCCCTGGGCGCCCTGCTGCTCTTCGTGTCGAACCTGGTCTCGATGGTGATCGCCGGTACGCTGCTCTTCGCGGCGCTGGGCTACTCCGCCGAAGCCGACCAGGAGGCCCACCGGGTGGGCGCCGAGCGGAAGTCCTACCTGACCCTCGTGGCCATCCTCGTAGCGGTCCTGGTGCCGCTCGGGCTGAACACCGCGCTGGTGCTGCTCCTGCACTCGTGGAGCAGTCAGATCCAGACGGTCACCACCAGCTGGCTGTCCGGCATCCCCTCGGCCGAGGTGAACGACGTGCAGTTCGCGTCGAACTCGTTCCGGATCCAGGTGCGCGTGCCCCCGGGAAACCTGCCGCCCACCGACGGGCTGTTGAGCGGGCTCGACGCCGTTCTGCCCGACGGGTTCTCGATCGTCGTCGACACGACCTACGGCCAGGAGGTCGACGTCGGCACGACCGGCTCGGACTGAGCCGCGACGAGCAGACCCGCCGCCCCGGGCACCGGCCCCCTGCGCCCCCTGTACTTACCCGCCGACAGCTCCTGGGCCCTGGGCGGCAAGCCCCGGCCAGAGAACGTGGGCCGCCGCCGACGACGAGAGGTATCTGGTGCGCGGCACCGTGCTCCTTTCCTCCAGCACCCGTTGCAGGAGGACCCATGTCGATGACCGTCCGCAGTGCCGTGGCTCCCACCGCCCGCGCGGCGCCCGCCCGGTCGCCACGCGCCCGCGTGGCCCCCGCGCCACCACTGCCCACCCCGCGACTCGAGCTGAGCGTGGGCACCGCCGTCACCCGCTACCTTGCGCTCGCCTCCGCGCTGCCCGGCACGGCGATCCACTACGCGGTCAAGGCCAACCCACACCCGGTGCTGCTGCGGGCGCTCGCCCAGGCCGGATGCCGGTTCGACGTCGCCAGCCCGACGGAGGTGCGGGCCGCGCTCGCCGCGGGTGCTCCGGCATCCCACCTCGTGCACTCCAACCCGGTCGCTCGCCGCGACCACCTCGCGCAGGCCTACGCCCTGGGGGTGCGGCTCTTCGTGGTCGACTCGACCGGCGAGGTCGCCAAGGTCGCGGATGCGGCGCCCGGGTCGTCGGTGCTCGTGCGCATCGTCACCTCCGGCTCGGGCTCGGACTGGCCGCTGTCGCGCAAGTACGGCTGCACCGTCGACGACGCCGTCGACCTGCTGGTGCGGGCGGGTCGCCTCGGGCTCGACCCGGCCGGGGTCTCGTTCCACGTCGGCTCCCAGCAGCGCGACCCGCAGGCCTGGGCCGCGCCGATCCAGTCGGCCGCCCGGGTGTTCGCCGGGGTGCGCTCCGCCGGGTTCCTCCCCTGGCTGCTCGACCTGGGCGGCGGCTTCCCCGCGCGGCTCGACACCGAACCGCAGCCCGTCGCCGACTACGGATGTGCCATCGACGCGCAGCTCACCGCGGCATTCGGCAGCGACCGCCCGCGCACCCTCGCCGAGCCCGGTCGCGGCATCGTCGGGGATGCCGGCACGGTCGTCACCAGCGTCGTCGGCGTGGTCGACCGGGGCGGTGCCCGCTGGGTGTTCGTCGACGCCGGCGTCTTCACCGGGCTGGTCGAGACCCTCGACGAGGCGATCCGCTACCGGCTGGAGACTCCCGGGGTGGCCGGCCCGACCGGGCCGTGCGTGCTGGCGGGGCCGACCTGCGACAGCGCCGACGTGCTCTACGAGACGACGCCGGTGTGGCTGCCGCTGTCGCTGGCCGAGGGCGACGAGCTGCGCATCCACGCGGCTGGTGCCTACTCGAGCTGCTACTCGACGGTGGGGTTCAACGGGTTCGCGCCGCTGCCCACCATCGTCACCCGTTGAGCCGCGGCCGCACCCGGGCCCCCCGGCGTCAGCCGCGGTCGAGGAAGGTGCACACGCACACCTTGTTGCCGTCGGGGTCGGCGAGCGCGGTGAAGGAGGGCGCCTCGGAGTCGTCGACCACCGCGCCTCCGGCCGCGACGGCAGCGGCGATGCGGGCCTGTGCGACCTCGGGCGCCAGCCACAGGTCGAGGTGCCACCGCTGACGGGGCTCCTCGTGCGGCTCGGTGCCCTGGAACCAGAGTGACGGCAGCTGGCCGGTGGGGTCGAAGACCGTGTCGCTGACGATGCCGTCGGCATCACCGACGAGCACCGCCGCCCAGAACGGCCCGAGCGTCGCGTCGTCGGCGGTGTCGAGGGCGAGCTCGACCTGGCTGACCGCGCCGGGCACCGAGGTGACCTCGTGCCGCCGTGCCACGTCGCTGAGCAGCCGGGCGAGCGTGACGTCGTCGGCCGTGACCCACACGCCGTTCCTGCTGGTCGCGACCCGCAGGTCGACGTGGGTCGGGCTGAGGGTGGCGTCGAGGTGGTCGCCGAGCCCGGCCCCGCCGGCCGCGTGCACGGCATCCGCGAGGAAGGCCGCCCCCACGCCGGGGTCACCGGTGCGGAAGCGCGCGTGGAAGCGCTGGGCCAGCTTGCGCCAGTCGGCGAGATCGGCGTCGACGATGTCCTGAGTGGTGAGCTTGTCCATCCCGGCACCCTGTCACCGCCCACCCACAGCCGGCTCCCCACGCGTCCCCGAATCGACCAATAGGTCACGCCAGGGACAGCCGCCCGTCCCTCCCGTGACCTGTTGGTTCCGGCGCGATCTGTCGCGAGGGCAAGCCGCTGAACTGCAGCTGGACAAGATGCCGAGACGCGGGCCTTCTCACTATCTTGTCCGAATCCTCAGCGGTATTGCAGTTCCACGTCCTGCCGACGGTCAACCGGTCATCCGAGATATGTGGGTGATCCGTCCTCAACTGCCGAATGCCGGGCGTTTGTCGGCGCACGCTGACCGTGACACACTGGTACAAGAACCCGTACCAGTAGGAGACGTCATGGCTGTCACCGCAAGCGAGGCCCGGAAGAACCTGTTTCCGCTGATCGAGCAGGTCAACGAGGACCGCACCCCGATCGAAATCACCTCTCGCCGCGGCGACGCGGTGTTGATGTCGCGCGCGGACTACGACGCGCTCGAGGAGACCGCTCATCTGTTGCGGGTCCCCGCCAATGCCCGTCACCTTCTCGAGAGCCTGCAGCAGGCGCAGTCCGGGCAGCGGGACGAGCACGACCTGGTGCGATGAGGCTGGTCTTCACACCGAACGGGTGGGCGGACTACACGTATTGGCTGGTCGCTGACCGGCAGATGCTCAAACGGATCAATCGACTCATCGATGACGCACTGCGCGACCCCGTGGCGGGCATCGGCAAGCCCGAGCCGCTGCGGCACATGCTGGCCGGCGCCTGGTCACGTCGGATCACCGAGGAGCATCGGCTCGTCCACCTCGTCGACGGCGACGACCTGGTCATCCTGCAAGCCCGCTTCCACTACGACTGAGGAGTCACCCGCTCCTGCCGCACATCGGCACGCAGGCTTCGCCGGCTGTCGTCAACGACCGCCGGAGAGGTAGGCGCCGCCCCGGGCGACATCGTCGAGACGTTCCTTGCGCGGCAGGTACTTCTTGGGGTCGCGCACGCGACCGCAACGCCGGCACTGCAGGGCGATCACGTCGTGGTTG
>JBBQNZ010000039.1:0-27881 GCA_038330415.1 Actinomycetales bacterium | reverse complement strand
GGCGACCACGTCGTCGGCGCGCAACGGCGGGTGGTCGACCAGGTGCGCGAGCGCCTCGACGGCGATCCGGCTGGCCACCTCGCCCGCCGCGTGGCCGCCCATCCCGTCGGCGACGGCGAACACCAGCCCCTCGTCGACGAGTGCGTCCTCGTTGTGGTCGCGCACCCGGCCCACGGAGGTGGCCGACCCCGAGCGCACGCGCAGCCCCGACCCGCGCAGCACCCGGCGCCCCGTGCCGCTCATCGGGCACCGCCGACCACGAGGGTCTCGAGCACCGACTGCAGCACGTCGTAGTCGGCGGCCAGGCTCGCACCCCGCACGCGGCCGGTGGCCACGACCAGGCGGCTCAGGTCGTCGTGCGCTGCGGGGTCGACGCCCGCCGCGAGGTGCACCTCGATCACCGCCCCGCTGCGCTCGTCCCACGAGACGTGCCGAGCCACCCACTCGCGGCCGCCGATCTCGACGACGAAGGGCGGCTCCACCTCGGTGCCCGGCCGCTCGGGAAGCGCGTCGAGCGCATCGAGCGCGTCGACCAGGTCGGCGGCGGCATAGCCGGCCGGCCCGGTGTGGTGGCGCACGACGACCTCCACCGGGTCGCCTGCGGCACCGGTGCCGCAGGCGCGCAGCAGATCGGCGCCGGGAGGCAGGGCGTCCCAGCCGTCGGGCACCTCGAGGGTGACCGGTGGTGGCGCCGGCGCCGCCGGTCCGGGGAACGCGAGGACGGGCATGGACGAGCTCCCTCGGGGCGACGGACGCGGACGGTCGAGCCTAACCGGGTGAACCGACTGCGGCCGAGGGGGAGAGCCCGCTCACCCCTGCGACTCCGGCTGCCCGGCCCACCACGACAGCAGCCGCTGGCGCGCGACGTCGGGGCCGACCGGACCCTCGTCCATCCGCACCGAGAGCAGGTACTTGTAGGCGCGCCCGAGCACCGGGCCGGGCCGGATGCCGAGCACGGCGGCGATCTCGTTGCCGTCGAGCTCGGGGCGCACCGCCTTGAGCTCCTCCTGCTCCAGCAGCGCGTCGATGCGCGTTTCCAGCGCGTCGTAGGTGGCGGCCAGCCGCCGGGCCTTGCGCACGTTGCGGGTCGTGCAGTCGGCGCGGGTGAGGCGGTGCAGCCGCGGGAGGAGCGGGCCGGCATCCGTGACGTAGCGGCGCACCGCGGAGTCGGTCCACTGCCCCTCCCCGTAGCCGTGGAAGCGCAGGTGCAGCTCGACCAGACGCGCCACGGCCTTGGTCGTCTCCTTGTCGAAGCGCAGCGCCTTCATCCGTCGAGCCACGAGCTTGGCGCCGACCACCTCGTGGTGGTGGAAGGACACCCCGCCAGCGCCCTCGAACCGCCGGGTGGCGGGCTTGCCGACATCGTGCAGCAGGGCGGCCAGGCGCAGCACGAGGTCGGGGCCGGGCACCGACTCCGGCGGCCCGTCCGACGGGCCCTCGAGGTCGATGGCCTGCTCGAGCACCGTCATCGAGTGCTCGTAGACGTCCTTGTGCCGGTGGTGCTCGTCGGCCTCGAGCTGCAGGGCCGGCAGCTCGGGCAGCACGTGTCCCGCCAGGCCGCTCGCGCACAGCAGCTCCAGCCCGGCCCGGGGGTGCGGCGCGAGCAGCAGCTTGACCAGCTCGTCGCGCACGCGCTCGGCCGACACGATGCCGATCGTGGCCGACATCTCGCGCATCGCGGCGTAGACCTCCGGCGCGGGCACGAAGCCGAGCTGGGCCACGAACCGGGCGGCGCGCATCATCCGCAGCGGGTCGTCGCCGAACGACACCTCGGGCGGCGATGGCGTCCGCAGCAGCCGCGCATCGAGGTCGACCAGTCCGCCGTGCGGGTCGACGAAGGTGAGGTCGGGCAGCCGCAGGGCCATCGCGTTGACCGTGAAGTCCCGCCGCACCAGGTCGTCGTCGAGGGAGTCGCCGAACGCCACGACCGGCTTGCGGGTCTGCCCGTCGTAGGCGTCGGCGCGGTAGGTCGTGACCTCGACGGTGGTGCCGCCCCGGCGGGCGCCGATCGTGCCGAAGTCGCGACCCATGTCCCAGGTGGCGCTGCCCCAGGCCTTGAGCACGGCCTCGGTGACGTCGGGGCGCGCCGAGGTGGTGAAGTCGAGGTCGCTCGACGGGCGGGCGAGCAGGGCGTCGCGCACGGGTCCGCCGACCAGCGCCAGGTCGTGGCCCGCGGCGGCGAACCGCTCGCCGAGGTCGGTCAGCAGCGGCAGGCCGGGCGCCAGGTGGGCGACGGCCCGGCGCAACAGGGCGGCCGACGGCTGACGGGTGGACACGAGCACCAAGGGTATGCCGCCCACCAACCTTCCGCGGTCGCCCCCCGGGGTGTGTGGTCACCGACCGCCACCCGTCCCACTGGTTACAGTGACCAGATGAGCCACGTCGCCGCCGACTCGCCCGGGGTCAGCCCCCGGCGGCTGCCCGCGGTCGAGGAGCGCAGCGCCGGCGGCGTCGTGGTCGACGTCCACGACGGGGAGGCCCGCATCGCGGTGATCGCCCGGCGCAACCGGGCGGGGCGCGTCGAGTGGTGCCTGCCCAAGGGGCACATCGAGGGCGAGGAGACCCTGCCGGAGACCGCGGCGCGCGAGGTGGCCGAGGAGACCGGCATCGAGGGGCGGGTGCTCATCGAGCTGGGCACCATCGACTACTGGTTCGCCGCCGGCGAGCGGCGCATCCACAAGTACGTGCACCACTACCTGCTCGAGGCCGTCGGGGGCCACCTCACCATCGAGAACGACCCCGACCACGAGGCGATCGACGTCGCGTGGCTACCCTTGCGCGACGCGCACCGCCACCTCACCTTCCCCAACGAGCGGCGCATCACACGGGTCGCGTGGCAGCGGCTCGCCGGCGACGCCTGAGCCCCCCTTCCCCCGGAAGACCCCCACCCCGATGACGACCGAGCCCCCCGCCCCCACGCCCGGCGAGCGCTCCCGCGACGGTCGGCCCGACGACGCCCCGGTCGACGACGCGTCGGCCAAAGACGGCTCGGTCGACGACGCCCCGGCCGACGAGGTCCAGGTCGACCCCGGCGGGGCGACGCTCGCGGCCGAGACGGGCCAGAACCCCACCGCGCCACGGCAGAGCCTGGGTCGGGCCGGCGCGGTGATGGCCTCGGGCACGCTGGTCAGCCGGATGCTCGGGCTGGTGCGGGCGGCCCTGCTCGCCGGAGTCATCGGCACCACCGGCTACGCCGCCGACGGGTTCATCGCCGCGAACTCGCTGCCCAACACGTTCTACCTGCTCATCGCCGGCGGTGCGGTCAACGCCATCTTCGTGCCCCAGATCGTGCGCGCGAAGCTTCGCCCCGACGGCGACGAGTTCGTCAACCGGATCATCACCATCTCGCTCGCGATCCTCGCCGCGGCGACCGTCGTCATGGTGCTCCTGGCGCCCCTGGCCGTGCGGCTCTACTTCCGCGTCGACAACGCGGCGGCCCTGAACCTCGCGACGGTGTTCGCCGTCATCTGCCTGCCGCAGATCTTCTTCTACGGCCTCTACACGATCCTGGGCCAGGTCCTCAACGCCCACGGCCGCTTCGCCGGCTACATGTGGGCACCGGCCCTGGCGAACCTGGTCGCCATCGCCGGGCTGGTCTGGTTCCAGCGGGCCGGCTTCCCCACCTCCGCGGCGCCGGCCGACTGGACCCCGGAGATGATCGCGATCCTGGCCGGGTCCGCCACCGTGTCGATCGTGGTGCAGGCCGTGTCCCTGCTGATCCCGCTGCGGCGGATCGGCTTCCGCTACCGCCCGGTGTGGGGCATCCGCGGTCACGGCCTGGGCGAGGTCAGCACGGTCGCGAAGTGGACCTTCGGCTCCATCGTCGTCAGCTCACTCGGCTACCTCGTCACCTCGCAGGTGCTCACCCGCGCAACCAATCTCGGTGTGGACGCCGGCGACCCCGTGGCCGGCCTCGCGGCGTTCAACTCGGCCCTGCTCATCGCCATGCTGCTGCACGGGCTCATCACCGTCTCGTTGATCACGGCGCTCTACACCCGGCTCTCCGAGGCGGCTGCACGCGGTGACTCCGCCCAGGTGATGCGCTACCACCATCAGGGTCTGCGCCTGCCGTCGGTGATCCTCGTACCCGGCGTCATCTTCGTCGGCGTGCTGGCCCCCTACGTCGCCGCCACCCTGTTCTTCAAGAACCCCCTCGAGCAGACCCGGGCGATCGCCGTGGCGCTCTCCGGCCTGATCTGGCTGGCCATCCCGATGGCCTGGACCTACCTGAACGACCGGGTCTTCTACGCCCACCAGATGACCTGGATGACGTTCCGCCTCCAGTGCGTCTCGACCAGCCTGGCGACGGTCGGCGCCCTGGTCGCGGCCACGATGGTGCCGAGCCTGACCGCCTTCACGCTGAGCGTCGGGCAGGCCCTCGCCTACGTCGTCACGGCATCGGTCGGGTTCTGGGTGCTGCGCCGCCGGTACGGTCACCTCGGGCTGCGCGGCACCGCGGTGATGTACCTCAAGCTCGCGGTGCCGGCACTGATCACCGCGCTGGCCCTGTCGTGGGCCATCCACACCGTCCTTCCCGACTTCGGCCAGACCCGCGGGGTGCGCGGTTTCGTGCTCGGCGCCGGGGTGCTGGGCTTGGCCGGTCTCATCGAGCTCGGGGTCACCTGGGGCGTCGCGCACGCGCTGGGCGTGCGCGAGATCGGCGCGGCGCTCGAACCGGTCACGCGAAGGCTCCGACGTAGCTGAGCCCTCCGCGCCTACTATGGGCGCACACCCGTTGCAAGGGTGCTGACCAGCGTCTGTGCGGGTCGAGAGCGACCAGGGAGAGGAGCAGCGGTGAGGGGTGTGGGTCCGGGCACCGTCCTCGGTGGCCGTTACACCGTTCGCCGACGGCTGGAGCAGCTGCACGACACCGAGCGCTGGTCGGCCGACGACACCACCCTCGGGCGCACGGTCTCACTGCTCTGCATCGCCTCCGACGACCACCGCACCGCGGCCCTGCTCGATGCCGCCCGGCGGGCCGCGTCGGTCACCCACGGGGCGTTCGTGCGCATCCTCGACGTCGGCACCGACGAGGGCGTCTCCTACGTCATCGAGGAGGACCTCGGCGACGAGGCCCGCACGCTCGCCGAGCTGGTCGGCGAGGGCGGGGTGCCCGGCGACGAGGTGCGCCGCATCACCGGGGAGGTGGCGGCCGCCCTGGAGTCGGCCGGGCAGCGTGGGATGCACCACCTCGACCTCAAGCCCGACGACGTGCTGCGCACCACTGACGGTGACGTGCGGCTGCGTGGCCTCGAGACCGCCGCCGTGCGCGCCGGCGAGGACGGCACCGAGGCCGAGGATGCCGCCCGGCGTGACGCCGTGGGCATCGTCGCCCTCACGTATGCCGGGCTCACCGGCCTGTGGCCGCTCGGCGCCGGTAGCAGCGGCCTCGGCCCGGCACCCCGGGTGCCCGGTGGCGTGGCCGCCCCCTCCGAGATCGCCGCCGGTGTGCCGCGCGACCTCGACGCGATCTGCCGCCTCACCCTCAACGACGACCAGGGGCCCACCAGCCCCGGCGACTACGCCCGCCAGGTGGCGCCGTGGCCCTCCCGTCAGGTCGTGGGGCAGCCCGTCACCCGCACCACCCCCTCAGGCACCTCCGACACCTCAGGCACCGCGGCACCCCCCGACACCCTGGAGCAGCCCATCGTCGTCGTCTCGCCGGCCGACGGGGCTCCGGCGGCCGACCCGCACCACCGCGCACCCGCGGGCGCGGCGACCGTGGTCGCGGGCGGCGCGGCTGCCGCAGCGGCCGCCACGGCATCCGGCACCGCCGCATCCAGCGCCACCGCCGCGAGCACGACGGCATCCGGCACCCGGGCGGGCGCCACGGGAGCCGCCTCCGCGACCCCCGACGCCGAGGCCGACGCGACGACCCGGGTCATCCCCGCGGTCGACCGGGCGCCCGCGTGGCTGAGCACGGCCCCGGTGGCCTCCCCCGCCGCCGACCCCGAGGCCGACGCCACGACCCGCAGCCTCGAGCCCGCCCGCCCCTCGGCCGACGACGCCGGCCGACAGACCCGCTCGGCCGGCGCAGCAGCCGGTGCCGCGGCCGCCGGTGCGGGCGCCGCCATGGTCGGCGCGTTCGGGTCGGTCGGCGGACGGGTCGGCAACCTGGCCCGGCGCGCCGTCGACAAGGTGTCCGAGCTCAGCCCCGACACCGAGCCGCGCGCCGACTCCGGCGGCCTCGAGGCGCCGGCCCCGCTCGTGCCGGCCGAGCCGCTCACCAAGGACGAGTCGAAGCTGGCCCTGGGCATCGTCGTCGCGTTCGTCGTGCTCGCCCTGGTCATCGGCATCTGGGGCGTCTCACGCATCGGGTCGGGGACCGCCGGGCTCGGCGACGTGGCGGCCCCCGCCACCCGCACGACCACGGTGGCTCCCTCGTCGGCGGCCCCGTCGGCGAGCCCGTCGGCCTCGCCCACCGGCACCGGCACCGGCGCGCCCCCCGAGCCACTCGCCATCCTCAAGGTCGAGGCCTACGACCCCCAGGGCGACGGCGCCGAGAACAACAAGCTCACCCCCAAGATCTACGACGGCGACACGAGCACCGGCTGGTTCTCCGAGAACTACCGCTCCGACACCTTCGGCGGCCTCAAGAAGGGGCTGGGCGTCGTCGTAGACCTCGGACCCAACAAGAAGCCGCAGACGGTCGAGCTCACCATCCCGCACCCCTCCGACATCGAGGTCTACGTCGGGCCCGACAACCGTCTCGAGGGCGCCACCAAGATCGGCGAGAAGGCCGATGCCGACGGCACCGTCACCTTCGACGTGCCACCCGACGTCAGCGGCCAGTACATCGTCGTCTGGTTCACCAAGCTCAACGCCGACGACAACGGCAAGCGCCGAGCCTGGCTCAACGAGGTCGTCGTCACCGGCTGACGCCGGACACCACGATGCTCGACGACCTCACCGCCCTCACCGACCAGGAGCTGCTCCGGCGTCACGTCGACGGCGACGGCGGCGCCGCCTTCGGCGAGCTGTTCCGCCGCCACCGCGACCGGATGTACGCGGTGGCGCTGCGCACCACCTCCAACCGCGAGCTTGCGGCCGATGCCGTCCAGGACGCCTTCATCTCCGCGTTCCGCCGCGCCGACGCCTTTCGGGGCGAGGCCGCGGTGACCACCTGGCTGCACCGCATCGTCGTCAACGCCTGCCTGGATCGGCTGCGCCGCGAGAAGTCGACGGCCCTGCGCCGGGCCGGCGACCTCGGTGAGCTGGACCTGCCCGACCTGCACGACCGGCACGCGTCGGTCGAGACCCGGCTCGACGTGCGCGAGGCCCTGGCCCGGCTGCCCGAGGGGCAGAAGCTCGCCCTGGTGCTGGTCGACATGCACGGGCTGCCGGTCGCCGAGGCGGCCCAGGTGCTCGGCGTCGCCGAGGGCACCGTGAAGTCGCGCTGCTTCCGCGGTCGCGAGGCGCTGGCCGAGATGCTCCGCGAGCGCGGCGACGAGCGGTCGGGGCACGATGCCGGCCCGGCAGCCGTTGCCGGACCGTCGGAACCACGGGGGGCGCCATGACGTCCCACCCTTGGCCCGGCCCCTGCGACCGGCGCCACCCCACCCCACCCACACCGCCCGAGGGCACGTCCCGGAGGACCTCGTGAGCCAGCAGCACGACGACACCGCACCCGTCGAGCACGACCCGACGGGGATGCGCGCACTCCTGGCGAGCCTTCCCGAGCCCGGTCCCATGCCTGCCGACCTCGTGGCCCGGATCAGCGCCGCACTGGCGGTCGAGGCGCAGCGTGGCGACGGCATCGACCAGCTGTGGCACCTCGACGAGCACGCCGAGGTGGTGTCGCGCGTCGACGAGGGCGACAACACCTCCGTGGATGCCGGTGCCCCGGTCGTGCCGCTACGTCGCCGGCTCGGGCTGCGCCACCTCGCGGCCGCGGCCGCGGTGCTGGGCGTGCTGAGCCTGGGCGGCTTCCTCGTCAAGTCGCTGCCCGGTGACGTGATGGCCGCGTTCGGCACGACCGGCGGGTCCAGCGACTCCGCCGCGGTGGCCGAGGACTCCGCAGCAGGGTCGGGCGCGCGAGCCCTGGTCGCCCCCGCGGCGGGGTCGGGCGAGGTGGTCGTCGTGATGTCCGGGGTCGACCACGCGGCAGACCGGCTCGACGTCACGGCTCGCGAGCTCGACGACGGCACCCTCGACCCGATCGCCGCCCTGAGCGCCGAGTCGCCCTCGTTGGGGCCGATCGCGACGCCGATCGGCGCCCGTTCGTGTGCCACCGCGCTCGGCATCCCGGCCGATGCCGGCATCCTGGTCGACGTCTCCGAGGTCGACGGCGTCTCGGCGGCGGTCCTGGTGGTGCACTCGGGCGACGGACGCACGGCCTGGGCCGTCGACCGCTCCTGCACCACGGGCAACACCGGTCTCATCCGTGGCCCCGTGCCGCTGCGCTGAGCCCCGCCAACGCCCCCCGACCCGGCCGCGATCGGCGGGGCGTGACTCCCGGGGGAATCCCACGGCCGTAGGATCGGTTCACCAGAGGCACTGCATCTAGCGGTTGCTCCGAGCGATCACCACAAGGGGATGTGTCCCGTGACCAGCGACGTCCGCAACGTCATCATCATCGGCTCCGGCCCGGCCGGCTGGACGGCTGCCGTCTACGCCGCGCGCGCCAACCTCGAGCCGTTGATCTTCGAGGGCGCGGTCACCGCCGGTGGGGCACTGATGAACACCACCGAGGTCGAGAACTTCCCGGGCTTCCGCGACGGCATCATGGGCCCCGACCTCATGGAGAACATGCGCGCGCAGGCCGAGCGCTTCGGTGCCGAGATCATCACCGACGACGTGCAGTCGGTGCGCCTCGAGGACGAGGTCAAGGTGGTCACCGACGCCGAGGGCGTCGAGCACCGGGCCCGGGCGGTCATCCTGGCCATGGGCTCGGCCTACCGCGAGCTCGGCCTGCCCGACGAGAAGCGGCTGTCGGGTCACGGCGTGTCGTGGTGTGCCACCTGCGACGGGTTCTTCTTCCGCGAGCAGGACATCGCCGTGGTCGGTGGGGGCGACTCCGCGGTCGAGGAGGCCACCTTCCTCACCAAGTTCGCCCGGACGGTCACGATGGTGCACCGCCGCGACGAGCTGCGGGCCTCGGCGATCATGGCCGAGCGCGCCCACGCCAACCCCAAGATTCGCTTCGCGTGGAACAGCGCCGTCGACGCCATCCACGGCGAGGACAAGCTGTCCGGTGTCACCCTGCGCGACACGGTCACCGGCGAGACCCGCGAGCTGCCCATCACGGGCCTGTTCGTGGCCATCGGCCACGACCCGCGTAACGAGCTGGTCAAGGGCGTCGTCGAGCTCGATGCCGAGGGCTACGTGCTCGTCGAGGGGCGCAGCACCCGCACGAACGTCCCCGGGGTCTTCGCCTGTGGCGACCTCGTCGACCACACCTACCGCCAGGCCATCACCGCGGCCGGTTCAGGCTGCGCCGCGGCGCTCGACGCCGAACGGTTCCTCGCCCACTGACCCCCGTCATCGCTGTCGGACCCGTCCGGCAGGATCGACCCCAGACCCCGCGCTCACCCCGCTGTTGAAAGGACCCCCCATGGGAGCCATCTCCAAGACCACCGATGCCACGTTCGAGGCCGACGTCCTCAAGAGCGACAAGCCCGTGCTCGTCGACTTCTGGGCTGAGTGGTGCGGTCCGTGCCGCGCGGTCGCGCCGATTCTCGACGAGATCGCTCGCGACCACGACGAGGTCACCATCGTCAAGCTCAACACCGACGAGAACCCGACCATCACCGGGCGGCTCGGCATCACCAGCATCCCGACGATGCACGTCTACCAGAACGGCGAGATCGTCAAGACGATCATCGGGGCGATGCCCAAGCCGAAGCTGCTACGCGAGCTCGAGCCGTTCCTGACGCCCGTCGCGAGGTGAACCCACTGGGGGCGCGGAACCCGTTGTGACACAACCGGTTCCGCGCGTCTTGCCGTGTCGGGTAGGTTGTTCATCGGCCGACGGATGCCGGGTCGCGCGGCTCCGTCGTCGTCGCGCCAGCCGGTGCGGGATCGGTGCGACGTGCGTCGTCGTCGCGCTGAGGGGTCGTCCCGGGTCGCTCCCCGAGGCGAGACGGCTCAGTCCTGCGCGCGCTCGCGCAGGTGCATGGCGTCCAGGATCCGGTTGAGGTCCTCGACCGAGGCGAACTCCACCGTGAGCCGGCCCTTGCGCTGCCCCAGGGCGATGCGCACCCGGGTCTCGAGGCGGTCGGACAGGTCGGCGGCGAGGTCGTCGAGCTGCGGCCGGCGGGTGCCGGGCCGCGGGGCGCGCCGAGCGGCCGGGGCCTCGTCGCCGCCCAGGGTGACGAGCTCCTCGACGGTGCGCACCGACAGTCCCTCGGCCACGATCCGCTGGGCCATCCGCTCCATCGCCGCGGCGTCGGGCAGGCCGAGCAGAGCACGGGCGTGGCCGGCGCTGAGCACGCCGGCGGCCACCCGGCGCTGCACGAGCGGCGGCAGCTTGAGCAGGCGCAGGGTGTTCGAGATCTGCGGGCGCGACCGGTGGATGCGGCGGGCGAGCTCCTCCTGGGTGCAGCCGAAGTCGTCGAGCAGCTGCTGGTAGGCGGCCGCCTCCTCCAGGGCGTTCAGCTGGCTGCGGTGCAGGTTCTCCAGCAGCGCGTCGCGCAGGAGGTCGTCCTCCTCGGTGACCTTGATGATGGCCGGGACGACGTCCTTGCCGGCGGCTCGTGACGCACGCCAGCGCCGCTCGCCCATGATCAGCTCGTAGCGCACCTCGCCGTCCTGCGTGCCCGGTGGCACCCGGCGCACGACCACCGGCTGGAGCACGCCGATCTCCTGGATCGAGTGCACCAGCTCTTCGAGCTCGTCCTCGTCGAAGACGGTGCGCGGCTGGCGCGGGTTCGGCCGGATCTGGTCGAGCGGGATCTCGGCGAACTCTGCTCCCGGGACCGGCTGGAGGACGCTGCCCACATCGGCGGCACCGGCATCCATGGCAGGGCTCTGACCTGCAGTTTCTCCGGTCTCAGGATGGTCCGTGGATGCCGGTCCGTCGGCCGCGGCCGGCCGATCCTGGTCACGGAAGAACACGTCGACCGGTCGGTCGGCCGTCGCCGTCCCGCTGGGGATGAGGGCGCCCAGGCCACGGCCCAGGGCGCGACGCTTCTCGCTCATGCGGACTCCTTCGAGGTCGGCGACGTGGCGGCGCCCCGCTCGGCGAGCTCGACGGCCGCCTCGAGGTAGGACAGCGCACCACTGCTGTTCGGGTCGTAGGTCATCACGGTCTGCCCGTGGCTCGGGGCCTCGGAGATGCGCACCGACCGTGGGACGCTGGCCCGCAGGGTCTGGTTCGGGAAGTGCTCGCGCACCTCGTCGGCCACCTGGGCGGACAGCCGGGTGCGCCCGTCGTACATGGTCAGCAGGATGGTCGACACGTGCAGCGTGGGGTTGAGGTGGCTGCGGATCAGCTCGATGTTCTTCAGCAGCTGTGAGAGCCCCTCGAGGGCGTAGTACTCGCACTGGATCGGGATGAAGACCTCGGCGGCCGCCACGAAGGCGTTCACGGTGAGCAGCCCCAGGCTGGGCGGGCAGTCGATGAGCACGTAGTCGAGGCGTTCCCCCGCCGCCTCGCGCTGGTCGACGTAGGCCGAGACGGCGCGCTGGAGGCGGGTCTCGCGGGCCACCAGCGAGACCAGCTCGATCTCGGCGCCGGCCAGGTCGATGGTGGCCGGCACACAGAACAGGCCGGGCACGTCGGGGCACTCCTGCACGACCCCGGCCATGGGCTGACCCTCGACCAGCACGTCGTAGACGCTCGGCACCTCGGCGTGGTGCTCGATGCCCAGTGCCGTGCTGGCGTTGCCCTGCGGGTCGAGGTCGATGACGAGCACGGTGCTGCCGCCCTGGGCCAGTGCGGCCGCGACGTTCACGGTCGTCGTGGTCTTGCCGACGCCGCCCTTCTGGTTCGCCACGGTCATCACCCGGGTGTGCGCGGGGCGCGGCACCGTGCGCCCGCTGAGCGTGATCCGCTTGCGCGCATCGGCAGCGACGGCCGCTGCCAAGGGCGTCCCCCCGTCCGCTCCGGGCATGGCTGCGGCGATCTGGGCGCGCACCTCGGTGTCGTCGGGGGCGGGCGCGTCCATGCGGTCCTCTCGGGTGCCGGCGGCTGGCACCGACGGTGTGCTCTCGCCCGTGCTGTCCGGACGCCTGGCTGATGCAGCGGCCTGGGACACAGCGCTGGACTCGGCCGCAGCAGCGGCAACGGGCACAGCGCTGGACTCGGCCGCAGGAGCGGCAACGGGCACAGCGCTGGACTCGGCCGCAGCATCGGGCTCGGTTGCACCGCTCGGATCAGCCAGTGCGGCGGGCTCAGCGGGAACACCGGACGCTTCGGGTTCTGGCGGCTGCACCGGCCCGGTGGCGTCGGTCGGCTCACGGCGGGCCACCAATGGCTCAGAAGCGGTGCTGAGATCCCCCGTCGGCGACGTGGGCTCAGATGTTTCACGTGAAACGCGGTCCGGGGCCGGCCATCCCAATGGGCTGGTCGGGACGCCGGTCAACCGCGGAAACCCGAGGCCTGGAGCGGCCGTGCGGGCGTCGGCGACGTCGATCGTTGGGCTCACGCGAACACCTTCGTCGGGGATTGGGGCGAGCCAATCCAACCTCACGGGGGGTCAACACGCCAAAGCGCCACAGCGCTCGGTGGATGACCAGTCGCCGAACGGCCCGGCTGTGGACAACCGGCGTTTCTGGAGAGGTCGATCGGCACTCTAGGGAGCCCGCGAAGGTGGGTGCGCACGACGTCTGGGTGCGCACGACGTCTGGGTGCGCACGACGTCGTGGGCCACCCGCTCCAGCCAACCGAGGGCTGAGCGTCGAGCTCGCTGAACAGCGGGTGGTGCTGTCATCCCAGCGGCACGCTGTAGCGACTCACCCTGGATCCCGTACAAACAAGGTGGTGCGCGGCACTGCACACCCCCGACGACGGTAGCCACCACCATGGGCGCACCCGTGGCCGCGTGGCCTGCTTGACCCGTCGGGTGTCCATGTTTCACGTGAAACATTGGCACCGGACTTGGGCCTCGGTCTCCCCTGGTCCGCGCCAGTGACTATGGCCGACCCCTCGTCAAGGTTCGGGTGTGTTGCCCGGCAGGCCCGGTGGACGGGACCGGCGAGCGCGACCGCCTGCCGTCTGGGTTGGCCGGTTCAGACCTGCATGGGGTGACATGGAGGTCGGACAAACCGGGGTGCTGGGGGTCGTCCAGATGACCTCTACAAGGGGGGCCGCCGGTCACGCTCCCTAGCCGGTCGCATGAGCCACTGTCGTGGGCCGCGAAGCGACGTCAGTTGAGGTGCAGCCTTCGGCTTGCCTGGGTCGAGATGTTTCACGTGAAACATCGGTCTCGTGACCTTCGTCTGATGGGGCTTACCGGGCGATTGATCTGTCGCCGCACGTTGGCCCGTATTGACCTGTGCATGAGCAGTCGACGCCATGTTTCACGTGAAACGGTGCGGACGCCGGTGAGTGGCACCGCGTGAACGGCACCTGCTTTCCGGTGGCGTCGTAGACGCCCCTGGCTGCGCACGTCGGGAGTGCCCACGTGCGCAGACACCACCCAAAGTGCACCGCGCAACCCATCGCCGAATCCATCAACGGGAAAGGCACGCTCGTCGCTGGTCCCGTCGGCCACCCGGGCACTCTCGGACGGTTCACCGTCGAGGTGTTCGCGCCGCCCGCGGTCGCCCCGCCATCCAGCGAGCCGCGACGTACCTCGGGTCCGGCACCAGGGGCGCTGCGGCTCCCGGGGCCCGCTCCACGCCTGCCGAACGACTCACGAGCTGCACCGTCAACGCCCGGCGGGGACAGACCGACCGCCGTGACCCCTACAGACGTCTGCCGCACGCCCATGAGCTCAACCCGTACCGCGTGTCCCTCGCTGCTTCGATCGGGCACGCCCCTTGGTGGCACCGGGCCGGGCGAAGCGCAGGTCCACGGTGAGCACCGGCTCGTCGAGCACCTCACCCCCGTGCTCACGCACCACGGCCTCGATCAGGCCCAGCTTCGCCAGGGCTGGACGGTCATCCGCGAGCTCCTGCGCCGCCGAGCGACCCTTCATCGCCACCAGGGTGCCCCCCGGCTCCAACAGCGGCACGCACCAGCGCGCCAGCTTGTCGAGCCGAGCCACCGCACGCGCGGTGACGTAGGGCGCCGAAACCGTGCCGGCGAGCTCCTCGGCGCGCCCGCGGTGCACCGTCACGGAGTCCAGACCCAGCTCGGCCAGCACACTCACGAGCCACTGGGTGCGGCGCAACATCGGCTCGACGAGGTGCACTTCCAGGTCGGGCCGCGCGATCGCCAGGGCCACGCCGGGCAGACCGGCGCCCGATCCCACGTCGACGACCCGGGCATCCGGCCCGAAGGCGTCGGCCACGACCGCACAGTTCAGCACGTGCCGCTCCCACAAGCGCGGCACCTCGCGCGGGCCGATCAGCCCGTGGCTGACCCCGGTGTCGGCCAGGATCTCGGCGAAGTGGACCGCGAGGGGTAGGCGCTCCCCAAACACCGCAGCCGCACCCTGGGGTGCGGCTGGCAGTGTGACGGCGGGCTCGGCCTGCCCGTCATGTTTCACGGGAAACGTCGCTTCACGCCGGCAGGATGACCACGAACCGGCGCGGCTCGGCACCCTCGGACTCCGAGACCAGGCCGGCAGCCAGCACCTCGTCGTGCACGACCTTGCGCTCGAAGGCGGTCATCGGCGTCAACGGCTTGCGCTCACCGGTGCTGCGCACCTCGTCGATGGCTTCCTTGGCCACCGCGACGAGGGTGGCGCGCCGCTCGGCACGGTGCCCCGCGACGTCGAGCATCAGGCGGCTGCGCTCGCCCGTGGCGGACTGCACGGCCAGTCGGGTGAGCTCCTGCAGCGCGTCGAGCACCTGACCGTTCGGGCCCACGAGCCGCCGCGGCACCCGCCCGTCCTCGGAGTCGACCACCGAGACGGCCGCCCGGTCACCGTCGATGTCGACGTCGATGTCACCATCGAGGTCGCAGATGTCGAGGAGCGTCTCGAGGAAGTCCGCCGCCACCTCGCCCTCGCGCTCGAGGTTGGCCCGCCGGTTGCTCTGCGCGGGCGCCGCGGGTGCGTCGTCGGTATCGCCCGCCGCGGCGTCCTCACCCGGATCGAGGTCGCTGACCTGCGCGTTCGTGGGCACGACGCCCTGGTCCGCCTGGTCGGTGTCGGGCTCGGGCGACGTGGCCACGGTGAGGTCGGTGTCCGGCTGGTCCTGCGTGAGGTTCTCGCTCATGGGGGTCTCCTGCGATCAGGGGGATCAGGTCGTGGGGGGCTTGGCCGGGTCGGCGGTGTTCTTGCCCGCCGCCTTCGGTCCGTTGGGCTGCTGGCCGTTCTGGCCCTTCTGGCCCTTCTGGCCGTTCTGCGTCGGCAGAGGCGTGTCTTGGATGCTCGACTTGGCGCCGCCCTGGCCGGCCGGCTTGGGACTGGCGGCCTTCTTCTTGCGCTTCTTGCTGGCCGGCTGCTGGCGCTGCCCCGACTGCTTGGCGAGCTCCGCGGCCTCAGCGGCCTCCGCGTCGGCCTTGACCTTGGCGGCATCGACCCCGGGGATCGGCTTTCCCTTGCGCTCGAGCCTCGCGTGGTACGCCTTCTCGGCCGCCGAGCCAGGTGCCGGCATCCGCCGAATCACGTAGAACTGCTGGCACATCGACCACAGGTTGGTGGTGAACCAGTAGATGAGCACACCGATCGGGAAGTTCACACCGGACACCGCGAAGACCAGCGGCAGCACGTAGAGCAGCACCTTCTGCTGCTTCGCGAACGGGTTGTCCAGCGCCGAGGCCGGCATGTTCTTGGTCATCAGCTGACGCTGGGTGGTGAAGGTGGTGGCCGACATCAAGATGATCAGCACGACCGTGACCACCTGGGTCGCCAGGTTGGGGGCCTGCACGAACGTCGAGGACAGCGAGGCGCCAAAGATCGTGGCCTGCTCGAACTGCGCCGCGATCGGCTGGGTGATCGGCCCGATCGCCTGGTGGGTGCCGTTGGCGACCTCGTCCATGCCGTTGAGCACCCGGAACAGGCCGAAGAAGAACGGCGACTGCACCAGGATCGGCAGGCACGAGCTGAAGGGGTTGGTCCCCTCCTTCTTGTACAGCTCCATCGTCTCCTGGGTCATCGCCTGGCGTGACTCGGGGTCGGACTTGCCCTTGTACTTCTTCTGGATCTTCTGCAGCTCGGGCTGGATCATCTGCATCTTGCGCGACGCCATGATCTGCTTGACGAACAGCGGGATCATCGCCGCCCGCATGACGAGCACGAGGCCGACGATCGACAGCGCCCATGTCCAGCCGGATGCCGGGTTCATCCCGATGGCGCTGAACCCCTGGTGGAACAGGTACATGATCCACGCCACGAGCCACTCGATCGGCCCGATGATCGTGTTGAAGAGGTCGCCCATGTCGTCCTTACGGCTGTGCCGGCCGAAGCCGACGGGGTGGGGTCACGGTGGTGAAGAGGTCAGCGTCAGTCATGTGGTCCGGCGTCCGCGAGATGCGGGTGGCCCGCGTCGTCACCGACGCCGCGCGGTCCGGTGGTGCCGGGGATCGGCCGGCCGGTGTCGGGGTCTCGCAACGGCACGTGGTCGACCCCGCCGGGGGTCCACGGGTGGCAGCGGCCGATGCGGCGCGCCGCCATCCACGCACCGCGCAGCACGCCGTACCGCTCGAGGGCGGTCACGGCGTAGGCCGAGCAGGAGGGGTAGTAGCGGCAGGTGGGCGGACGCATCGGTGAGATGACCTGCTGGTAGCCGCGGATCAACCAGATCAGGGGGGTCGCCAGCACCCGACCGATGCTCACCCTGCACCTCCCAGTCGACCGATCACCTTGTGCAACAACGGATCCAGGGCCCCTGCAAGTTCCCCGTAGGTGGCACTGGCAGCCGGCGGGTTCGCGCGCACCACCAGGTCGAGACCGGTCGGGATGCCGGGGAGCCGGTCGGCGACCAGCGCCCGCAGCCGGCGCTTGGTGCGGTTGCGGACCACCGCTCCACCGACCGCCTTGGACACGACGAAACCGACCCGCGGCGGGAGTCCCGCACGCGTGTCGGTCGAGGTGGCATGGACCACGAGCAGCCTGGAGCCGGCTCGGCAACCCCCGGAGGAGCGCACCGCCGACGTGAAGTCCGCCCGCTCACGCAGTCGGTTCGGCGCCGGCAGCACCGCCGGCCTCAGGCGGAGAGCTCGGAGCGGCCCTTACGGCGACGAGCGGCGAGGATGCTGCGCCCCGCACGGGTGCGCATCCGCAGACGGAATCCGTGGGTCTTGGCCCGGCGGCGGTTGTTCGGCTGGAAGGTCCGCTTGCTCACGATGTTCTCTCATCTGCAGGGTGGGCCCGAGGGCCCGGGTGGTCGGGGAGCCGATGGCAGTCGGCTGCGATCGGAAACCCATGACCTTCGCGGGGAAGCAGCGCCCTCGCGGGCGCGGGTCACGGGCATGCGAAAACAGCCGAACCACAGGCCCGTTAACGGTACGCGAGAGCGGCCACGGGGGTCAAACCAGCCGATCTGGTCGCCCGGGATCGGCAAAACGCCCTAGGATCGCACGCAGCACGGCCCGGCACCCGGCGCGACACGCCCAGGCGACCACGCGGCATACCCACAGCTTGTGGACAACCATGTGGACAGGGTGTACGAGGCCGCGTGGACCGGGCACCGAGATTCGGCCCGATGGGCATCGAGAAGGACGGGGACCCGAGTGGCCGACGCGACCATGACCCAGCTGTGGCGCACGACCCTCGAGGTGCTCGACTCCGACGGGATCCCGGTGCAGCAGAGGGCCTTCCTGTCGCTGGCCAAGCTGGTCGGGCTGCTCGACGACACCGCCCTGATCGCCGTGCCCAACGACTTCACCAAGGACATCGTCGAGACCCGGCTGCGGGAACGGGTCACCGCAACCCTGGGCAGCCAGCTGGGCCGGGACGTGCGCCTGGCGGTCACCGTCGACCCGTCCCTGGCCGAGGCGCCGGCCCTCGACCTCGACGACGAGGGGCAGCTGAACGGCCTGGACGACGCGGGTCACGACCTAAGGGCGGCCGACCGGCGGCGCCAGATCGACGCCCTCGACATCGGTGAGGACGAGGTCGACGGCACCGAGACCTCGGCCTTCACCGGTCGGCACCCCGAGCACGGCGCGGCCGACGCCGCCCGTGGCACCGGGCACAACGGCATCCCGGGGCTGGTCGAAGTGCCCGGGGCCCGCCGCCCGCGGCCCGGCAGCCAGCAGCCCGAGCAGGTCGAGCTGACCCGGCTCAACCCGAAGTACACCTTCGACACCTTCGTCATCGGCGCGAGCAACCGGTTCGCGCACGCGGCGGCGGTCGCGGTGGCCGAGGCGCCGGCCAAGGCCTACAACCCGCTGTTCATCTACGGCGACTCCGGGCTGGGCAAGACCCACCTGCTGCACGCCATCGGGCACTACGCCCGCAACCTGTTTCCGCACGTCAAGGTTCGTTACGTGAACTCCGAGGAGTTCACCAACGACTTCATCAACAGCATCCGCGACGACAAGGCCGCCAACTTCCAGCGCCGCTACCGCGATGTCGACGTGCTGCTCATCGACGACATCCAGTTCCTGCAGGGCAAGGTGCAGACCCAGGAGGAGTTCTTCCACACCTTCAACACCCTGCACAACGCCAACAAGCAGGTCGTGATCACATCCGACGTGCCGCCCAAGCTGCTCAGCGGCTTCGAGGCGCGGATGCGCAGCCGGTTCGAGATGGGCCTGCTCACCGACGTGCAGCCCCCCGACCTCGAGACCCGGATCGCGATCCTGCGAAAGAAGGCCATCCAGGAGCGCCTGTCGGTGCCCGACGACGTGCTCGAGTTCATCGCCTCGCGGATCTCGACCAACATCCGCGAGCTCGAGGGGGCCCTGATCCGGGTCACCGCCTTCGCCAGCCTCAACCGCCAGCCGGTCGACATGGCCCTGGCCGAGATCGTGCTGCGCGACCTGATCCCCGACGACGCCTCCAGCCAGGTGACACCGGCGACGATCATGGCCCAGACAGCCGCCTACTTCGGGCTGACCCTCGACGACCTGCAGGGGCAGTCGCGCTCCCGGGTGCTCGTCACCGCCCGGCAGATCGCGATGTACCTGTGCCGCGAGCTCACCGACCTCTCCCTGCCCAAGATCGGCCAGCAGTTCGGCGGCCGCGACCACACCACCGTGATGCACGCCGACAAGAAGATCCGCCAGCTGATGGCCGAGCGGCGCGCCATCTACAACCAGGTCACCGAGCTGACCAACCGGATCAAGCAGCAGTCGCACTGAGGGGAACGCCGGGCCGGCTCCGGCCGGAGGCCCCACCCGCAGGCTCCTCACCCGCAGCCTCCTCACCCGCAGCCACCGAGTTGTCCACAGGCCGTCCACACCCCTGTGTGCAGACTCTGTCGAACCTCGGATGCCGCCCCAGCGCCGTCGCAGCGGGACCGCGGCTGGGCCTGCGTTGTGTTACGAAAAGGTAGCGGTGCATCCACCCCCGTGCGCAACCCTGTGGACAACTTCCGTCGTTCCCCACGAGTCACCCGCACGACAGCCAAGTTGTCCACAGCTCCTGTGGACAGCTGTGGACGAGCAGCGTGTCGAGGTGGACGGTGGGCGGCCCCGGGGTGGAGCGGCTGTGAACGCCCACTGACCGTCAACAGCACGGCCCAGTTGTCCCCCGGTTCGCGCCCGGCCCGTCCACAGACCGATCACCGCGTCGACCTGCCCGGACAGGGTGCCGTCCACAGCATCCACAGCTCCTACCACTACGACGAGATCCCCAGAACTCCGATTCGGCCCCGAGTACGACCTTCCCGATCCGACCCTCGCGCGAGAACCCCAATCCCCGGGGAAACCCCAGTCGCGGCGTCCCACGGATCAGGTACCGCCACGAGAGGGCGTGCACTAGTGTCATGACCCCGCCTGCGTCGGTGCCCCTCCCGGGCACGCCCGACCCTGCGGACGGGGACTCAGCCGTGCACGAGCAGGCGCGACGTCATCGCGCCGGACGAAGGTGGTAAGCCGTGAAGTTCCGCGTCGAGCGCGACGTCCTGGCCGAGGCGGTCACCTGGGTGGCGCGCGGCCTCCCTGCCCGCCCCCCGGTGCCGGTGCTCGCCGGCATCCTGATGCAGGCCGATGACGACGGCACCCTGACCCTGTCGGCGTTCGACTACGAGGTCTCGGCGAAGATCACCGTGGCGGCCGAGGTCGCCGAGTCCGGCACCGTGCTCGTGCTCGGCCGGCTGCTCGCCGACATCTCGCGCAACCTGCCCGACCGCCCGATCGACGTGGCCACCGAGGGCTCGAAGGTGCAGGTCACCTGTGGGTCCTCGCGGTTCAGCCTGCTGCTGATGCCGTCCGACGACTACCCGACCCTGCCGACCTCTCCGGAGCCCAGCGGCACCATCGACGGCCACCTGTTCACCCAGGCGGTCGCCCAGGTGTCGGTGGCGGCCGACCGTGGCGACACCCTGCCCATCCTCACCGGCGTGCGGGTCGAGATCCAGGGCGACACGATGACGCTGCTCGCCACCGACCGCTATCGGCTGGCCATGCGCGAGCTGCACTGGAACCCCAGCTCGACCGACGCCAGCCACGTCGTGCTCATCCCCGCGCGCACGCTGTCCGACACCGCCCGCTCGCTGGGCGCCAGCGGCTCCATCGACGTCGCGCTCGGCAGCGCAGCCGGAGGCGACGGGCTGGTCGGCTTCGAGGCCGGCCAGCGCCGCACCACCACCCGCCTGCTCGACGGTGAGTACCCGAAGGTCTCCTCGATCTTCCCCACGACCTCCGAGACCGAGTCGGTCATCAAGACCGCAGACCTCGTCGAGGCCGTCAAGCGCGTGGCCCTGGTCGCCGAGCGCAACACCCCGGTGCGGCTGCGCTTCAGCGAGGGCCAGGTGACCATCGAGGCCGGCGCCGGCGACGACGCCCAGGCGTCCGAGGCGGTCGAGGCCGTGCTCACCGGCCCCGAGGTCGAGATCGCCTTCAACCCGACCTACCTGCTCGACGGGCTGGGTGCCGTGGGCACGCCCTACAGCCGCATCTCGTTCACCCAGGCCTCGCGCCCCGCGGTGCTGTCGGGCCAGGCCGAGGAGGACGGCGAGGCCGACACGTCCTACCGCTACGTGCTCATGCCGGTGCGGTTCGCGTCCTGACCAGCCATTTCTGGATGCCGTCGCAGTAACGTTCGCGGAGCAGCACCTCATCGTCGACGCACCACACACCACGAGGAGTTCCGAGATGCAGCTGGGTCTGGTCGGGCTGGGCAAGATGGGCGGCAACATGCGCGAGCGGATCCGCCGCGCCGGTCATGAGGTCGTGGGGTACGACCGCGACAAGTCCGTCTCGGACGCGAGCTCGCTGGCCGACCTGGTCAAGCGGCTCGATGCCCCGCGGGCGGTCTGGGTGATGGTGCCTAGCGGCGCGCCCACCAAGGACACTGTCGCAAAGCTGGCGGGCCTGCTCGACAAGGGCGACCTGGTGATCGACGGCGGAAACAGCCGGTTCACCGACGACGTCGAGAACGAGAAGCTGCTGAAGGCCAAGGGCATCGGCTACCTCGACTGCGGGGTGTCCGGCGGCATCTGGGGGCTCGACAACGGCTATGGCCTGATGGTGGGCGGTACGGCGGCCAACGTGAAGAAGGCGATGCCGATCTTCGACGCGCTGCGGCCGGAGGGCCCGCGCGACGAGGGCTTCGTGCACGCCGGCAAGGTGGGCTCCGGGCACTACACGAAGATGGTTCACAACGGCATCGAGTACGGCCTGATGCAGGCCTACGCCGAGGGCTACGAGCTGCTGCAGAAGAAGGACATCGTCGAGAACGTTCCTGGCGCCTTCAAGGCGTGGAGCCGCGGCACCGTCGTGCGCTCCTGGCTGCTCGACCTGATGGTCGCGGCGCTCGAGGAGAACCCCACGCTCGAGGACGTGTCGGACTACACGGCCGACTCCGGCGAGGGGCGTTGGACCGTCGAGGAGGCGATCGCGCTCTCGGTGCCGATGCCGGTCATCTCGGCGTCGCTCTTCGCACGCTTCGCGTCGCGCCAGCAGAGCTCGCCGACACTGCAGGCCGTCGCCGCGCTGCGCGGCCAGTTCGGCGGGCACCAGGTGATGACCGTCGCCGAGGGCGAGGAGCTGCGGGGAGGGGCCGCGGCGGGACCGGCGTCGGCGGCGAGCGTCAAGAAGAAGGCCGCCCGCAAGGAGAAGCCGGCGGCATCACCGGCCCAGGCAGCGGCCAAGGGCCGCAAGGCCGACCAGGCCGGGCCGTCCTCCGGCGCCGGCGCCACGTCGGGCCGTACGAAGGGCTCGGCGTCGGCGGGCCCCACCTCGGGCACCAGCACGACGCGGAAGCGCGCCGCCAAGAAGAGCTGAGCGGTAGGTGCACGTCCGGCACCTGAGCGTGGCCGACTTCCGCAGCTACACCGCTGCCGAGCTGCCGCTGGAGCCGGGCGTGACGACCATCGTCGGCCTCAACGGCCAGGGCAAGACCAACCTGGTCGAGGCCCTGGGCTACCTCGCCAGCCTGTCGAGCCACCGCGTCGCCACCGACGCCCCGCTGGTGCGGTTCGGCGCGACCCAGGCCATCGTGCGCGGCGCGGTGGTGCGCGACGGCCGCGAGACGATGGTCGAGCTCGAGATCACGCCGGGCCGTGCCAACCGGGCCCGGCTGAACCGCTCACCGTTGAGCCGGCCGCGCGACGTGCTCGGCACGCTGCGCACGGTGCTCTTCGCCCCCGAGGACCTCGCCCTGGTCAAGGGTGACCCCGGCGAGCGGCGTCGCTTCCTCGACGACCTGCTCGTCGCCCGGCAGCCGCGGTGGTCGGGAGTGCGCTCCGACTACGACAAGATCCTCAAGCAGCGCGGGGCGCTGCTGAAGTCCGCCGCCCCGGTGCTGCGGCGAGGCGGTCGCCGGGGGGCGCGTCCGGCATCCGAGGGCGTTGACGTGGTCGCCGAGCGCGAGTCGGCGCTGCACACCCTCGACGTCTGGGACTCCCACCTCGCCCAGGTGGGCTCGCAGCTGCTCTACGCCCGGTTGCGGCTGTTGCGCGACCTCGGCCCCTACCTCGGCAAGGCCTACGACGAGGTGAGCGCCGGGCAGAGCGACGCCCGGGTGCACTACAAGTCGTCGCTGCGCGAGGCCACCGCGGCTCGGATCGCCGACGGTGAGGTGCCCGAGGCCGAGGAGCTGCGCACCGAGATCCTGGCGTCGCTGGCCGAGGTGCGCGGCGCAGAGGTGGAGCGGGGGGTGAGCCTGGTCGGGCCGCACCGCGACGACGTGGTGCTCACCCTCGGCGAGCTGCCGGCGAAGGGCTACGCCAGCCACGGTGAGTCGTGGTCGTTCGCGCTCGGGCTGAAGCTCGCCGCCTACCAGCTACTGCGGCACGACCTGGGCGACGACCCGGTGCTGGTGCTCGACGACGTGTTCGCCGAGCTCGACTCGGGGCGCCGCGGGAGGCTGGCCGCCATGATCGCCGACTGCGAGCAGGTGGTGATCACCGCTGCCGTGCCCGAGGACGTGCCGGCTGAGCTGCTCGGGCGCACCTACGTGGTGACGCTGGGCGCGGTGGTCGAGCGTGAGTGACGCGCGGCGGCCGGTGGACGATGCGGAAAACGGTCCCAGCACAACCGATCCCGACGTCAACATCGACCCTGACGCCATGGCCGACCCTGACGTCATCACCGACCCTGTCGTCGGGGACGCCGCCGAGGCGGCGGCGGCTGCGCTCGCCCGGGCCCGCGCGGCGGCCAAGGCGAAGGGACTGCGCCCCGGGCTGCGACCCCGGCGCCGGGCCAAGGACGTGCCGGTCGGCGAGCGCTCCACGACCGGGCGCGACCCCAAGCTGCTCGGCGACCAGCTCGACCAGTTCGTGACCGAGCGTGGGTGGGTCGGCGACGTCGCCGTGGGAGCCGTCATCGGGCGGTGGCCGCAGATCGTCGGGCCCGAGATCGCTCAGCACTGCGCCCCGCTCGACTTCGTCGACGGCGTCCTCACCGTGCGCGGCGACTCCACCGCGTGGGCGACCCAGCTGCGGCTGCTGTCCTCCAGCCTGCTCACCCGGCTGGCCGAGGAGGTCGGCGACGGCACCGTCACCGAGTTGCGCGTCGTCGGGCCGGGTGCGCCCACCTGGTCGCGCGGGCAGCGCCGGGTGCAGGACGGCCGCGGCCCGCGTGACACCTATGGATGAGATTGGCAGGATGCCGGGATGAGCCCCGCATCCGACGCCGTCGACAGCTACCTCGCCAACGCCCCCGAGACCGGCCGGGCGTTCTTCCTCGGCGTCCGCGAGCTCGTGCAGCGGCACGCGCCGGACGCCACCGAGACGCTGTCCTACAACATGCCGACCTTCCTGGTCGACGGCCACCGGCTGTTGCACGCCTCGGCGTGGAAGGAGCACCTGGCGATCTACCCCCTGCCGCCGGCGGAGGACCTCGACGCCGAGGCGACCGCCGCGCTCGAGGCGCACAGCTCGGGGGCCAGCACGCTGAAGCTGCTCTACCGCGACGAGTTCCCGACCTCGCTCGTCGACGCGGTGGTGCGAGCGCACCTGGCGAGAGTGGCCGACGGCCGCTGAAGGTCTGCTCGAGCGTGGGACAACATTGACCTATTGGTCGATTGTGTCCCAACGGGTGCGGGCGGGCCGGGCGGGCTCGGGGCGGCGGGATCAGTGGTGGTCGAGGCCGCCACGCAGCACGTCGAGCGCCATCCGCAGCTGCTGGTCAAAGGCCTGGCGGGGGTCGCGGAACGTGTCGACGCCGTACTGCCCGAACACCTCCAGGCTGGTGCCGCCGACCACCGTGGCCCACAGCAACAGCGCGCGTGACAGCACGGCCGGGTCGCAGGTGAGCCCGACCTCGGCCCCGACGACCCGCAGGTCACCGGCCAGCGGGTCGGGCGGGGCGTGTGGCGCCGGCCCGTCGGGCACGTCACCGCGGGTCACCCCCTCGGCCACCAGGCCCATCAGGATGCCGATCACCCGGGTCCCGGGCTCGAGCGTCACTTCGGGTGGGGCGGCGTAGCCGGGCACCGGGCTGCCGTAGAGCAGCGCGTAGCGGCTGGGCTCGGCAACCGCCCAGGCCCGGAACGCGTGGGCCGCGGCGAGCAGCCGCTCCGACCAGCGCTGGTCGGCGGCGGCGTCGACCGAGACCCGCACGGCATCCGCCTGGGCGCCATAGGCGTCGACGAGCAGGAGGGTGAGGAGCTCGTCGCGGTTGGCGACGTACCGGTAGACCGCCGACGACACCATGCCCAGGTCGCGGGTGACCGCCCGCAGGCTGAGCCCCGCGGCCCCGTGCCGCGCCAGGTGCTGCCGGCCGATGTCGAGGATGCGGGCGGTGACGTCCTCGCGGCGACGGGCGCGGGCGGTGGGCATGCCGTCATCCTGCCACAGAAATGAGAGCACTGCTCTTGACATGGCTCGATCACGGCGTCAGGATGGGGACCTGAACCGAGAGCACCGCTCTCACCCATCAACGGAGGACACCATGAACCAGCCGAGCAGCGACCGCACCCCCAAGCCCACCCCCACGCCCAGGCCCACGGCTGCCTCGCCGGTGGACCCGAACCGCTATGTGCCGCCGGCCAGCCGGATGGAGGCGTGGTCGGCCACCTTCGTGCGCTGGCTGACCGCGCGCGGCATCAGCCTGATGGGCTCGCGGGTGCTGGTGGTGCGTGGCCGGAAGACCGGCGAGCCGCGCAGCATCCCGGTCAACCTGCTCGAGCTCGACGGCGAGCGCTACCTCGTGGCCCCGCGCGGCAACACCCAGTGGGTGCGCAACGCCCGGGCCGCCGGTGGTGGCGAGCTGCGCCTGGGCAAGCGGGTTGAGCTCGTCGAGCTGGGCGAGCTGCCGGTCGACCAGCGGGTGCCGGTGCTGCGGGTCTACGTCACCAAGTGGGGCTGGGAGGTCGGCCGGTTCGTCGAGGGCCTGTCGAAGAGCTCGACCGACGCCGAGATCGCCGCGGTCGCGCCCGGGATGCCGGTCTTCCGGGTCACCACCGCCGCGTGAGACCCCAGTCGGGTGCCGAGGCGGTCGCGCCGGCAGCCACCGGGGCACCCAACGCGCCGAGATGTGGCTAGGGTCGGGCCCGTGAGCGACGCACTGGTGCACCGGGCCGACCACGACCGCATCGCGGTGCTCACCCTCGACTCCCCCGCCAACCGCAACGCCCTCTCCCGGCGGCTGGTCGCCGACCTGGCCGGCCACCTCGCCGAGGCCGGCGCCGACGAGTCGCTGCACGGCGTGCTGCTGCGCAGCTCGCACCGCGTGTTCTGCGCCGGTGCCGACCTCAAGGAGGCCGCCACCGTCGACATGGTCGAGTCGGCCCGCGGCATCGTGGCCCTGCAGCGCGCCATCGCCGCCCTGCCGGTGCCGGTGGTCTGCCGGCTCGACGGGCCGGTGCGCGCGGGGGGCCTGGGCCTGGTCGCCTCGTCCGACCTCGTGGTCTGCCGCGACGACGTGAGCTTCGCCCTCACCGAGGTGCGCCTGGGCCTGGCGGCGGCCGTGATCTCGATCCCGCTGCGGGCCCGGCTCAGCCAGCGCACGGCATCCGACTGGTTCCTCACCGGGCGCTCGGTGACCGCGGTGGAGGCCCGCGACGCCGGCCTGGTCACCGAGGTCTGCCCGGCCGAGCAGCTGGATGCCGCGGTGGACCGTGTGCTCGAGAACGTGAGGGCGGGTGCCCGCCAGGGTCTGGTGGAGGCCAAGCGGCTGCTCAACGCCGACCTCGTGGCCGCCTTCGACGAGCGCGGCGACGAGATGGCCCGTCTCTCCGGGCTGCTCTTCCACTCCGCCGTCGCCCAGGAGCGGATGGCTGCGGCCCTGCGCCAATGACCCACTGCGCCGCTGACCCGCTGACCCGCTGACCCAGTCCGTCGCTGACCCGTGAGCCGCTGACCCGCTGACCCGGCCGCCGCGGACCTGCGCCGCGAGCGGGCGGCGAGCACCCGGCATCCGGCGCTGGTTGCGCACCGGCCGGGTGCCCGATGTTCCCGTATGAGGAACGTACGTGGTCGCGCCCCCGCGGCTCAGCGACTCTCAGTGGAGGGAGCGGCACGGCGCCGCCCCACATCACTGAACGCAAGGGAGCGCCAGTGCCGACCGTGACGATCCACCCCACGGGCGAGGTCATCTACCTCGAACCGGGAGAGACCGTGCTCAGCGGCCTCTACAAGGCGGGGTTCGCCTACACGGTCGGCTGTCGGCGCGGCGGCTGTGCGATCTGCAAGGTCGACTGCCGTTCCGGAGGGTTCGACTACAACCACCCCGTCGCCGACACGGTCATCACCGATGCCGAGCGCCACGACGGCACCTGCCTGAGCTGCCGCGCCGTCCCCGAGACGGACATCACCATCGAACTTCGGGGCGAGCACGTGCGCCTCGTCAGCACCTTCCTGCACCAGATCAACGAGAAGGCCCGGCAGCGCGCCGAGGCCCACGCAGCCGCGTCCTCCCCGACCGGCACCCACCACAAGGAGTAGCAATGGGAGTCATGAGACTGGGCTACGCCCACGTCCGCGTCACGGACCTGGCCGAGGCCAAGGACCACTACGCCAACACGCTGGGTCTGTACGAGACTCTCGGCGAGGGCAACAAGGTCTACTACAAGGCCTGGGACGAGTGGGACCACCACTCGGTCGTGCTCGAGGAGGGCGGCGTCGGCCTGGTGAAGTTCGGCTGGAAGGTCGAGAACTCCAGCGACATCGACGACATCGAGAAGAAGGCCAGCGCCTTCGGCGTCACCGTCGAGCGGATGAGCAAGGGCGAGAACCCGGAGATCGGCGACGGCATCCGGTTCACGACCCCGTCCGACCACGTCTTCGAGGTCTACCACGAGGCCACCTGCGTCGGCACCGAGGTCGGCACCCAC
>JBBQNZ010000038.1:0-28584 GCA_038330415.1 Actinomycetales bacterium | reverse complement strand
CTGCTCGACCACTGCCGGCTCAACCGGCGCCATCTCAAACAAGCCGTCATCACCTTGATTCCCAGACACACTCAAGTGTCCCAACGCTCAGCCCGCTACCGAAGCACCCCGCCGCGCGTGTTTCGTACCCACGCTCCTAGGGCCCGGGATGCCGTGCCGCCACCGGCTTTCGAGGCCACCGGATCCGCCATCATCGGGTCATGGATGCCGGTCACGACGAGCTCCCGCGCGCGGCCGTCGAGGCGGCCGTCGCGGCAGTGCGGTCCGGCGACGTGGCGGCGCTGCGTCGTGCGCTGTCCGAGGAGCCGGGTCTGGTGTCGGGCCCGCTGCCGGGGCACGGCGGTCGCACCCTCGTGCACATCGCCACCGACTGGCCCGGGCACCTGCCGGGCATCGCCGCCACCATCGCGGCCCTCGCGGCTGCCGGGGCCGACGTCGGCGCTCGCTTCGTCGGTGAGCACTCGGAGACGCCGCTGCACTGGGCGGCGAGCAGCGACGACACCGAGGCCGTGGCGGCCCTGCTCGAGGCCGGAGCCGACATCGACGCGCCCGGTGCCGTCATCGGTGGCGGCACCCCGCTCAACGACGCCACGGCCTTCGCCCAGTGGGATGCCGCGCGCCTCCTCGTGGAGCGCGGCGCCACCATGTCGCCGTTCGACGCAGCGGCCCTGGGGATGACCGACCGGGTGGCCGCCGCGGTGGCCTCGGGCGAGGTGGGGTCGCTGGACGCGCTGCTCTGGGGGGCGTGCCACGGAGGTCGGCTCGAGACGGCATCCCTGCTGGTCGACGCGGGTGCCGACGTCAACTGGCGCGACTGGGACGACCTGACCCCGCTGGGCGCCGCCCAGCGCTCGGGTGCCACCGAGCTGGTCGCCTGGCTGCGCGAGCGCGGCGCCCGCGAGTGACGGAGCCATCCCCTCGGTCGGTGTCGCAGGCGTCGGGCGTGGGAGGCTGTGCCACGATCGTGCTACGGTCGTGGCATGCCGAAGGCCCGGGTGAGCACGACCGTTGACGCCGACCTGCTCGCCCGCGCGCGCCGAGCGCACGGCAAGGCCACCGATGCTTCCCTGCTCGAGGCGGCCCTGGAGTCGCTGCTCGACGCCCACCGCCGTGCCGAGGTCGACGCCGCCTACGACCGGGCCTACTCCATCGCCCCGGTCACGGAGCCGGATGCCTGGGGTGACCTCGACTCGTGGCGCCGACAGGCGTCGTCATGAGCGCCCTGCCGTTGCGCGGGGAGGTGTGGTGGGCCGAGGCACCCGAAACCCAGCGCCGGCCGGTCGTCGTGCTCTCGCGCGACGCGGTCGTGCGGGGGTTGCGGCGAGCGCTGGTGTCACCGTGCACCACGACGGTGCGTGGCCTGCCCAGCGAGGTGGGCCTCGACCCGGCGCACGACCCGGTGCCGCGGTCGTGCGTCACCGCCCTGGATGCCGTCGAGTCGGTGGCGGTCGGCGCCCTCACCGAGCGGCTCGGCCGGCTCTCGGACCAACGGATGCGCGAAGTGTGTGCGGCGCTCGCGGTGTCGACCGGCTGCGCCTGAGAGACGCGGCTGTGCCCGGTGCGGCCGGCGTGGCAGGCTGTGCTCGGCATACTCATCGGTAACCAAGGACGGCGACCATGCAGAGCACGACCACGACCGTGACGACGAGCGACGGCACCGCGCTGCAGACCTACCGGTGGCTGCCCGAGGAGTCGCCCCAGGCGATCGTGCAGATCGCGCACGGCATGGCCGAGCACGCGGCCCGCTACGCCCGCCTGGCCGACGCACTCACGGCGGCCGGGTTCGCGGTCTACGCCAACGACCACCGCGGCCACGGCAGCACCGCGAGCAAGGCCGACCACGGCTACTTCGCCGACCACGACGGCTGGGCGAGCGTCGTCGCCGACCTGCGGGCCGTCACCGACGTCGCCCGCGAGGAGAACCCCGGGCTGCCGGTGTTCCTGCTCGGCCACTCGATGGGGTCCTTCCTCACCCGCGCCTACGTCATCGAGGACAGCCGCAAGCTGTCCGGCATCGTGCTCTCGGGCACCGCCGGCGACCCCGGCCTGCTCGGCAAGGTCGGCAACGGCATCGCCCACACCGAGGCCCGGCTGCGGGGCCGGCGCCACGTCAGCGCGCTGCTCGACAAGCTGACCTTCGGGCAGTACAACGCAGCGTTCAAGCCCAACCGCACCGACTTCGACTGGCTCTCGCGCGACGACGCCGAGGTCGACCTCTACGTCGCCGACGAGCTGTGCGGCAACACCTTCACCTCGGGCTTCTTCGCTGACCTGCTCGGTGGCCTCGCCGGCATCAACGACCGCCGCCAGGTGGCCCGGGTGCGCCGCGACCTGCCGATCCTGCTCGTCGCTGGCGACGCCGACCCGGTCGGCGACAGCGGCAAGGGAGTGCGGGCCGTCGCCGAGCAGTACGAGTCGGTGGGCGTGGCCGACGTCACCACCACGCTCTACCCGGGCGCTCGCCACGAGATCTTCAACGAGACCAACCGCGACGAGGTCACCGCCGACGTCGTCGCGTGGCTCAAAGCGCACCTGCCCACCTGACGGCGGAGCCCAGTCCACCGGGCTGCAGCGGCGGCCGGGCCCGGGAATCGGTCTGCACCGGCATTCGTGGCAGGCTTACACCTCGGCACCCACCCCGGATGCCGTGTGCCCCGCCCCCGAGCACGAGGACTTGACCCAACGCATGTGCGGCATCGCCGGCTACCACGGACTCCACGCCGACCACGCCCTGCTGGAGCGGATGAACGACTGCCAGCAGCACCGTGGGCCCGACGGTGAGGGAGTCGTCACCAGCGGCCTCTGCGGCCTGGCCCACCGGCGGCTGTCGATCATCGACGTCGCGCACGGCCAGCAGCCGATGGACACCGCCGACGGGCGCTACTCGATCGCCTACAACGGCGAGGTCTACAACTACCTCGACCTTCGCGACGAGCTCGTGGCGCTGGGCCGCGAGTTCAGCACCGACTCCGACACCGAGGTGGTGCTGCAGGCGTTCGCGCAGTGGGGGCCGGAGGCGTTCGACCGGTTCAACGGGATGTTCGGCCTGGCCATCTGGGACCGCGAGGCGAAGCGGCTCACCCTGGCGCGCGACCACTTCGGCATCAAGCCGCTCTACGTCGCGACGGTGCCCGCCCCCAGCGGCCAGGGCGAGGTGCTGCTGTTCGCCAGCGAGATCAAGCCCATCCTCGCCAGCGGGCTCTACGAGAAGAAGGTCAACGAGCGCTCGGTCTACCGCTACCTGCGCTTCCGGGCGCACGAGGACGGCACCGAGACGTTCTTCGACGGCATCGAGCGGCTCGCCCCCGGCGAGATGCTCACTGTCGACGGCAACGGCATCCAGCGCCGCATGTTCACCCGCCTGAAGGAGGAGCTGCTCGAGCTCGCGCACGAGCAGCGGCCCTACGACGACGCCGCGGCCGCGGAGTACCAGCGCCGCCTCGTCGAGTCGATCCGGCTGCGCCTGCAGTCGGAGGTGCCCGTGGGCACCAGCCTCTCGGGCGGCCTCGACTCCAGCGCCGTGGCCGTCATCATCAACCAGCTGCTGGGCGAGGGCGACTCGCTCTCGCTGAGCGCGGTCGGCACCCGGCAGAACACCTTCTCGGCGGTCTTCCCGGGGTCGATCAACGACGAGGAGCGCTACGTCGACGACGTCCTCGAGATCTGCACCGGCCACGTCGACTCGCACAAGATCCTTCCGACGGCCGACGAGTTCAAGGCCGACCTGCTCGACTTCATCCGCACCCAGGAGGAGCCGCTCATCTCCTCCGGCCCGTACGCGCAGTTCCAGGTGATGCGCGAGGCGACCAAGCACGTCACGGTGCTGCTCGACGGCCAGGGCGCCGACGAGATGATGGCCGGCTACATCCCCTACTACTTCGTCTACCTGCGCCAGCTGCGCTCCCAGGGGATGACGGCCGCGGCCGGCGAGCTCGCCAAGAGCCTCGACGTGCTCTACCGGCTGGGTCGCTTCAAGCTCAAGGCCAAGGTGAAGCTCAAGAAGACCATCCCGGTCACCCAGCTGATGGCGGCCGACTTCGTCACGGCGTACACCGGCGAGCGCTACGTCTCCGAGGGCGCGAACCTCAAGAAGCGCCTCGTGGAGGACCTCTTTCACAACAGCCTGCCCAGCCTGCTGCGCTACGAGGACAAGAACACGATGCGGTTCTCGCTCGAGGGTCGCGTGCCGTTCCTCGACAAGGAGGTGCTGAAGTTCATCTTCAGCCTCTCCGACGAGGCGATCATCAAGGACGGCTGGAACAAGCGGGTGCTGCGCGACGCCACCCGCGGCCTGCTGCCCGAGTCGATCAATCGCCGCCGCAACAAGATCGGGTTCACCACCCCGCAGGTCGAGTGGTTCATGCGGCTGAAGAACCACTTCTACAACATCTTCCTCAGTGAGTCCTTCGCGAACCGGCCCTACGTGAACCAGAGCGAGGTCATCGCGGCGTTCGAGGGCTGGATCAAGGGCGCCAACGACGTCGACACGATGACCTTCTGGCGGCTGATCAACCTCGAGCTGTGGTTGCGCGAGTTCTTCGACGACCACGACGTCGACGCCGACGCGGCGCTGGCGGAGCAGGCCGCGCACGTCAAGACCGACTACGAGCCCAACGCGGGCAAGTCGCTCGACCTCACCACCTCGCTGGGTGAGCCGGTGCGGCGCTACCCGGTGCGCACCGAGCTGTTCAGCCGCGACGACGACCTCGACGCCAGGGTGCTCGACTACGTCGACCGGTTCTTCGCCGGGCTCCCGGCCGCCGGCCCCGACCACGCCGCCGCCACCCGCGGCCCCTGGTGGTTCTTCCTGTCCGAGAAGGTCGTCGCCATCACCCAGGGCCGGTCCTACTTCGTCTGGGACATCAAGGTGGGCCGCCCCGCGCGGGTGCTCTCGCGCTACGTCACCCGCACGCCGGCCGGCATCGGCCTGGGCAGCCCGTTCACCATGCAGCTGGCGATCCAGGAGGCGGGCCTGCCGCGTGTCCTCTACGCCTCGGCGGGCGGTGCGGTCGGCAAGGTGCTGGGGCGCAAGGGCATGTTCTACGAGCTCGTCGGCAACGACATCAACGCCATCGACGGCCCGACCGAGTACAGCGCCTACCCGAGCAACGTCTCGGCGAAGCTGGCGCCCAAGGAGCCGGATGCCGTCGCGGCGCGGCTGTCCGCCGCCATCCGCCAGCGGGTGCCCGAGCCGTGGCGCTCGACCTTCGGCGGCACGGTGGTCATGGACGCCAACGACATCGGGCGCAACGTGCTCGGCTCCGACGTGCCCGGTGACTGGGCGCGGTTCGAGGAGATGTTCGCCGACAACCCGCTCGGCCAGGGCAGCGAGCAGACCCCGATCGCGATGGTCTTCCGCCGTGAGGGCTGACCCCCACCGCGGCGCCCCGACTTTGTAGGTCAGGAACCGGGCCCCGCGGGGGCTCTGCCGCGTGTTGCCCGGCCGTTCCCCTACGACGTCGGGGATTCCCCGGGTCGGATGGCGGCGCGCAGGTCGGCCGGCTCCTCGCTCTCGGCGGGCGGCTCGACCTTCGTGCTGGCGGTCCACAGCAGCCAGCCGAGCGCGCCGAGCGGCACCTCCATGAGGTGCGTGAAGATCGAGAACAGCACCACGCCGGCTGCGGCCTCGGGCCGGCCGGCCCCCCACGCCACGAGCACCGCCGACGTCGCCGTCTCGGTGATGCCCATGCCGCCGGGGGTGATGCCGACCGCGGTGAGCAGGCGTCCGATGGCGAACGCCGCGAAGAGCAGGTTGAGCGGCAGGGTCACGCCGGTGCTGCGCATGATGAGCACGAACAGCACGTAGTAGGCGCCGAAGAAGCCGACCATGCCCAGCGTCATCGAGATCCACCCGGTGCTGACCACGTCGTTGATGCGGGCCCGCAGGTCGGTCACGAGCTCCTCGATGCTCATCGGCGGCTCGGGTTTGGGCGCCTCGGGCCCGGCGGCCGCGGCTGCGGAGGCGGCCGCCCGGGCCTTCGCGTCGCGACGCCGGCGGGTCAGGGGCCCGAGCAGACGGTCGAGCCAACGGCCGATCGCCTGGGCGGCGCGCTCGCTGGCCATGATCGCGACGAAGGAACCCAGGATGGCCAGCCCGGTGAACATCCCCGCCACCGCCAGGTCGGTGAGCGCGCCCGGCAGGGTGACCCCGCCGAACCAGAGGGCCCCGATGGCGACGACGGGCAGCGCGATGCGGGCCATCACGTTCCAGACGCCGGTGACGATGACCGAGGTCGACGTGGCCCGGCGCGAGAAGCCCCACGACCGGCAGATGGCGTAGGTCGCCGCGAGCCCGACCGCCCCACCGCCGGGCAGCAGGTTCGACACCGACGACCCGCACAGGTTCACGATGAGCGCCTTGCCGTGCGACAGCCCGTGCAGCGACCCGGTGAAGGTGAACGTGTAGCTGTACAGCCCCAGCAGCATCAGGGCCTGGAACGCGAGCGCCTGGCTGAGGGGGATGGTGCGGATGACGGTCCAGATGTCGGCCCACGAGGTCTTGGCGAAGTACGGCAGCCCCCAGATGAGCAGGGCAGCGGCCAGCCCCAGCCCGATGACGAGCTGCAGCACCCGCCGCGTGCGCGGGCTCATCGGGCCCCCTCGAAGATGTCGGTGCGCACCGGCTCACCCGGCGCCAGGGCCGGGTCGCGGAACCACTCCCTGCCGAACACGAGATCGTAGACCGGTCGGGGGATGCGCAGGAAGGCCGCCAGGGTGCGGTCGCCGGTCTGGCCACCCGACCCGGCGGATGCCGCGCCCCCTCCGGTCACCTGCGACGCGTGCGCCCGCATGGCCGCCCGCTTGGCACCGGCATACCGGCGCACGTTGACGCGGTGGGTGATCTCGGAGCGGGCCGAGAAGGCCCGCTCGAACGACGTCGGGTCGAACTCCTGCGGGAAGCGGTAGACCCGGCCCAGCGCCCGCACCGCCCGCACGATCGTGTCGCGGGGCACGGTGGCCTCGAGCACTCGCGGCGTGCACGCGATCTCGGCGGCGCGGGCGCCGACCTCGTGCACGCGCACGTGGTCGCGGTGGCCGTAGCCGCCGTGGGCGTCGTAGGACAGCAGCACGTCGGCCCGCTCGGTGCCCAGGATCGCCGCGAGCCGCTCGGCCGCCTCCTCGACGGGCGCCCGGCAGAACCGGGTGGCCCCGGGCGAATCGGGTTCGGGCTCGGGCCCACTGCCGCTGTCGGCGTAGCCCAGCCACTCGACGCGGGCGACGCCCAGGGCTGCGGCGGACCGGCGCGCCTCCTCGAGCCGGCGGTCACCGAGGTGCCCGTCGCGGCTCAGCTCGGCCGCTGCCAGGCCCGCCCCGCCGTCGGTCGCCAGCACCAGCACCACGCGATGACCCTCCGCCGCGGCACGCGCCATCGTGCCGGCGGTGAGCAGGGCCTCGTCGTCGGGGTGGGCGTGGAAGGCCACGATGGTGGGAGACATCGTGGCCCATCCTCCCGCATGGCAGGCTGAGGCCTCGTGAAGGTCGCCATGCTCACCGACTGCTACCCGCCTCGGCTGGGTGGGATCGAGAGCCAGGTGCGCGACCTCTCCCGCCAGCTCGTGCTGGCCGGGCACCAGGTCGAGGTGTTCACGGCGACGGCCGGGCCGCACGGCGAGCGCGGTGGCCACGTCGCCACGGGCGACGACGGCGTCGTGGTGCACCGGCTCGCGATCCCGCTGCCGGGCGGAATCCCGGTGAACCCGTTCGCTCCTCGTGAGGTGCGCCGGCGCCTCGACACGGGAGGTTTCGACGTCGCCCATGCGCACCTCGGCGTCGTGAGCCCGTTCGCCACGGACCTCGTGCCGGTGGCGCTCGAGGCCGGGCTGCCCGTCACCGCCACCTTCCACTGCGTGATCGGCCGCTCGTCGCCGGTGTTCCGCACGCTTGGTCACCTGTCGCGCTGGTCCGGGCGTGGCGTGGCCCTCAACGCGGTCTCCGCGATGGCGGCCGCTCGGGTGTCCAGGGCCGCCCGTGGCGCGCGCGTCGAGGTGGTGCCCAACGGCGTGGATGCCGTGTGGTGGCACCCGGTGACCGGGCGCGCGGGGGCAGGCACGCGGCATCCGGTGCACGTCGTGTCGGCGATGCGGCTGGTGTCGCGCAAGCGTCCCCTGGCCACGCTCGAGGTGCTGCAGCGGGCGCGCGCCGCGCTCGGCCCGGCCGTGCCGCTGCGCGCGACCATCGTCGGTGAGGGGCCGCAGCGCCGGCTCATGGAGCGCCGTCTGCGCAGCCGCGGGCTGGACTGGGTCGAGCTGCCCGGGCGGGTCGGCAAGGAGGAGCTGCGCCGGCTGCACCAGGGGGCGGACGTCTACCTCACGGCGGCGCGGCTCGAGGCCTTCGGCATCGCCCCGCTCGAGGCCCGGGCGGCGGGGGTGCCGGTGGTGGCACCACGCGGCACCGGGGTCGACGACTTCGTCGAGGACGGCGTCGACGGCCTGCTCGCCGACGATGACGAGGCGTTGGCGCGGGCCCTCGCCCGGCTCGCCGGTGACGACGCGCTGCGCGCCCGGATGCGCGCTCACCTGCTGGCCACCCCGCCGGCGCAGGACTGGGGTGGCGTGCTGGCCGCGACCCTCGCCGAGTACGACCGCGCCGGGGTGCGCGCCTCGTGATCACGGTCGTCGGCAGCCAGGACGGCGAGGTCGTCACCCGGTTCGCCCTCGCGCACGGCGAGGACCCCACGGTGGGCCTGGCGGTGCGCGGCTGGCCGGGCACGGTCGTCGGGGTCGAGGGCGTACTCGGCGACCTCACCCTGCGGTATGCCGTGCAGCCGGCCGAACCGGTCGACCCACCGCTCGGCCCGGATGGGCCGGGGCTCACGGATGCCGAGCGGCTGGGCGTCGACCCGCACCAGCGGGTCGCGGCCTACGCCGTCGTCGTGGCCGACGGGAAGCTGCTGCTGACCCAGCTGGCCGGCTACACCGGTGCGGCCGGCCGGTGGAACCTGCCCGGTGGCGGGCTCGACCCCGGGGAGTCGCCCACCGACGGCGTGGTGCGGGAGGTGGCCGAGGAGACCGGACAGGTCGTCGACGAGGTGCGGCTGGTCGACGTGATGACCCAGCACTGGGTGGGGCGCTCGCCCCGCGGCCTCGAGGACTACCACGCGGTGCGGCTGCTGCACACGGCCCGCTGCGTGCAGCCGACCCGCCCCGTCGTGCACGACGTGGGCGGGTCGACGTCCGACGCGCGGTGGGTGCCGCTGGACGACCTCGGGTCGGTGGCCGTCGTGGCGAGCGTCCGTGCTGCGCTGCGCGCGGCGGGGCTCGCCTGACGACACCGGGGACCTCAGGCGCGGGTGTCGCGGCTGCGGCTGCTGCGCAGGCCGATGGCTCCGACGAGCAGCACGACCAGCCCGGCGGCGACCACGCTCCACGGGCCGAGGTCACCCCACGGCAGCGTGATGTCGGTGAGCTCGCTGAGGAGCACGCTGCCCGCCACGAGCAGGCCGAGCAGGCCGAGCACCAGGGCGAAGGGGGCCGGGCCGCTGAGGTACTGCGGCTCGGGCGGGCCGGCCGGTGCCGGGATCCTCGGCGCTGCCGGCACCGGCGCGGTCTCGGTCATGGTGGCGCCGGTGGCGGTTGCGGTGGCGCCGGAAGGGGTGGCCCAGGAGGTGGCCGCCGGGGTGTCCGTGGTCGGCAGGGCCGTGGTGCGGCCGTCGTCGACGAACATCTCGTCGGCCAGGCTGTCGTCGGGCCGGGCGCCCGTCGTCGGCGTGGGGTCCGAGGGCTCCGGGGTGTTCGGGGCGTCCGGGGTGGGGGGTGTGGTCGGGGTGGTCATCACTGCTCCTGGATGGTGATCTGGCCCAGGCCGAGCTGGGCGTCGACGACGACCTGCACGGGCTCGGCGCCGATGAGGGTCGAGGTGCTGCGGTCGGTGCCGCTGGTGTCGGTGTTGCCGCCGACGCCACCGCGGTGGGTGATGTCGCCGAATCCGACGCTGGCGTCGACGCGGACGTCGAGGCCCGGGGGCACGAGGATCGTGAGGTCGCCGGCGCCCATCTCCACCGTGACCCGCTGCGCGGTCGTGGTGGGCGTCGTCGTCGTCGCCGACGGGGCGGGGGTGGGCGTGGTGGCCGCGAGCCGGCCCAGGTCGAGGGTGGCCTCGCCGGCGCCGAGCTCGAAGGCGGTGGTGCCGGTGGCGGGCACCGGTGTCCAGGTGCGGTTGCCGACGCCGTCCTTGACCTCGACGCGGGAGGCGGCCGAGGCGGTGACGAGCAGCAGGGCGAGGCACACCACGAGGAACCCGCTGAAGCCCGAGGCCCGGCCGCGCAGCCCGAGGGTGAGGACGACGACCGACACGCCGGCCAGGGCGATGAGGAACCCCAGGGTGGCCGAGCTGCCCGGGAAGCCGAGCGGGTCGTCGAGCGCCGCGCCGAGGCCGATGCCGACGAGGGCGATGCCGAGCGACACCAGCCCGACGAAGGCGCTGGGGCGGCGGCGACGTGGGCGCGGCGGCGGGGGCGGGCCGACCGGACCCACCGGGCGCGGCGGGGCGGGCGGGGTGGGCCGGCCACCGTACGGGCCGGAGGGCCCGCCCACCGGGGGGCCACCGTAGGTGCCGGGCTGGGGGGCCCGGTAGGCACCCGGCTGGCTGCCGGCATACGGCGGCGTGGGGGTCTGGGTCGACGCGCTCGCCATCGGCGGCGCGGCGTAGCTGGGGGTTGCGGACATGGCCTCTCCTGACGGGGGCGGGGTGGCGGTGCTGGGGGTGCCGTACGGCGCGGGTGACGCGGTGCCGTAGGGCGGCGGCGGGGCGGCCACGCTGCCGTAGCCGGTCTGCGGCGTGCGGCCGTTGCGGCGGGCCAGCACCAGCCAGGCGATCGCGGCGACCGGGATGAGCCACAGGGGGGCGAACCAGCCGTTGCCGTTGCCGATCGAGAACACCCCACCGAGCACCAGGAACGCGGCGAGCACGAGCAGCGCGATGGGGCCGGCATCGCCCTGGCGCACGGCACGCTCGGCGAGGATGTCGCCCTGCCGGTCGGGCAGGAGCAGCCAGAGGATGACGTACGCGGTGATCCCGATGCCGCCGAGGAAGGCGAGCACGACCGCCGCGGCCCGGATCAGCACCGGGTCGACGCCGAAGCGCTGGGCCAGGCCGGTGCAGACGCCGCCGAACCAGCGGCCGTCGGTGTCGCGGGAGTAGCCGCTGCTGCGCAACCGGGCGAAGCTGTCGTCGAGGAATGACGTGCTCGGTGGCGGCACGCTCTGGGTGGGGTTCTCGGTCATGGCTCCAGCGTGGTCCCGGCGACGGGGTGCCCGCCATGAGGGTCGACCCTGACGTCCCCCTGAGCCGACCCCGGGACCGACCCTGCACACCCGGCACGTAGGTCAGGATGGGGGGGTGCCCACGCCCTACGAGCCCGCAGCCGCGCACCCGCGCCCGGTGACCGACGGTGGTCCCGACGCCGGTGCCGCCGCGGGGATGCGGTCGGCGTACGGCTACGAGCACCCGCCGGCCCGCGCGCCGCGGCCCCCACTGGTGCGGTCGCGCACCCGCGGCTGGACCCCGGGGGTCTGCGGCGCGGTGGCCCGCCACCTGGGGGTGTCGCGGCGCAGCGTGCGCATCACCTTCATCCTGCTCACGCTCGCCGGTGGCGCCGGCCTCGCGGCCTACGTCTTCCTCTGGGCCCTCACCCCCGAGGGCGACCTCGACGTCGACCCCTCGCAGGTCCCCGACCTGGGCACGCCGCCGGAACGCCGCCAGTGGGGGCTGGTGCTCGTCGTGGGCGGCCTGCTCGTCATCGGTGGCGCGGTGCTGCTCACGCCGGTGCTCGGCGGCGGCGTCATCGGCACCCTCCTCGTGCCCCTGTTCACGATCGCGGTCGGGGCCATCGTCGCGTGGAGCAACCTCGACGACACCCAGCGCTCGCGGTGGCTGGGCTCCGGCGAAGGTCGCTACGGCTGGATGCGGGTGGCGCTGGGCGTGGGGCTGGCCGTGGCCGGCATCCTCGTCATCGTCACCCGCGGGGAGTCGATCTCGGCCGTCTGGGACGCCCTGCTCGCCGCCATCGCCGTGCTCGTCGGGGCCCTGATCATCGCCGCGCCGTGGGCGCTGCGGTTGTGGGGCGACCTGCGCCGCGAGCAGGTGGCCGCCGCGCGCGCCACCGAGCGGGCCGACATCGCCGCGCACCTGCACGACTCGGTGCTGCAGACCCTCGCCCTCATCCAGCGTCAGTCGCACGACTCGGCCGCCGTCACCCGGCTGGCCCGCGCGCAGGAGCGCGAGCTGCGCTCGTGGCTCTACGCCGGGCCGCAGGGGTCGCAGTCGACGCTCGCCGCGGCGGTCACCGAGGTGGCCCACGACGTCGAGGACCTGCACGGCGTCGCCATCGACCTCGTCGTCACCGGAGACCGCCCCTACGAGCCGCACGGTGCCGCGCTCGCCCAGGCGATGCGCGAGGCACTGCTCAACGCCGTGCGGCACGGCGGCACCCCGGTCACGGCCTACGTCGAGATCGGGCCCACCGGGGTCGAGGCGTTCGTGCGCGACCGCGGCGAGGGGTTCGACCTCGACACCGTGCCCGCCGACCGGCTCGGCGTGCGCCAGTCGATCCTGGGCAGGATGGAGCGGCACGGGGGCACGGCGCGCGTGCGACGCCGCGACGACGGAACCGAGGTGGAGCTGCGGCTGCCACCGATCGAAGGAGGAACGTCATGAGCCAACCGACACCGACCGCAGGTGGGCGCCCCGGACCTGTACGGGTGGTGCTCGTCGACGACCACCGGATGTTCCGCACCGGAGTTCGCGCCGAGCTGACCGACGCGATGGCCGCCAGCGGGATCCCGGTGTGCGAGTTCGTCGGTGAGGCGCCCGATGTCGACACGGCGATCGCCGTGATCCGGGCCGAGCAGCCCGACGTCGTCCTGCTCGACGTGCACCTGCCCGGCGGCAACGGCAACGGCGGTGTCGACGTCATCCACGGCTGCTTCGGCGTGCAGGCGCGCACGGGGGCGCCGGTGCGCTTCCTGGCCCTGTCGGTCTCGGATGCCGCCGAGGACGTCATCGCCGTCATCCGCGCCGGGGCACGTGGCTACGTCACCAAGACGATCGGCGCGCGCGACCTGATCACCGCCATCCGCCGCGTCGCCGACGGGGATGCCGTGTTCTCACCGCGGCTCGCGGGGTTCGTGCTCGATGCCTTCGGCGCGGCTGCGGGTGAGATCGCCGAGGTCGACGAGGAGCTCGACCGGCTCTCGGCCCGTGAGCGGGAGGTGATGCGGCTGATCGCCCGCGGCTACCAGTACAAGGAGGTCGCCAAGGAGCTGTTCATCTCGGTCAAGACGGTCGAGACCCACGTCTCCTCGGTGCTGCGCAAGCTGCAGCTGTCCTCGCGGCACGAGCTCACCGCCTGGGCGATGGGCCGCCGCCTCCTGTAAGCGCCCCGACCTTGTAGGTCAGAAGCCGGTCAACACGCCGCGGAGAACCCGCTTCGCGCGGCTTCTGACCTACAAGGTCGGTGGAGGGGTCGGTGGAGGGGCCGGCGCGCAGTCGGCCCTATGGTGTGCCCATGGACATCTTGGTGAACGTGTTCGTCGTCCTCCACCTGCTCGGCATGGCCGCGATCATCGGCAGCGCGCTGTTCCTCGCGCGCGGCACGGTGACGCCATACCTGCTCTGGGGGGCCCGGGCCCAGCTGCTCACCGGCATCCTGCTCGTCGGCCTCGTCCAGATGAACGACGAGAAGGTCGACAACAGCAAGATCGGCGTGAAGTTCCTCGTCGCCATCGCGGTCGTGGCGTGCGCCGAGATCGCGAACGCCAAGGAGCGCAAGGGACAGGGCGCCCGCCCGCAGCTCGTCCTGGCCGCCGGGGTGCTGGCTCTGCTCAACGTGCTCGTCGCGGTTCTCTGGACCACCGGCTGACCCCACCGCTGCTCCTCCCCGCCCCTCCCCGTCTTTGTAGGTCGGATGCCGGGCAACACGCGGCGGAGACCCCGATTCGGGCGGTTTCTCCCCTACACAGTCGGGGAGAGGAGCAGGTCAGGGGATGAGGAGCAGCTTGCCCTGCGTGCGCCGGCCCTCGAGGTCGCCGTAGGCCGTCGCCGCCTCGGCCAGCGGGTAGCGCCCACCGATGGCCACCTGCAGGCCGCCGTCGGCCGCCGCGCCGAGCACCTCACCGGCCCGCCACTGCAGCTCCTCGGGCGTGGCGATGTGGTGGCCGAGCATGGGCCGGGTCAGGAAGAGCGACCCGCCCGCGTTGAGCCGCTGGATGTCGAACGGCGGCACCTGCCCGCTCGCGGCGCCGAACAGCACGAGCATCCCGCGCCGGCGCAGCGAGGCGAGCGAGGCGTCGAAGGTGTCCTTGCCGACACCGTCGTAGGCCACGTGGACCCCGCGCCCGTCGGTGAGTCGGCGAACCTCGGCGGCCAGGTCGTCGACCGCGCGGTAGTCGATGACGTGCTCGGCACCGAGCGCCCGGGCCGTCTCGCACTTGTCGGGGCCGCCGGCCGTGGCCACCACCGACCCGCCGCGCGCCCGCACCAGCTGCACCAGCAGCTGGCCCACGCCGCCGGCCGCGGCGTGCACCAGCGCGACGTCACCGGGCTGCACGGCATACGTGCTGGTGGTGAGGTAGTGCGCGGTGAGGCCCTGGAGCATCACGGCCGCCGCGGTCTCGAGGGTGACCCCGTCGGGCACCGGCACCAGCCCGGATGCCGGCAGGGCGGCGAAGCGGGCGGCGCTCCCCAGCGAGTTCGGCCAGGCGACCCGGTCGCCGGGGTGGAAGGACTCGACGCCCTCGCCGGTCGCCACGACCGTGCCCGCGCCCTCGTTCCCTGCGACGAAGGGCGGTGTGGTCGGGTAGACGCCCTCGCGCTGGTAGACGTCGAGGAAGTTGACTCCCGCGGCGGCGACCTCGACGAGCACCTCGCCGGGGCCGGGCTCGGGGGCCGGGCGGTCCTCCACGGCGAGGACGTCGATGCCCCCATGGGCCGTGACGACGAGGGCAGGGCCGGTCGAGTCGGTCATCCCGCCACCTTAGGACGCGTCCGCGGCGGCCGGTGGCTCAGCCGCCCGTGGGCACCCAGTAGCGCTTCTTGTCACCGCGGACGTCCTCGAGCACACCGCCGCTGGCCTCGATGACCCGCGCGCCGCACCGCGATCGAGCCGAGGTAGGTCGCGGGGTCGGTGTCGTCGACGACCCAGTAGAACGTCGCAGGCACGTGACCCGTGGGTCGAGGGCAGTCGTCGCGGGCCCGGTCGAGGCGGATCATCCTGCGACGCTGGGTGATCCGAGCGGTCGCGGCCACCGGATGACCCGCCGGTCAAGGGGTGCGCAGGGACAGCAGCACGTCGTCGAGCATCGCCGGGGTGAGGCGCCCCGTGAAGGTGTTGTGCGGGCTCACGTGGTAGCACCCGACCAGCCGGATGCCGTGCCCGTCGGGCGTCGTGAGCGTCACCTCGGCGGCGTGGCCGAAGCGTGGCTTGGGGCGTGGCACGTCCCAGCCGAGCCCACGAGCGGCGGCGAGGGCGGCATCCCAGCCGATGGCGCCCAGGCACAGGATCGCCCGCAGCCGAGGGGCGGACAGGGCGAGGTCGCGTTCGAGCCAGGCCGAGCAGGTGGCCCGCTCGGCCGGGGTGGGCTTGTTCGCCGGCGGTGCGCAGCGCACGGCGGCGACGATGCGGATGCCGGTGAGCGACTGCCCGTCCCCCGCGGCGACCGACGTCGGTAGGGCCGCGAACCCGGTGCGGTGCAGCGCGGCATAGAGCACGTCACCCGAGGAGTCCCCGGTGAACATCCGGCCGGTGCGGTTGGTGCCGTTCGCCGCCGGCGCGAGCCCCACGAGCAGCACCTCGGCGTCGGGGTCGCCGAACGACGGCCCGGGCCGGCCCCAGTACGGCTGGTCGGCGAAGGAGGCGCGTCGCCCCGACCGCGCGACGTCCTCGCGCCACTGCACGAGGCGAGGGCAGGCCCGGCACACCGAGATCCGGGCCTGCAGGTCGGGGATGCCGGTCGCCGACGCCGCGAGCCGGCGCACGGCGGCCGGGGTCGTGGCCACCGGGGTGGAGGCGTCGGCGGGGTCGCCGGGCCACCCACTGCCCGCCGGCACCGGTGAGGGGAACAGCTCTCCGGTGACGGGGTGCGGGTCGAGGGGCTCCATGGGCCCACGCTAGGGGAGGATGCGGTGGTGGCACTCGTGACGGTGGTGGGTGGCGGCGTCATCGGCCTGACGTCGGCGCTCGGGCTGGCGCGGGCCGGCCACACGGTGCGCTGCGTGCGCGACGAGCCGGTGGCCGACACCACCTCGGCCGTGGCGGGCGGACTGTGGTTCCCCTACCACGTCGAACCGCGCGACCGGGTGCTCGGCTGGGGCCGGGTGGCCCTCGACCGGTTCACCGCGCTGGCCCGCGAACCCGACGCCGGGGTGGTCGTCCGCGAGGGCGTGGTCGTCGAGCGGGGCCCCACCGACCGGTGGTGGGCCGCCGCCGTCCCGGGCTGGCGGGAGGCGCGATCCCACGAGCTGCCGGCCGGAGCCCCCGCAGGAGTGGTGGCGAGCGTGCCGCTGGTGACCATGCCGGTGTTCCTGCCGTGGCTCGAGACCCGTTGCGTCGAGGCCGGGGTCGAGCTGGTGCGGGGGTGGGTGAGCGACCTGGCCGAGGTGCCCGGCGACGTGGTGGTCGTGGCGGCGGGGCTGCGCTCGGGCACGCTGGTCGACGACCACGCCGGCACGCCGTCGCGCGGCCAGGTGGCGCTGCTCGCCAACCCCGGGCTGACCCACTGGCTCGTCGACGACGAGCACCCCGACGGCATGGTCTACGCGCTTCCGCACCCCGGCTGGGTGGTGTGCGGCGGCACGGACGTCGCCGGGTCGTGGGATGCCGAGCCGGACCGGCACGTCCACGACGCGATCGTGCGCCGGGTCCGAGCAGTGGTGCCCGCGCTGGCCCGCGCCGAGGTGCTCGGGGCCCGGGTGGGGCTGCGGCCGGTGGCGCCCGAGGTGCGCCTCGCGGCATCCGAGGTCGGTGGGCGGGTGGTGGTGACCAACTACGGCCACGGCGGCGCAGGCGTGACGCTGTCGTGGGGGTGCGCCGACGAGGTGGTCCGCCTCGTCGGAGAGGCCACCGGCTGACCGGTCTCAGGCGTCGGATGCCGGCCGCGAGCGACCTGCCTTCGTCTCGCCACGGCGCTTCTTGGCCGACAGCCGGCGCTCCTTCGACCCGCGGGTGGGGCGGGTTGCCCGGCGCGGAGCCGGTGGGGGCGCCATCGCTCCGCGCAGCAGCTCCGCCATCCGCTCCCGCGCCGCCACCCGGTTGCGGCGCTGCTGGCGGTGCTCGGAGGCGGCCACGACGAGCAGCCGTCCGCCCACCAGCCGCGGGTCGAGCGCGCGCAGCACCCGGGCGCGCTGGGTGCCGGTGAACCCGCCGAACGCCACCACGTCGAGCTCGACCTCGACCCGGCTGTCGGCGGTGTTGACGCCCTGGCCACCGGGCCCCGACGACCGTGAGAACCGCTCGACCAGCACGTCGCCCGGAACCGTGAGGCCCTGCGGCACACCGGGACCCGGCGCGACGACGAGGTCCATCAGGGCTTCCCCGTGTCGTCCTCGGCCTCGGGCGGCGGCTCGGCGCCGGCGGCCCCGTCACGCTCGGCCCACTGCAGCAGAGGCGCGATGTCGAAGACGGCGTCGTCGATGCCGGCGTGCAGGTCACCGAGCTCGGCGAACCGCTGCGGCACCGTCGCGATGGTGAAGTCGTTTGGCTCGACGTCGTCGAGCTCGTCCCACCGGAAGGGGGTCGAGACCGTGCCGATGTCGTTGCCCCGCACCGAGTACGCCGCGGCGATGGTGTGGTCGCGGGCGTTCTGGTTGTAGTCGACGAACACCGCCTCGGGGTCGCGGTCCTTGCGCCACCAGGTCGTCGTCACGTCGTCGGGGATGCGGCGCTCCACCTCGCGCGCGAACGCCAGGGCCGCCCGGCGCACGTCGCCGAACCCGTGGTCGGGCGCGATCCGCACGTAGACGTGCAACCCGTGGCCGCCGCTCGTCTTCGGCCAGCCCACCGCGCCCAGCTCGTCGAGCACCTCGTGTGCGACCTGCGCAGCTCGCCGCACCCTCGAGAAGGGCGCGTCCGGCATCGGGTCGAGGTCGATGCGCCACTCGTCGGGCTTCTCGGTGTCGGCCCGCCGGCTGTTCCACGGGTGGAACTCGACGGTGCTCATCTGCACCGCCCAGGCCACGTCGGCCAGCCGGGTGACGCACAGCTCGTCGGCGTGCAGGCCGTAGCGGGGGAAGTGCAGGCGCACCGTCTCGACCCAGGGCGGCGCCCCGCGCGGCAGCCGCTTCTGGTGCACCTTGGGCCCGGAGACGCCGTCGGGGAAGCGGTGCAACATGCACGGTCGCTCGCGCAGGGCGTTGACGATGCCGTCGCCGACCGACAGGTAGTAGGTGACCAGGTCGAGCTTGGTCTCGCCCCGCGCGGCGAAGTAGACGCGCTGCGGGCTCGACACCCGCACGTCGAAGCCGTCGACGTCGAGCACGACCGGCTCACCGAACTCACCCTTGCGCGAGGCCATGGACGACACCGTATGCCGTGGGGGCGCGCTCGGGTCGTGCGCGCGGCCACCGGGAACCAGACACCGGTGGCCGCGCGGTCCGTCCCCGGTCCGACCGTTGGGTCGATGTCGTTGGGTGAAGGGTGGACGAGCGGGTGAGCCAGCACCTGCGTACTCGTCGCGTCGCGGCTTTCAGCAGTTTGGCACGCGAGGGCAGCCCGGGGGACGGATCGGGACAGGGACCTTTGTTTGTCTAAGGTTTGTTCTTCACACCACCACCCCGGCGCGTGGGGCGCGGTGGACGAGCGGGGTCGGCGCCTCCACGTAGGGTTGACCCCGACATGAGCACCCTCTTCGACGGCCTCGACTTCGGCGACCCGGGCCACGAGCCGCACGTGGATCCCGCCACGCACGCCAGCGCCCACGCGGCCCTGGTCAACGCCGCGGGGGTGCCCACCTGGGCGGAGGCTGCCGCCGCCGGGCTCGGCCCCGACGGTGGTCCGGGCGCGGGCCGGCCGGGCGCCGACCCGGAGGAGCTGCTCGCCGGGCTCAACCCCCAGCAGCGCGAGGCCGTGCTGCACGAGGGCGGCCCACTGCTCATCGTCGCGGGTGCGGGCTCGGGCAAGACCCGGGTGCTCGCCCACCGCATCGCGTACCTGCTCGCCGCTCGTGGCGTGCAGCCCGGCCAGGTGTTGGCCATCACCTTCACCAACAAGGCCGCCGCCGAGATGCGGGAGCGGGTCACCTCGCTCGTCGGCCCCCGCTCCAAGGCGATGTGGGTGATGACGTTCCACAGCGCCTGCGTGCGCATCCTGCGCCGCGAGGCCCCCAAGGTGGGGCTGCGCTCGACCTTCTCGATCTACGACGCCGCCGACAGCCAGCGGCTGATGTCGATGGTCATCCGCGACATGGACCTCGACCCCAAGCGCTACAACCCGCGCTCGTTCAGCCACCAGGTGAGCAACCTCAAGAACGAGCTCATCGACGAGGAGACCTACGCGAGCCGGGTGGGTGAGGCGAGCCCGCACCAGGAGCAGGTGCTCGCGGAGGCCTACACGGCCTACCAGCGGCGGCTGCGCCAGGCCAACGCCATGGACTTCGACGACCTGATCATGACCACGGTGCACATGTTCCAGGCCTTCCCCGACGTCGCCGAGCACTACCGGCGCCGGTTCCGCCACGTCATGGTCGACGAGTACCAGGACACCAACCACGCCCAGTACCAGCTGGTGCGCGAGCTGGTGGGCCGGCCCGAGACCCGCACCGAGCACGGCGTCGAGCCCAGCGAGCTCGTCGTCGTCGGTGACGCCGACCAGTCGATCTACGCCTTCCGCGGGGCCACCATCCGCAACATCGAGGAGTTCGAGCAGGACTACCCCGACGCCCGCACCATCCTGCTCGAGCAGAACTACCGCTCCACCCAGACCATCCTGCGCGCCGCCAACGCGGTCATCGCTCGCAACGAGGGCCGCCGCAAGAAGAACCTCTGGAGCGACACCGGCGACGGCGCCCGCATCGTCGGCTACGTCGGCGACAACGAGCACGACGAGGCGTCGTTCGTGGCCCGCTCCATCGACCGGCTCGGCGACGACCACGGCGTGCGGCCCGGCGACGTCGCGGTGTTCTACCGCACCAACGCCCAGTCCCGAGCCCTGGAAGAGGTGTTCGTGCGGGTCGGCCTCCCCTACAAGGTGGTCGGGGGAACCCGGTTCTACGAGCGGCGCGAGGTCAAGGACGCCCTGGCCTACCTGCGGGTGCTCTCCAACCCCAGCGACACCGTCAACCTGCGCCGTATCGTCAACGTGCCCAAGCGGGGCATCGGCGACCGCGCCGAGGCCTGCATCGGCGCCCTCGCCGAGCGCGAGCGCATCCCGTTCGTCGCCGCCCTGGGCCGCCCCGAGGACGCCCCCGGCATCGCCACCCGCTCGGTCGCGGCGATCAAGGGCTTCACCACCCTGCTCGAAAGCCTGGGCAGGGTGCGCGACGACGAGGATGCCGGGGTGTCCGACCTGCTCGAGGCCGTGCTCGACCGCTCGGGCTACCTCACCGAGCTGCGGGCCAGCCACGACCCCCAGGACGAGACGCGCGTCGAGAACCTCGCCGAGCTCGTCGCCGTCGCCCGCGAGTTCGACGAGGAGCGTCGTGAGACCGGCGAGGTGATCAGTCTCGAAGACTTCCTGGAGCGGGTCTCGCTGGTCGCCGACGCCGACGAGATCCCCGACACCGAGGAGGCCGAGCAGGCCGGTGTCGTCACGTTGATGACGCTGCACACCGCCAAGGGGCTGGAGTTCCCGGTCGTCTTCCTCACCGGCATGGAGGACGGCACCTTCCCGCACCTGCGCAGCCTGGGTGACGCCAAGGAGCTCGAGGAGGAGCGCCGGCTGGCCTACGTGGGCATCACCCGCGCCCGCGAGCGGCTGCACATCTCGCGGGCCGCCATCCGATCCGCTTGGGGCGCACCGCAGTACAACCCACCGTCACGGTTCCTCGACGAGATCCCTGCCGAGCTGGTGCAGTGGGAGCGCGAGCTCTCCGGGGCTGCCGCGATCGGGCGGCGCGACCAGCGCCCGGCCGTGGCCACCCTGGCCAGCCGCCCGGGGGTGCGGTCGCCCGGCAACCGGCCGGTCATCCCGCTCTCTCCCGGCGACCGGGTCACCCACGACAGCTACGGCCTCGGCACGGTGGTGCGCACCCTCGGGGAGGGCGACAAGACGCAGGCCGAGGTCGACTTCGGCGGTGAGCTCGGGGTCAAGCGGTTCGTGCTGCGCTTCGCACCGCTCGAGAAGCTCTGACCCGATCGGCGATGGGCCGCAGCCGGGTGAGCACCCGGCCGGTGTTGCGCACCGCGTGCGGTCAGCCGAGCCCGTGCCGCTTGAGCCAGGCGAGCGGGTCGATCGGGATGTCCTGGGTGGTGGTCTTCTGCATCTCGAAGTGCAGGTGCGAGCCGAAGGAGTGGCCGGTGTTGCCGACCAGCCCGACGAGCTCGCCGGGCCGCACGGTGTCGCCCTTCTGGGCGATCCGCTTGCTGAGGTGGCCGTACCAGGAGATCGAGCCGTCCCAGTACTTGATCTCGAGCTTGTTGCCGAAGCTGGAGTCGTAGAACGAGCCGATGACGGTGCCCTTGGACATCGCGTAGACCGGGGTGCCCGTGCTGGCGCCGAGGTCGATGCCGTCGTGCGACGCGCCCCAGCGAGCCCCGAACTCGGAGGTGATGTGCCAGGTGCGGATGGGCCGCACCCAGCGCTTGGCCTCGCGCTCGGCCTTCGCCTTGGCGGCGGCCTTGCGCTGGGCGGTGCGCGCCGCGCGGGCTGCCTGCTCGTTGCGGCCCTGCAGGGCCGCGGTCTGGATCGACGCCGCGTGGCGTCGCTGGGCGAGGTCGGTGACCATCGCCTCGTCGGACACCTGCTCGGTGAGGGCCATGGCGCTCTGGGTGTGGTCGAGCTCGAGGGCCGGGTTCTGCGGCGTGGGGTGCACGACGCTCGCGCCGGTTGCCGTCACCACGAGCGCCGCAGCCGCTGCGGTGGGCAGCACGAACCTCGAGCTGAACGCTCGGGGCAGGCGCGCACGACGAGTAGGGACGCGATGACGTCCGCCGTAGTGCCGCCCTTGGTAGGACGAAGAACTCACGCGGAGATGACCTCAGGGGGTGTAGACGGGGCTGGCACCACCGTACCGTGACCATTCCGTGACAACACAATCCCGGTCCATCAACCTGTGGACGGACGTAATGGCAATCCTGCCGTCCCTGCGGGATATCCGCTCGGCGAGGGGGCCACACTATGACGTACCTCACACCCGGGGCCGCCCACGCGGGCGAGCACCGGCATCCTCACTCGTCGCGGGTCAGCGGCGTGACGCCCGAGGTCACCGTGCCACCCTGCTCGTCGAGGTGGGCCAGCGCGTGGGAGATGCCGTGCACGACCTCGCGCAGCATCGGCAGGCTCAGGTGCCCGGCCCCGTGCAGCCTGACGTTGCGGGCACCGAGGTCGGGGTGCCGCAGCGACGCGTTGCGCTGGGGCTGGATGGCCCAGTCGTTGTCGGACCAGTACGAGATGAACCGGGTGCGACAGCCCCGCACCGGCCGGTCGAGCTCGCGCATCAGGGGGCTCCCCGGCCGCATCTGCTGCATCAGCGTGGTCGGCACGGCATAGGCGGCGTAGCTGCCCTGGTGCGGGGTGCCGAGCGTGATGAGGGTGTGCACCCGCGCGTCGCCCCCCAGCCGGGTGACGTAGTAGCGGGCGATGAGTCCGCCGAGGCTGTGCCCGATGATGTGGATCCGCTCGAACCCCGTCTCCTCGACGACCCGCTCCACCTCCACTGAGAGGCCCGCCGCGGCGGCGCGTACGTCGTTGGCGACGGTGAGGTAGTTGATCGCGAACACGTTGGAGAAACCGCGCCGGGTCAGCCCGCGCCGCAGCAGGGTGAAGATCGAGCGGTTGCTGACGATGCCGTGCACCAGCAGGATCGGCGTGCCCGCGGCCTCGACGTTCGAGACGAGCAGCCCGCGCTGCACGGGCGGCAGGTGCTCGAGGCGGTAGGCCCGGTCGGCGCGCGCGCCGCGACCGCCCACCAGGCCGACCGGCCAGGTCGCGACGTGGGCGGCCAGCCAGACGGACTCGACGGCGTTGCCGGCCAACACCGCCGGGTCGAGCAGCCGCAGGGCGGCCGACGCCAGCCCCCGGGCACGCCGGACCACCGAGACCTGCGTCGGTGCAGGGTGCTCGGCGGGGGGTACGGCGCTCGGCAGCGGAAGCGTCACCATGGCCCCGCCACTGTAGGGCCGGCACCCCTCCTACACCCCGGACTCCGAGCGGATGGTCACCATGCGGTCTGGGTTGCCGCACCCTCGGTCAAGGCCCGGTGTGCTGGCGGTAAAGGACTGACCAGCGGCCTAGCCCTCGGCGCGGCCGCCGCCACCTTCGCCGCCGGCGGACCCGCCGCGACGGCGCTTCCCGGCCCCACCCCTGCCGGCACACCGTCCGACCGCCAGGCCCTCAAGCTCAGCGCCGACGACGCCCTCGTGGTCGAGAAGGCCAAGGGCGGCCGCATCGAGGACGTGTACTTCAACCACGGCAGGAGCGTCGCCGCGAAGACCACCACACCGGCCGTGGCGCGCACGACCGCGGTGTCGAAAGGGCAGCAGCGGTCGAAGGCCGCGCGCGAGAAGAGCAGCGGTGAGCTGGTGGTCTGGGCCGCGAGCGGGACGCCCCGCCTGGCGTACGACGTGCTGACCACCGGCACCCTGGCCGACCAGACGCCGAGCCGGCTGCACACCATCGTCGACGCGACGTCGGGCGCGGTCATCACCTCCTACGACGAGGTCGTTACGGGCACCGGCAACAGCCAGTACTCCGGCCAGGTCACCCTCAACACGACGCTCAGCGGCTCCACCTGTCGGCTGCGCGACACGCTGGGCAACTACACGACCGACCTCAACGGGGGCACATCGGGCACGGGGACCCAGTTCACCGACGCCGACAACGTCTGGGGCAATGGCTCGACCACGAGCCGGCAGACCGCGGGGGTCGACGCGCAGTACGGGCGGAGAAGACGTACGCCTACTACAGCTCGGTGCTCGGCCGGGCCGGAATCTGGAACACCGGGGTGGGGGCGCGCAGCCGGGTGCACCACGGCAACGCCTACAACAACGCCTTCTGGGACGGCACCCAGATGACCTACGGCGACGCCGGCGGGCTCAACGAGGCGACCTCCGACATCTTCGGCACCGCGGTCGAGTGGTTCGCCAACAGCGCCGCCGACCCGGGTGACTACCTCATCGGCGAGAAGATCAACATCAACGGCAACGGCACCCCGCTGCGCTACATGGACCGCCCCAGCAAGGACGGCGCCAGCCAGGACTGCTGGACCACCGGCACCAAGAACCTCGACCCGCACTACTCCTCCGGCCCGCTGAACCACTGGTTCTTCCTCGCCTCGGAGGGCTCGGGCGCCAAGACCATCAACGGGGTCTCCTACAACAGCCCCACCTGCAACGGCGCCACGGTGACCGGCGCCGGCCGGGCCGCCGCCGAGAAGATCTGGTACCGCACGCTGTCGACCAAGCTCACCTCCAACAGCACCTACGCCGCGGCCCGCAACGGCGCGATCGCCTCGGCCAAGGAGCTGTACGGCGCCGGGTCGGCCCAGTGCCTCGCCACCGAGAGAGCCTTCGCGGCGATCGCGGTCCCGTCCCGCACCGAGGCCTGCGGCGGCACCACGCCCCCGCCGCCTCCCCCCGGTGGCAACCTGCTCGGCAACCCGGGCTTCGAGTCGGGCAACACGGTCTGGACCGGCACCGCCGGCCCGATCACGAACAACACCGGCCGCCCGGCGCGCACCGGCTCGTGGAAGGCCTGGCTCGGCGGCAACGGCTCGGCGAGCACCGAGACGATCAACCAGAGCGTCGCCATCCCGGCGAGCGCGACGAGCGCGACCCTGTCGTTCTGGCTGCGCACCGACACGGCCGAGACCGGCTCGACGGTCTACGACAGGATGCGGGCGCAGGTCGTCAACGGGCGACGGTGACCACCCTGGCCACCTACTCCAACGTCGGCACCAACGCGACATACACCCAGAAGTCCTTCAACCTGACGGCCTACAAGGGCAGGACGGTGACGATCCGGTTCACGATGACCGAGGACTCCAGCCTGCAGACGTCTTTCGTCGTCGACGACACCTCGCTCGCCACGAGCTGAGCCACCACCACCACCACTACCACCACCACCACCACAACCACCACCACAGCGGCGGATGCCGTCCCCTCCCGACGGTGGGGACGGCATCCGCCGACTCGGCTCGAGGCGAATCCGGCGATTCGGCAGGCGGCGCCGGGCTCCCTGCCTCACCATGGACCCTGCCGCGACCACCGTGGCGTCCGTCCCCGAGGAGTCCCATGTCGTCACGCCATCTCACCGGGGTCGCCCTCGCCGTCACGGTCGCCGCCGTGGCCGCGTCCGTGACCGGCGCGTCCGGAGCCGTCGCGGCACCCGGGGGCAACACCGCCCTCGAGGCCGCCGAGCAGGCCGGGGCAGCGTCCACCGGCGACGACCTCGGCCTACCGGCCGACCAGTCGCTCACCGTGCGCTCGGTGGTCACCGACCGCGACGGCACGCGGCACGTGCGCTACGACCGCACGGTCGACGGCCTGCCGGTCGTGGGCGGTGACCTCGTCGTGGCCAAGAGCACGAACGGCACCGTGAAGAACAGCCACTGGAACCGCGGCAAGGCCGTCGCCCCGGCCTCGACCAAGGCCCGCGTGGGCAAGGCCGCCGCGAGCGCCACCGCGGCGAAGGCCGCCGGCTACCGGGTCGACTCCAGCGCTGCGGCCCTGGTGGTCTACGCGAGCTCGGGCACCCCGCGACTGGCCTGGCAGGTGACCACCACCGGCATCCGCGCCAGCCAGACCCCGAGCCGGCTGAAGACCTGGGTCGACGCCCGCACCGGGAAGGTCATCGACTCCGCCGAGACCATCCAGGAGGGCACCGGCAACACGCAGTACTCCGGCACCGTCACCCTCAACACCATCGGTACGGCGCCGAACTTCCAGCTGAAGGACGCCCTCGGCAACTTCACGGTCGACCTCCTCGGTGGCACCGGCGGTCCCGGGCCACTCTTCACCGACGCCGACAACATCTGGGGCACCAGCGCTCAGGGCTTGACAGGCGCCGCCCGCCAGACCGCGGCTGCCGACGCCCAGTGGGGCGCTCAGGAGACGTACGACTACTACAACACCGTGCTCGGCCGGAAGGGCATCTGGAACACCGGTGTCGGCGCTCCCAGCCGAGTTCACTACAGCGACAAGTACCCCAACGCTTTCTGGGACGGCGCCCAGATGACCTACGGCGACGGTTTGAACAACCTCCGACCGCTGACCTCCGTCGACGTTGCCGGCCACGAGATGAGCCACGGCGTCACCGAGAACACTGCGAACCTCAACTACCGTGGTGAGTCCGGCGGCCTGAATGAGGCGACGTCCGACATCTTCGGCACCGCCGTCGAGTTCTTCGCCAACACCCCGGCGGACGTTCCGGACTACCTCATCGGGGAGAAGATCAACCTCAACGGCGACGGTAAGCCGCTGCGCTACATGGACAACCCGAGCAAGGACGGCCGCAGCGCCAACTGTTGGAGCCGCACCGTCGGCCGACTTGACGTGCACTACTCCTCGGGCCCGCTGAACCACTGGTTCTTCATGGTGTCCGAGGGCTCGGGCATCAAGACGGTCAACGGCGTCGGCTACAACAGCCCCACCTGTCTTGGCGCTCCGGCCGTGACCGGCGTCGGGCACGCCGTCGCCGAGAAGGTCTGGTACCGCACGCTGACCACCAAGCTCACCTCGAGCAGCGGCTACGCGGCGGCGCGCAACGGGGCGATCGCCTCGGCCAAAGAGCTCTACGGCAAGAACTCGGCGAACTGCCTCGCCGTCCAGGCCGCATTCACCGCCATCGCGGTGCCCGCGGGCACCCAGACCTGCGCCAACTGAGGTTCGCAGCGCACCGTCTGCCTCAGCGGCAGACGGTGCGCTGTGCTTCGGGCAGCTGCACGTCGTCGAGCACCTCTCGCGCGGCGGTCGACAGCGGGTCGCTGCCCGCCGCCTCCCCGAGATCGATCGTCGTGCCGTCGCGCTCGACGCTCGCGGCGATCCGGTCGTTCCCCGCGTTCAGGCCGGTCGTCGGCGGCGGGGCGGTGGCCAGGGTCTGCACCGTCGCGGCCGGCACGGTGCACGACACCGCGCCATTCTTGGTCGAGCCGGTCACCGCGCCGTCCGGCGCGACCGCGAGCACGTCCTGGAACCCCGCCACACCCCCGACCCGGGCCAGCTTCACCTCGGATGCCGTGGGGCTGGGTGTCGCTGTCGGGCTCCCCGAGCCGCCCGAGCCGCCGGAGCTCCCCGAGGCGCCCGCACCTCCCGGGGTCGAGGGCTCACCGCAGGCCCCCAGCAGCAGGGCCAGCATCAGGCCCACGAGCCCGGCCCGGGCGCGACGGGACCGGCCGCCGGCCCGGCGGCGGAGCGCGAGGTGGGCGGTCGGCATCCGGGGCGGGGTCGTCGTCGGCATCCGCCCATCCCACCACCGGTCGTCGCGCGGGGCGACCGCTCGGGCGTGAGAAGAGTCCCACCGGCCGCCTCGGAGCGACCCGTGGCGCGCCTCACCGCTCCGGCCCCGTTAGGCTCCCCAATGGACCACTTTCACCATCTCAGCCGACCGACAGTGAGGACGGATCGCCTCGTGGATCTCTTCGAGTACCAGGCCCGTGACGTGTTCGAGAAGCACGGTGTCCCCGTGCTCGCCGGGGCCGTCGCCTCGACCCCCGAGGAGGCCCGTGCGGCCGCCGAGCGGATCGGCACGGCCAGTGGCGGCGTGACCGTCGTCAAGGCGCAGGTCAAGACCGGTGGCCGCGGCAAGGCCGGTGGGGTCAAGGTCGCGAAGACCGCCGACGAGGCGGAGCAGCACGCCGGCGCCATCTTGGGCATGGACATCAAGGGGCACACCGTGCGCCAGGTGATGATCGCCCAGGGCGCCCAGATCGACGAGGAGTACTACGTCTCCATCCTGCTCGACCGCGCGAACCGCACCTACCTCGCGATGTGCTCGAAGGAGGGCGGGATGGAGATCGAGGTGCTCGCCGTCGAGCGCCCCGAGGCGCTGGCCCGGGTGGCCGTCGACCCGAACGTCGGCATCGACGACGCCAAGGCGCGCGAGATCGTGACCGAGGCCGGCTTCGACGCCGAGACCGCCGCGAAGATCGAGCCGGTGCTGAAGAGCCTGTGGACCGTCTACCGCGAGGAGGACGCCACGCTGGTCGAGGTCAACCCGCTGGTCAAGACCGCCGCCGGCGACATCGTGGCGCTCGACGGCAAGGTCACCCTCGACGAGAACGCCTTCTTCCGCCACCCCGAGCACGAGGCCCTCGACGACACCACCGAGACCGACCCGCTCGAGCTGGCCGCCAGGGAGAAGGACCTCAACTACGTCAAGCTCGACGGCTCGGTCGGCATCATCGGCAACGGCGCGGGGCTCGTCATGAGCACCCTCGACGTCGTCGCCTACGCCGGTGAGGAGTTCGGCGGCCAGAAGCCGGCCAACTTCCTCGACATCGG
>JBBQNZ010000037.1:0-28749 GCA_038330415.1 Actinomycetales bacterium | reverse complement strand
CCCTACGAGGACGTCGAGGAGCCGACCATCGTGCTGCCCGAGCGGCCGCCGTCCAAGGGGTACGTGCGCCCGGCCCGCTCGCTGCAGCACGAGGTGCCCGACTACGCCGCCACCCTCGAGGCCCACGAGCACTGACCGCCCGTAGGTCGCCCCCGTCACCGGCGTAGCACCGGCATGGTGTGGAGCCCGTGAACACCAGTGCGACGAACCGCAGCGGGGAGAGGCGAGCCTCGACCACAACGGCATGCTGCAACCCTGAGTGGGCGCCCGGAGTCCGCCGACTGCCCGTTCGTGGCAGCGGTGAGGAGCAAGGGGTGCCGGGTGCGCGGACCGTCGCGCTTGTGGCACCCCTCGGTTGGAGCGGTGAGGAGCAAGGGGTGCCGGGTGCGCGGACCGTCGCGCTTGTGGCACCCCTCGGTTGGAGCGGTGAGGAGCAAGGGGTGCCGGGCGCGCGGACCGTCGCGCTTCTGACACCCCTCGGTTGGAGCGGTGAGGAGCAAGGGGTGCCGGGCGCGCGGACCGTCGCGCTTCTGACACCCCGCCCCCGGCCCCGCGCCCCCGCCCCCGCGGCCCGACGTCGACCACCTCGAGGTGCCCACCGGCGACCAGGGCCCGCTCACGGTCATCAGCCGATGGTCCTGTCGCGAATCCACAGGGCCGCCCGCGTCGCGGCAGTCCGGTGCTGGTGACTCGCTCAACCGCAGAGGTTCCGCACCCCCGGACGCAAGGGCCGAGTCTCATCGGTCGCTACGACGTCGCCTACGGCGCAGCAGGGGTGGCGATCGCAGCGACTACTGCGCCGTAGCGCAGGCGATACACCGGGGCACCCGCCCCTGGCTGTCATCGGCCGATCCGCTCGACACTCGGCGGGCGGGACGGCTTCCGTGGACGAGTCGACGGCGACGGCGAACGTCAGAGGTGCCGGCCCCGGTCGCCGACGTGGTCCTTGGCCAGGCGGTCGGGCAGCTGCTCGTAGCCCCGGTGCTCGCGGTGGAACGAGCCGGTGCCGTGGGCCAGCGAGCGCAGGCTGATGGCGTAGTCGAGCAGCTCGAGCTGGGGCACCGCAGCCTCGAGCACCGAGCGGCCCGGCTGGCCCTCGGCCGCGAAGGACCCGATGATCTGCCCGCGACGCGTGCCGATGTCGGTCATCACCGCGCCGAGGTAGTCGTCGTCGACGGTGACCGTCACCGTGTCGATCGGCTCGAGCAGGCACATCGACGACGGTGAGGCGAGCTCGCGCAGGGCCAGCCCCGCAGCCGTCTGGAACGCGACGTCGGAGGAGTCGACCGAGTGCGCCTTGCCGTCGGTGAGGGTGACCTTGACGTCGACCACCGGCCAGCCCGCCAGCAGGCCCTTCTCGAGCTGGTGGTGCACGCCCTTCTCGACGCTGCTGAAGAACTGCCGCGGCACGGAGCCGCCGACCACGACCTCGTCGAACTCGATGCCGGTGCCGCGGGGGAGCGGCTCCATGACCAGGTGGCAGACCGCGAACTGGCCGTGCCCGCCGGACTGCTTGACGTGCCGGCCCTGCGCCTCGGCGCGGGCGATCGCGGTCTCCTTCATGGCGACCTTCACCGGCACCTGCTCGACGCCCACGTTGAAGCGCGAGCGCAGCCGGCTCAGCACGAGGTCGAGGTGCGCCGGCCCGGTGGTCCACAGCACCACCTGCCCGGTCTCGCCGTCGTGCTCGATGCGCAGCGAGGGGTCCTCGGCGGCGAGCTCGCGGAAGGCGACGGGCATCCGGTCCTCGTCGGCGCGGGTCGCGGCGGCGACCGCGGCCGGCAGCAGCGCCTCGGGCAGCGCCCAGGGGGTCACCAGCAGCGGCGCGTCGGGGGAGGAGATGGTGTCGGAGGTCTGGGCGGTGGCGAGCTTGGTGACCACCACGACCTCGCCGGCGATCGCCTCGGTCTTGGGCAGCAGGTCGCCGTCGAACGACGCGGCGATGGCGCCCGGGCGCACGTCGTCGTCGTGGGCCGCGTGGCCCTCGCCGGTCGGTACGCCGAGCAGCTCGAGGTGGCCCGACACGTGCACGGCCCGGTCGGGGCGCAGGGTGCCGGAGAAGACCCGCACCAGCGAGAGGTGGCCGACGTAGGCGTCGGACTGGGTGTGCACGACCTCGGCCACGAGCGGGCCGTCGGGGTCGGGGCTGACCTCGATCTCGGCGCCGCCACCCACCGGGGTGACCGTCGGCAGCGGGTGCAGCCCGGGGTGCGGGAAGGCGGCCTCGATGACGTGCAGCAGCACCCCGACGCCGGCGCCGGTCTCGGCGGAGATCGGCAGCACCGGGTGGAAGCTGCCGTTCGCGACCGCCGTGAGCAGGTCCTTCTCGAGGGTCTCGAAGTCGAGCTCCTCGCCCTCGAGGTAGCGGTCCATCAGCGCGCCGTCCTCGGACTCCTCGATGATCCCCTCGATGAGCGCGGGCCGGTAGGCGTCGAAGACCTCGGCGTGCTCGGGGCCGGCCGGCCGCACCGTGCGCGTGCCGCCGGAGTAGTCGTGCACCTCGCCGAGCAGCAGGTCGGCGATCGAGGTGACCGCCCCCTCCGAGCCGGGAACCGGCACACCCAGGGGCTGGATGCCGGCGCCGAAGTGCGCCTGGCAGTCGGCCAGGGTCGCCGCGAAGTCGGCGTCGCGGGCGTCGAGCTGGGTGATGACGACCGCGCGCGGCATCCCGACGACCGCGCACTCGTGCCACAGCGCCCGGCTCTGTGCGTCGGCGCCGTCGGCGGCCGAGACGATGAAGAGGGCGGCATCCGCCGCCCTCAGCCCTGCTCGCACGTCCCCGACGAAGTCGGGGTTGCCCGGGGCGTCGAGGAGGGTGACCACCACCGACCCGCTCGACACCGTGGCGGCCCGCAGGCCCGTGGTGGGCTCGGTCTGGCCGCGCGGTGCCCGCCCGGGCACGACCGCGTCGACGACGTGGTCGAACAGCCTGGACTTTCCCGACCCACTCGGTCCGACGAGGACGACGTTGCGGATGCTGGTCGTGCCGTTGACGGTGGGGGCCGGGGGTGTCGTGCCGTTCATGGCGCCTACATTTCACCTTCTCGCTCCGGGGCACAAGCGCACCGCCTGGAGTGTGACGGACCCGCCGCGCGGCCGCTCGGGACGACCCGCGAGGCGGAGCGTGACGGGCGGTGGGGCACCGCGCCACTACGCTGGACCCACCATGCTGAACCGATATGCGCGCGCCTTCATCACCAAGCTGCTGACCCCGGTGGCCGCCGTGCTGATCCGGCTCGGCATCAGTCCCGACGTCGTCACCGTGATCGGCACCCTGGGCGTCTGCTTCGGTGCCCTGGCGTTCTACCCGCGTGGCGAGCTGCTCGTCGGCACCCTCATCATCACGGCGTTCGTCTTCTCCGACACGCTCGACGGCATCATGGCCCGAAAGATCGGCCGCTCGGGCAAGTGGGGCGCCTACCTCGACTCCACGCTCGACCGGGTCGGCGACGCGGCGATCTTCGGCGGGCTGGTGCTGTGGTTCGCCGGCGACGGCGACAACGCCTACATGGCGGCGCTGGCGCTGGCCTGCCTCATCCTCGGCAGCGTGGTCTCCTACGCCAAGGCCCGGGCCGAGGGGCTGGGGATGACGGCGAACGTCGGCATCGCCGAGCGGGCCGACCGCCTCGTCGTGGTGCTCATCGCCACCGGGTTCACCGGGCTGCTCGACCTGCCGTGGGTCTACCTCGGCATCGTGCTCGCCCTGCTGGCGTTGGCCAGCCTCGTCACCGTGGTGCAGCGCATGCTCGAGGTGCGCCGCCAGGCCCTGGACCTCGTGTGAAGGTGCTGCCCGGGTCGGTGACCGACACGCTGACCATCGCCGGCTTCCGACTGGGCTGGGGCGCGTTGCGGCTGATGCCGGAACGCACCGCGTACGCCCTCTTCGACCGCATCGCCGACGTCACCGTGGCCCGCGGCGGCGCGGCGCGGCTGCGGTCCAACTACGCCAAGGTGCGGCCTGGGCTCGACGGCGCGGCGCTCGACGCCCTCGTCCGCGACGGGATGCGCCGCTACCTGCGCTACTACTGCGAGGCCTTCCGGCTGCCGACCCTGACCGCCGACGACCTGCTCGAGCGGGTGCGGGTCGAGGGCGACGGCCCGGTGCGCGAGGTCATCGACGGCGGTGGGTCGGTCATCGCGTTCTTGGGCCACCTCGGCAACTGGGACCTCGCCGGGGCCTGGGGCACCGTGCACCTCGGTCCGGTCACGACCGTGGCTGAGCGCCTGAAGCCCGAGGAGGTCTTCGAGGAGTTCCTGGCCTTCCGAGAGTCGCTCGGCATGACGATCCTCCCGCTCACCGGTGCGGGCAACCCCTTCCCGGCCTTGCGCCAGGCCGCCCGGCGGCCGGGCATCATCCCCTTGCTGGCCGACCGAGACCTCACGTCCCGCGGCGTCGACGTCGAGCTGTGTGGGCACGCCGCGCGGATGGCGCCCGGCCCGGCCGCGCTGGCGCTGGCCGAACGGCGCCCGCTGCACCCGGTCTCCATCCGGCACGAGCGGCGTGGTCGCGGATGGGGCATCGTCATCACCTTCCACCCGGCGGTCGACGTGCCGGCCTCCGGCACCACCCGTGAGCGGGCCACGGCGATGACCCAGTCCTGTGCCGACGTGCTCGGGGCGGCGATCCTCGAGCACACCAGCGACTGGCACATGCTCCAACGCGTCTTCCTCGACGACCTCGACCGCGACCGGCTCGCGGCCAGCGAAGGAGCGCGATGAGGATCGGCCTGGTCTGCCCGTACGCCTGGGACGTCCCGGGCGGGGTGCAGTTCCACGTGCGCGACCTGGCCGAGCACTTCATCCGAGCCGGTCACGATGTCTCGGTGCTCGCCCCCGCCGACGACGACAGGGCCCTGCCCGGCTACCTCACGTCGTGCGGCCGGCCGGTGCCGGTGCGCTACAACGGCTCGGTCGCCCGGGTCACCCTCGGCCCGGCCACCGCGGCGCGGGTCAACCGCTGGCTCGAGGCCGGTCAGTTCGACGTGCTGCACTTGCACGAGCCGCTGAACCCGTCGGCGTCGCTGATGGCGCTGTGGGCCTCCACCGAGCCGGTGGTGGCGACCTTCCACTCGGCCATGCTCCGTTCGCGCGCCCTGCACGCGGCGCACCCGCTGCTGCGGCCCTCGCTCGAGAAGATCCGCGGCCGGATCGCCGTCTCCGAGGACGCCCGGGCCACCGTGCAGCGCCACCTCGGGGGCGAGGCGTTCATCATCCCCAACGGCGTCTACGTCGACGACTTCCGCCGGGCCACCCGCCGGGCGGACTGGAGCGGCGGCGCCGCCGGCCCCACCCTGGCCTTCCTCGGCCGGGTCGACGAGCCCCGCAAGGGTTTGGCGGTGGCCCTCGCGGCGCTGCCCGCGGTGCTCGACGTGCACCCGGGAGCCCGGCTGCTCGTCGCCGGCCCCGGTGACGCCGCCGACCTGCTGAAGGCGGCCGACCCGCGCGCCGCGGCCGCGACCGAGGTGCTGGGCACGGTCACCGACGCCGACAAGGCCTCGTTGCTGCACTCGGTCGACGCCTACGTCGCGCCGCACCTGGGCGGCGAGAGCTTCGGCATCGTGCTGGTCGAGGCGATGGCCGCCGGCGCCCCGGTGATCGCGTCCGACCTGCCCGCCTTCGCCGCGGTGCTCGACGGAGGCAGCACCGGCATCCTGTTCGAGACCGGTTCTCCCGAGGGGCTGTCGCGGGCCGTGCTCGCGCTGCTCGCCGACTCCGACCGCCGCGAGGCGTTGCGCGCCGCCGGTTCCGCCCGGGCCCGGGTGTTCGACTGGGGGGTCGTCGCCGACCGGATCATGGCCGTCTACGAGACCGTCATCGAAGGGGCCGACGGCGAGCCGGCCGACCCCTTCCCGCAGGGCCTGTGGGGCCGGCTCGTGCGCGGCGTGCCCGGTGGGGGCGGCTGATGGGCACCGTCGACGTCCTGCAGCTGGCCACGTTCGTCGTCATCGTCGTCATCGGGGCGGCGTGGTACCTCTCGTACTCCGCGGCCCGCCTCGACCGGCTGCACGCCAAGGTGGAGGGTGCGATGTCCGCGCTCGACGCGGCGCTGGTCCGCCGCGCCGAGGCAGCGCTCGAGCTCGCCAACAGCGCGGTGCTCGACCCGGCCAGCGCGCTGCTCATCGCCGACGCCGCCACCGAGTCGATCGAGCGCACCACCGAGCACCCGGTGAGCGACGACCTGCTCGACGGCCAGCATTTCGGCGGCCGAGAACAGGTCGAGAGCGACCTCAGCGAGGCGCTGCGGGCCGCACTGACCGCCGAGGTCGTCCCCGAGCTGCGTGGCCGCGACGACGACTTGGTCGTCGACTGTCTGGGCCGCGTCGCCGCGAGCGGGCTGCGGGTGCAGCTGGCCCGGCGTTTCCACAACGACGCCACCCGTGAGGTGCGCCGGGTGCGCGCCAAGCGCTCGGTGCGGCTGTTCCGGCTGTGGGGCTATGCCGAGCAGCCCGAGCCGGTCGAGTTCGACGACGTGCTGCCCCCCGCCCTGTCGTCCTGACCAACGGCCCCCGAGCGCCTCGGACGGTGGTCCGGCGGGGGCAGTGGGCCGACCTACACTGTGCGGCATGAGTGAGCAGAGCAGCGCCCAGGGCACCGGCACCACCCGCGTCAAGCGCGGCATGGCCGAGATGCTCAAGGGCGGGGTCATCATGGACGTCGTCACCGCCGAGCAGGCCAAGATCGCCGAGGATGCCGGGGCCGTCGCGGTCATGGCCCTCGAGCGGGTGCCCGCCGACATCCGCGCCCAGGGCGGCGTGTCACGGATGAGCGACCCCGACATGATCGAGAGCATCATCGCGGCCGTGTCCATCCCGGTCATGGCCAAGGCGCGCATCGGTCACTTCGTCGAGGCGCAGGTGCTGCAGAGCCTGGGCGTCGACTACATCGACGAGTCCGAGGTGCTCACCCCGGCCGACTACGCCAACCACATCGACAAGTGGAACTTCACCGTCCCCTTCGTGTGTGGCTCGACCAACCTCGGCGAGGCGCTGCGCCGCATCACCGAGGGCGCGGCGATGATCCGCTCCAAGGGTGAGGCCGGCACCGGCGACGTCTCCAACGCCACCACGCACATGCGCCAGATCCGCCAGCAGATCCGCCACCTGCAGAACCTCCCGGAGGACGAGCTCTACGTCGCGGCCAAGGAGCTGCAGGCCCCCTACGACCTCGTCAAGGAGGTCGCCGAGGCCGGCAAGCTGCCCGTCGTGCTGTTCACCGCCGGAGGCATCGCCACCCCGGCCGACGCCGCGATGATGATGCAGCTCGGCGCCGAGGGCGTGTTCGTGGGCTCGGGCATCTTCAAGTCGGGCAACCCGGCACAGCGCGCCGAGGCCATCGTCAAGGCCACCACGTTCTACGACGACCCCGACGTCATCGCCAAGGTGTCGCGCGGGCTCGGCGAGGCGATGGTCGGCATCAACGTCGACGAGATCCCGCAGCCGCACCGGCTGGCCGAGCGCGGCTGGTGACCTGCGGAAGCTGAGGCGATAGCGAAGTGCTCGACGACGCGTTGGACCTGGGGGCGGAGGTGCTCGCCTCGGTCGTCGGCTGGCGCGCCCGGCGCAAGGAGAAGGCGGCGCAGCAGGGTGAGCAGACTCCACTGCTCGAGGGCGAGTTCGCCGTGTGGGAGCACGGCCGGCTGAGGAACCGCCCCGCTGGACGGATCTGGGTGCACGGCGACACCGTGCGCTGGGCCGGCCCGGGCAGCGACCCGGGCCCCGCGCGGGAGGTGCCGGGCTCCGCCGTCCGGTTCCGCGTCGAGCGTGCGGCAGGTGAGGAGCTGGGCACCCAGGTGTGGTTGCAGCTTCCGGACGCCCGTCCGCTGACCGCGACGGTCACCACGAGCAGTCCCTCCGGGCCGGCTCGCCCGACCCCGAGGAGGAGCGGCGGCTCGCGGCCTGCGCCGCCGAGCTCGCCGACCTGCTGCGTGGGGCAGGAGCCGTCGAAGAGGTCGCCTGAGGCGCCGCAGCTCGGTGTGACCTCGCCCTCACCGGGGAGGAGCCGCCGGAGCGCCTGACCAGCGGCTGGAACGATCGTGGTGGAGCCCGGGATCGTCAGGGTTGCGGGCCTTTCGCACGATGGAGAAGGCGTCGCCGTGGACCTGAAGGGTGGGCGGGCCACCCGGCTCGCCACAGCTGCGCTGTCAGCCGCCGCGCTGTCGCTGCTTGCCGGATGCTCGTCGGCGCACACGCCGTCCGCCTACGACCAGGCCTACGACGTGGGCCTTCAGGCGTACACCTACGGGCTGCCGCTGCTCGTGACGAACGCGACATTCCAGACCATGACCAGCGTCAACGTCACCAACGGTCAGGGCTTCGGCCCGGTCAACCAGTTCAACAGCGTCCGCACGCTCAACAACCCGAAGAGCACGGCCGTCGTCGCGCCCGGCGCGAGCGCTTTGTCGTCGATCGCCTGGCTCGACCTCACCGCAGAGCCGCAGGTGCTGCACGTGCCCGAGGTCAAGGACCATGACTTCGTCCTCGCGCTGCTCGACCCGTACACCGAGGACCTGCGCAACCTCGGCACCGCCCACTCGACGCCACCGGGCGACTACCTGATCGCCCCTCCCGGGAGCACGGCGAAGACGCCGGCGGGAACCGAGCGGATCGACGTGGACTACACGCGCATCTGGGTCATCGGGTCCACCGAGCTCAAGGGTCCCGACGACGTCCCGAACGTCAACGCCATCCAGGACGGCTACACCCTCACGCCGCTCAGCAGGTTCGGCACCGACTACACGCCCCCGGCGCCCTCCACCAAGGACACGACGGTCGACACGCACGCCCTGCCCACGGGGATGGCGTTCCTCGACACCCTCGGCCAGCAGCTGAAGCAGTTCCCCCCGCCGGCGGCCGACAAGCCTCAGCTCGCGACCCTGGCAACCATGGGGATCGGGCCGGGGACGACGCCCTCGAAGGACTCCTCGCTCAGCGCCGACACCGTGCGTGGCCTCACCGACGCGATCGCTGCGGGTCCGGCCCAGGTCCAGGCCGACACCAAGGCCGTGTCCACCGAGAGTGCCACAACGCACAACGGCTACTTCCTCGGCGGCTTCGGCAGCTACGGCACCGACTACCAGCTGCGCGCCGTGGTCGCGGTGATGGGACTCGGCGCCTTCACGTCCGACCAGACCATCTTCGCCACCACGTTCACCGACACCACTGGCTCGGCCCTCGACGGCTCGTCGGCCTACACGATGCACCTGCCCCCCGCGCCGCCCGCGCGTGAGGGCTGGACGGTCACGGTCTACACCACCAAGGGCGCCCTCATCCCCAACGCCCTCAACCGCTACAACCTCGCAGCCGCGTCGACGCTGACGAAGAACGCGGACGGGTCCATCGACGTCTACGTCCAGGCGACCCAGCCGACCGACCCCGCGAAGACCCGGAACTGGCTCCCGGTCGCGAGCGGCCAGGGCTTCGAGGTGATCTGGAGGCTGATGGCGCCCCCGCCGGACGCCATCGACGGCATCCTCGACGGCACGGGCTGGCAGCCCCCGGCGCCGGCGCTCGGGCCCGCACCCCCCACCGCGTCATCCAGCCAGGCCGAACCCGCGGTGGGCCCGGTCAGGTGACGGTGGCGCGCTCCTGGAACTGCGGGTGCTCGAACTCGCGGCCGTCGACGACGGCGTGCAGGTGCTCGGCGGCCCGCAGCACGTCACCGTGGGTGAGGTAGAGCGGGGCGAAGCCGAGCCGCACGATGTCGGCCTCGCGGAAGTCGCCCACCACGTCGCGGGTGATGAGCGCCTGCACCACGGCATACGCCTGTGGATGCCGCACGCTCACCTGTGACCCGCGCCGCTCCGGGTCGCGCGGGGTCGCCACCTCGAGGTCGGGGAGCAGGGCGTCGAGGCACTCGAGGAAGAACCCGGTGAGCGAGAGCGACCGCTCGCGCACCGCGGCGACCGAGACCCCGTCGTACGCGGCCAGCGCCGCCTCGAGTGCGAGCATGCCGAGCAGGGGAGGGGTGCCGACCCGCCCGCGGGTGATGCCGGGTGCCGGCACGTAGTCGGGCGCCATCGCGAACGGCGTCGCGTGCCCGTTCCAGCCGGCGAGCGGTTGGTCGAAGTCGTCGAGGTGGCGGTGCGCGACGTAGAGGAAGGCCGGAGCGCCGGGGCCACCGTTGAGGTACTTGTAGCCGCACCCGACGGCGAGGTCGGCCTCGTGGGCGTCGAGCCCGACGTCGAGCACGCCGGCCGAGTGGCACAGGTCCCAGCAGGCGAGCGCGCCCACAGCGTGGGCCGCCCGGGTGATGGCGGGCAGGTCCCAGAGCTCGCCGGTGCGGTAGTCGACCGACGAGTACGACGCGAGCGCGAGGTCCTCGCCCACCTCGGCGATCCGCGCCACCGCGTCGGCGGGGGAGACCAGCTCGATGACCAGCCCGGCATCCCGGGCCGCCGCGGCGGTGACGTAGAGGTCGGTCGGGAACGAGTCGGGGTCGGTCAGCACGACGCGCCGGCCCGGCCGCATCCTCGACGCCGCGACGGTCGCCTTGTAGAGGTTGACCGAGGTCGAGTCGGTGCAGACGACCTGACCGGGGGCGGCCCCGACCAGCGAACCGATCAGGTCACCGACGCGGGTCGGGGCGCCCCACCAGTCGGCGTCGTTCCAGCTCGCGATGAGGTCGTTGCCCCACTGGCGGTGCACCACGTCGGCCACGGCCTCGGCGACCCCGGCGGGCAGCGCGCCCAGCGAGTTGCCGTCGAGGTAGACGACCCCGGCCGGGAGCCGGAACCGGCCGCGCAGGTCGGTGGCGGCATGGGCGGCGTCGAGCTCGCGGGCCCGCTCGTTCAGTGCTGAGGGCATGGACCGACCGTAGCGCGGCCGGCGGCGCTGCTCGGATGCCGGCAGCTACTCGTGTTCGCGCTCCTGGATCGTCTCGCGCACCGTGCGCGCGTTTCGCCTGATCGGGTCCGGCAGCCGCGACCCGTCAGCCGGGCCCTGCACGCGGGTGATCACGCGCTCGTGGGTGGTGCCGCGGTGCGCGTGCCAGATCAGGCCGGCGCCGGCGACCATGAGGATGATCCCCACGACGTGCCAGTTGACCAGACCCGTCGGGGAGTACCGGATCGCGAACGTCAGGATCGCCCCGATCACTGCCAACGTGACACCCGGTGCCATGCCTCACCTCCTGTTCCTCGTGACCACTACCGAGGCTACCGAGGGCAGGCGGGCTGATCGGCCCGCGTGCCCGACCGGTCGACGGGGGTTGGCAGCAGCGCCATGAGCAGCAGCGGCTCACGGTCGTCGGACAGCCACGGCGGGCGGGTGCGGCCGATGACCTGCCAGCCGTGCCGCTCGTAGAGGGCGACGGCACGGGCGCTCTCGCTGACCACGTCGAGCACCGGGGTGCGGCCCAGCGTTCGGGCGTGGTCGGCGGCGGTGGTGAGCAGCAGGCTGCCGACCCCCCGGCCGGTCGCCGCAGGGTTGACGAAGAGCACCGCGACCGCGGCCAGTGCTGCTGCTGGCAGCTCGGTGCACGCTCCCCACCGTCGGCCTCCCACCCGGGCGCAACGTCGGTGAGCGCCACGTGGCCGACGACCGCACCGTCGCCGGCGGTGTCGGCGGCCACCCAGGCGGCCAGCTCGGTGCGGCGGGCGATGAACTCCTCGGCCGGGAACGGCAGCGGCCACCGCACGGGGTAGCCCGAGGTGGGGCGCTGCGCCTCGAGGATGCCGACCAGCGCCGGCAGGTCACACGCCGTTCGTCGCCGGACGGTCACGGGAGCAGGGGGCACGCGGCGAGTGTAGGCAGCGGGCCGTAGCATCGTCGCCCGTGACCGGCATCCCCCACATCGGCGTCCTCGCAGTGCAGGGCGACGTCCGCGAGCACCTCGCCGCCCTGGCGGCCAGCGGGGCGCACGCCACCACGGTGCGCCGGCCCGCGGAGGTCGACGCGGTCGACGGCCTGGTCATCCCGGGCGGGGAGTCGACCACCATGGACAAGCTGGTGCGCGCCTTCGAGCTGCAGGGTCCGCTGCGCGAGCGCATCGCCGCCGGGATGCCGGTGTACGGCTCGTGCGCGGGGATGATCATGCTCGCCGACCGGATCGCCGACGCCCGCCCCGACCAGGAGACGCTCGGGGGCCTGGACATCACCGTGCGGCGCAACGCGTTCGGCCGGCAGGTCGACTCCTTCGAGGAGGACCTGCACATCCGTGAGCTCGGTGGCGAGCCGGTGCGGGCGGTCTTCATCCGGGCACCGTGGATCGAGGACGCCGGGGATGCCGTGCAGGTGCTGGCCCGCGTCGAGCACGGACCCGCCGCGGGTAGGATCGTCGCCGCGCGTCAGGGTGACCTGCTCGTCACCTCCTTCCACCCCGAGGTGACCGGCGACCACCGGGTGCACCAGCTGTTCGTCGACATCGTGCGGCAGCACATCGCCACGCAGAACCAGAGGGAGCGTTCATGAGCGGCCACTCCAAGTGGGCGACCACCAAGCACAAGAAGGCGGCGATCGACGCCAAGCGCGGCAAGCTGTTCGCCAAGCTGATCAAGAACATCGAGGTCGCGGCCCGGTCCGGTGGCGGTGACCCGGTGGGCAACCCGACCCTCTTCGACGCCATCCAGAAGGCCAAGAAGACCTCGGTCCCGAACAGCAACATCGACAACGCCGTCAAGCGCGGCTCGGGTGCGACGGCCGGCGGGGCCGACTGGGAGACGATCACCTACGAGGGCTACGCACCCGGCGGTGTCGCGGTGCTCATCGAGTGCCTCACCGACAACCGCAACCGGGCTGCGGCCGAGGTGCGCACCGCCCTGACCCGCAACGGCGGCGCCCTGGCCGACCCGGGCTCGGTCAGCTACGTCTTCGAGCGCAAGGGCGTCGTCATCGTGCCCAAGTCGGAGAAGAGCGAGGACGACCTGCTGGAGGTCGTGCTCGACGCCGGTGCCGAAGAGGTCAACGACAACGGCGACACCTGGGAGATCGTGTCGGAGGCCACCGACTTCGTGGCCGTGCGCACCGCGCTGCAGGAGGCCGGGGTCGACTACGACTCGGCAGAGGCGTCGTGGGTGCCCACCCTGCAGGTGCCGCTCGACCTCGACGGCGCCAAGAAGATGATCCGCGTCATCGAGGCCCTCGAGGACTCCGACGACGTGCAGGACGTCTTTGCCAACGGCGACATCCCCGACGACGTGCTCGCCCAGCTCGACGAGGAGTGAGCCCTAGGGTCGACGGATGACGTCCGACGCCGTTGCCCTGTGGAACCGCGAAGCCACCGCCTTCGACGAGGCGCCCGACCACGGGCTGCTCGACGCCGACGTGCGGGCTGCGTGGCGCGACCTGCTGCTCGGGGTGCTGCCCCCGGCACCGGCTCGCGTCGCCGACCTCGGCTGCGGCACCGGCACCCTGGCGCTGCTGCTCGCCGAGCAGGGGTATGCCGTCGACGCGCTCGACTTCTCGCCCGCCATGGTGCGGCTCGCGCTGGCGAAGCTGGCCGACGCGCCGGAGCCGGTGTCTCGGCTGGTGACGGTCCGCGAGGGTGACGCGGCCGCCCCGGGGCTGGCCCCGGCATCCGTCGACGTGGTGCTCTGCCGGCACGTGCTGTGGGCGCTTGCCGAGCCCGTCGCGGTCGCGCGGCGGTGGGTGCAGGCGCTGCGACCCGGTGGCCGGCTGGTCCTCGTCGAGGGCGACTGGTCGACCGGTGCCGGGCTCACGGCCCGCCGGTGCGCCGAGGTCGTGGGGGAGTCGTGCTCCCGGGTCGAGGTGCGCCATCTTGCCGACCCGGTGCTGTGGGGCCGGGAGATCACCGACGAGCGCTACCTGGTGGTGGCGCAGCCCTGACCGGCTCGAGGTGATGTCGTGGTGCGAGAGGCCAGCGGATCACCTCGAACGAGCCGGTCGCGCGTGTCACTGCCGCGGCCACAGGGAGTCGCTGTGTAGCGTGGCATCCCGAACAGGTGTTCTAACCAGCGGAAGGGGTGTCCTCGTGCGCGTGCTCGGTGTCGACCCCGGCCTGACCCGCTGCGGCCTCGGCGTCGTCGACGGCCGGCCGGGCCGGGCCACCATGGTCGCGGTGGGCGTGGTGCGCACCCCGGGCGACGCCGACCCGGGGCAGCGCCTGGTCTTCCTCGAGCGCGAGCTCGAAGGCTGGCTCGACCGGTTCGCACCCGAGGTGATGGCCGTCGAGCGGGTCTTCGCCGACGTCAACGTCTCCTCCGTCATGACCACCGCCCACGCCACCGCGGTCGCCCTGCTCACCGCCACCAAGCGCGGCATCCCCGTCGTCTTCCACACCCCCACCGAGGTCAAGGCCGCGGTCACCGGCTCCGGCCGGGCCGACAAGGCGCAGGTCACCGCCATGGTCACCCGCATCCTGGGCCTCGAGGTCGCCCCCCGGCCCGCGGATGCCGCCGACGCCCTCGCGCTGGCCATCTGCCACGCGTGGCGCGGTGCCGCCCACGCGCGGCTCGACGCCCTCGCGGCCCACGCCCTCGCCGAGCAGGCCCGCCGATGATCGCGTCGGTGCGTGGCCCGGTCACCCACGTCGGCCTCGACCACGTGGTCGTCGAGGTGGGCGGCATCGGCATGCTCGTGCACGCCACCCCGGCCACGGCGTCCGCCTGCCGCCGAGGCGCCGAGGCGTCACTGGCCACCACCCTCGTCGTGCGCGAGGACTCCCTCACGCTCTACGGCTTCTCCACCCCCGCCGAGCGCGACATGTTCGAGACCGTGCAGACCGTCTCCGGCGTCGGCCCGCGGCTGGCCCTGGCGATGCTGTCGGTGATGGGCCCCGACCAGCTCGCCGTGGCGCTGTCCTCGGGCGACACCAAAGCGCTCACCACCATCCCCGGCATCGGCGCCAAGTCGGCCGAGCGCCTCGTGCTCGAGCTGCGCGACAAGGTCGGTGCCGTGCGCAGCTCCGGCGTGGGCACGGCATCCGGCAGGCCCACCACCGGGCCGGGCGGTCGCGAGCCGTGGCGGGGCCAGGTCACCGAGGCCCTCGTCGGCCTCGGCTGGTCGGCCAAGCAGGCCGGGGATGCCGTGGAGCGTGTCGCGGCGAGCGCGCCCGCCGATGCCGACATCGCCGCCTACCTGCGGCTGGCCCTGCGAGAGCTGCGGCCGTGAGCGCGCCACCGCCCGCTGCGCAGCCCGAGCGCGGCTTCGCGAGCGAGATGCTCGAGGCACAGGGTTCGTACGACGCAGAGCCCGACGGCTCCTACGAGGTCAGCGCACGGGTCGTCGACGCCGCCGGCTCCGACGACGACCGGCTCGTCGACGCGGCCCTGCGTCCCAAGCGGCTCAGCGAGTTCCCCGGCCAGCCCCGTGTGCGCGACCAGCTGGGCCTGGTGCTCGAGGCGGCCAAGCGGCGGGGGAGCGCCCCCGACCACGTGCTGCTCTCGGGCCCGCCCGGGCTCGGCAAGACCACCCTGGCGATGATCGTCGCCGCCGAGATCGAGAAGCCGATCCGGGTGACCAGCGGCCCGGCCATCCAGCACGCCGGCGACCTCGCGGCCGTGCTGTCCTCGCTCGACGAGGGCGAGGTGCTCTTCCTCGACGAGATCCACCGGATGAGCCGCTCCGCCGAAGAGATGCTCTACCTGGCCATGGAGGACTTCCGGGTCGACGTGATCGTGGGCAAGGGGCCGGGCGCCACGGCCATCCCGCTCGAGCTGCCGCCGTTCACCGTGGTGGGGGCGACGACCCGGGCCGGGCTGCTGCCGGCGCCGCTGCGCGACCGGTTCGGCTTCACGGCGCACCTCGACTACTACGACACCGCCGACCTCATCACGATCCTGCACCGCTCGGCGCGGCTGCTCGGGGTGCAGGCCGACGAGGCCGGCATCGCCGAGATCGCGAGCCGCTCGCGGGGCACGCCGCGCATCGCCAACCGGTTGCTCCGCCGGGTGCGCGACTGGGCCCAGGTGCACGGCCAGGGGCACGTCGACTCCGATGCCGCCCACGCCGCGCTGGCGCTGTTCGACGTCGACGACGCCGGGCTCGACCGGCTCGACCGGGCCGTGCTCGAGGCGCTGTGCCGCCGGTTCGGCGGCGGCCCGGTCGGCCTGTCGACCCTCGCCGTGGCCGTGGGGGAGGAGTCCGACACGGTCGAGACCGTGGCCGAGCCCTATCTCGTGCGCGAGGGCTACATCGTCCGCACACCCCGGGGGCGGGCGGCCGCGGCCCGGGCCTGGCGGCACCTCGGGCTGCAGGCGCCGGCCGGTTTCCTCCAGCAGGACGCGCTTCCGCTCGACGATGCCCAGGACGAGGAGGCCGGCCCCGGGCGGTTCTCCGGGTGAGAACCTGAGAAATGGGCACGATGCTCCGGCCAGCCCCGTTGGGTGGGTGGCGACGGTGTCGCCTAGACTTTCGCCGTGGTCCGGCTGGTCCGTGGCCGAACCTTGCCCTGCATCGCGGGCGACCTGACACGAAGGACCGAACTCACTCATGTTCACCGGCTCCGGCCTCGGCTACCTGCTCGTCCTGCTCCTCCCGTTCCTGCTGCTGATCTTCATCGTGTTCAGCCAGCGGCGACGCGCCCAGCAGGTGCAGGCCATGCAGAGCTCGCTGTCGGTGGGTGACCAGGTGGTGACGACGTCGGGCCTGTACGGCACCATCGTCGCGCTCGACGAGAAGGTGGCCACCCTCGACACCGGGGCCGGCGGCACGCTGCGCTACGACCGGCGCGCCATCGGCATGCGCGCCACCGAGGTGGCCTGAGATGGCCGGCGGCACCCAGCAGACCGCGGCCCGGCGGTCCCTCCTGTTCCTCCTGGCCATCGTGCTCGTGCTCGGCGGCCTGCTCGCCGGCGCGGTCGCCCTCTCTGACGCCACGACCAACCCCAAGCTGGGCCTCGACCTCAGGGGCGGCACCCAGATCATCCTCGAGCCGAAGACCGAGGCCGGCCAGAGCGTCTCCACCGAGCAGCTCAACCAGGCGCGCGACATCATCGTGCAGCGCGTCGACGCGGGCGGCGTGTCCGGCGCCGAGGTCACCACCCAGGGCGACCGCAACATCGTCGTGAGCATCCCCGAGATCCCGACGCAGGAAGTGCGCGACGCGATCAGCAAGTCCTCTCAGCTGCAGTTCCGCCCGGTGCTCGCCGTCGGGGCCGGCAGCCCGCAGGCCGCCGCCCCGGCCTCCCCGTCGCCGACCGGCACCGGCACGGCCACCGGCGCCCCGAGCCCGTCACCGTCCACGACGCCGACCACCGCGAGCAGCGCCTCGCCGACGAGCAACAGCGCCGTGCCCGATGCGCTGACGGCGCCGACGCCGGCCCCCAGCACCCCGGCTGCGTCACCCGCCCCCTCGGCGAGCGCCCCGGCATCCGGCACCACACCGACCGACCCCACCGACCTGGCCTGGATCACCCCTGAGGTGCAGCAGCAGTTCGACACCCTCGACTGCAGCGACCCGGCGCAGGTCGACGCCATCGTCGACGTGGCGGCGGAGCCGCTGGTCACCTGTGACGTCAGCGGATCGGCCAAGTACATCCTCGGCCCGGTTGCGGTGTCCGGCGACAAGATCAGCAACGCCACCTCCGGCTACCAGACCAACCAGCAGGGCAACATCACCAGCGAGGTCGAGATCGCCCTGACCCTCAACGGCGAGGGCGCCAAGCAGTACGCCGACATCAGCCGCACGATGGTCGCGCTGCCCGAGCCGCAGAACCAGCTCGCCGCCACCCTCGACTCCAAGGTCATCGTGGCGCCCCGGTTCAACGAGGCCATCCTCGACGGCCGCGCCAGCATCACCGGCGGCTTCACCCTCGACAGCGCCCGCAGCCTGGCCGACCAGCTGAAGTTCGGCGCACTGCCGCTGTCGTTCGTCGAGCAGACCAGCATCGACATCAGCCCCACCCTGGGCAGCGAGCAGCTGCGCTACGGCCTGATCGCCGGTCTGATCGGCCTGCTCCTCGTCGTCGTCTATTCGCTGTTCCAGTACCGTGCCCTCGGCTTCGTCACGGTCGCGTCGATCCTCGTGGCCGGCCTGATCACCTACCTGACCATCACCATCCTGGGCTGGTCGCACAACTACCGCCTCGACATGGCGGGTGTCACCGGTCTGATCGTCGCCATCGGCTTCACCGCCGACTCGTTCATCGTCTACTTCGAGCGCGTGCGAGACGAGCTGCGTGACGGTCGCTCGCTCGCGGCTGCGGTCGAGAGCGGCTGGAACCGCGCCAAGCGCACCATCCTGGTCGCCGACGGCGTCAACTTCCTCGCGGCGCTGGTGCTCTACGCGCTGGCCAGCTCGAGCGTGCGCGGCTTCGCGTTCACCCTGGGCCTCACCACCCTGATCGACCTGCTCGTCGTGTTCCTGTTCACCCACCCGCTGCTCACGCTCCTCGCACGGCGTCCGTTCTTCCGCGACGGCCACCCCTGGTCGGGTCTCGACCCGCGCCGCCTGGGTGTCCCGCAGGCGGTCCGGTATGCCGGCCGCGGCCGGTTCACCACGCCGACCCCCGCCCGCACGCCGGAGCCCGTGTCCGCCGGCTCTGAAGGAGGTGTGGCATGAGCTACAGCTTCGCCACCTTTGGCAACGACCTCTACACCGGCAAGCGCTCGATCCCGGTCGTCCCCCAGCGCCGTCGCTTCTACCTCGCCTCCCTGGTGATGATCGTCATCGCCGTGCTGGGCCTCGTCACCCAGCAGCTCAACCTGGGCCTGGAGTTCCGCGGCGGGTCCGAGTTCCGCGTCGCCACCACGTCGGTGCCCGGCGACTACGAGCAGGTCGCACGCACCGCCGTCGGTGCCAGCGAGGGAGATCGCGGCGTCAACGTCACCCTCGTCGGCAACAACACCGTGCGGGTGCAGACCGCGCGACTGTCCGACACCGACAGCCAGAAGGTGCGCACCGACCTGGCCACGGCGTTCGGGGTCGCCGACTCCGAGGTCAGCGGCACGTTCATCGGCCCCTCATGGGGCGCGTCGGTGAGCCAGCAGGCGCTGCGGGCACTGGTCATCTTCCTGCTCGCGGTCTCGCTGCTGATGACGGTCTACTTCCGCAACTGGAAGATGGCCGCGGCCGGGCTCATCGCCCTGGCCCACGACCTCGTCATCACCGTCGGCATCTACGCCTGGACCGGCTTCGAGGTCTCCCCGGCCACGATGATCGGCTTCCTCACCGTGCTGGGCTACAGCCTCTACGACACGGTCGTCGTCTTCGACAAGGTGCGCGAGAACACCAACGAGGCGTTCGCCAACGGGCGGCTCACCTTCGCCCAGGCCGCCAACCTCGCGGTCAACCAGACCATGGTCCGGTCGATCAACACCACCGTCATCGGCCTGCTGCCCATCACCGCCGTGCTGGTCGTCGGTGCGATCTTCCTCGGCCCGGGCGTGCTCCTCGACCTGTCGCTGGTGCTGTTCGTCGGCATCCTGATCGGCGCCTACTCCTCGATCTTCATCGCCACCCCGCTGCTGGTCAGCCTGCGCCGGCGTGACGCGTCGGTCGTCGAGCTCGAGAAGAAGGCCGTGCGCCACCAGGCCCGCAAGGCCAAGGACGTCGCGGCCGCCGAGGCGGCGCACGCCGCGGGCGAGCTGCCGGGGGAGACCGTGGTCGTCGGCGGCGGTGGCCCTGCGGCCGCCGAGGGCGAGGGTGCGACCCTCACCGGCCGGGCCGTGCACAAGTACGCCCACCAGACCCAGGCGGGTCCGCGCAACCAGCCGCGGCGCACGCCCAAGTCCAAGCGTTGACCCGATGACGACCGCCCCCGGCGGCGTCGACGGTCCCCGGCCCGAGCCCGTGGATGCCGAGTCCGTCGCCGCCGTGGTGGCCGGCGGGCTGCGTGACGTGCCCGACTTCCCGCAGCCCGGGGTCGTCTTCAAGGACATCACCCCGCTGCTCGCCGACCCGCGCGCCTTCGCCACGGTCGTCGAGGCGGTCCGCGCCCGGCACGACGGTGCGGTCGACCTCGTCGCCGGGGTTGAGGCCCGCGGCTTCGTCGTCGGAGCCGCGCTGGCCCACGCGCTCGGGGTGGGCTTCGTGCCGGTGCGCAAGGCCGGCAAGCTGCCGGGCGAGACGGTCTCGATCTCCTACGACCTCGAGTACGGCTCCGCCGAGATCGAGGTGCACGCCGACGCGTTCGTCGGGGGAGAGCGGGTGCTCCTCGTCGACGACGTGCTGGCCACCGGCGGCACGGCCGCGGCGGCCTGGGACCTGCTCGAGCAGACCGGTGCCGAGGTCGTGGCCTTCGAGTGCATCGTCGAGCTCGCCGTGCTCGGCGGCCGGGCCCGGATGGGGTCGCGCGCGGTGGGAGCGCTCCTCGTCGTCCCATGACCGGCGACTACACTCCGGACATGGCGGAGGACACCACGACGGCCGTGCCGGGGACCACCCCTCCCCCCGGCCTGTCCTCGCGCGCCCGGGCCCGGGCCGCCCTCGCCCTGGTGGGCCGCAACCGGGTGCCCGAGAACCCCGTGCTCGAGCCGCTGCTGCAGGTCGTGCGCACCACCCACCCCAAGGCCGACCTCGCCCTGATCGAGCGCGCGTATGCCGTGGCCGAGCGGGCCCACGAGGGCCAGAAGCGCCGCTCCGGTGACGACTACATCACCCACCCGCTCGCGGTGACCACCATCCTCGCCGAGCTCGGCATGACCCCGACGACGCTTGCCGCGGCGCTGCTGCACGACACCGTCGAAGACACCTCCTACAGCCTCGAGGCGCTGCGCCGCGACTTCGGCGACGAGATCGCGATGCTCGTCGACGGGGTCACCAAGCTCGACAAGGTCACCTACGGCCAAGCCGCCCAGGCCGAGACGGTGCGCAAGATGGTCGTGGCCATGGCGCGCGACATCCGGGTGCTCGTCATCAAGCTCGCCGACCGGCTGCACAACGCGCGCACCTGGCGCTACGTCTCGGTCGAGAGCGCGCAACGCAAGGCCAAGGAGACCCTCGAGATCTACGCGCCGCTGGCGCACCGGCTGGGCATGAACACCATCAAGTGGGAGCTCGAGGACCTGTCCTTCCAGGCGCTCTACCCCAAGGTCTACGACGAGATCGTTCGGCTGGTGGCCGAGCGGGCGCCGGCGCGTGAGGAGTACCTCGCCGGGGTGCGCGAGGAGGTCAGCGGCGACCTGCGCTCCGCCAAGATCAAGGCCACCGTCACCGGCCGCCCCAAGCACTACTACTCCGTCTACCAGAAGATGATCGTGGGGGGCCGCGACTTCGAGCAGATCTACGACCTCGTCGCGGTGCGCGTGCTGGTCGAGACCGTGCGCGACTGCTACGCGGCGCTGGGGGCGCTGCACGCGCGGTGGAACCCCGTGCCGGGGCGGTTCAAGGACTACATCGCGATGCCGAAGTTCAACATGTACCAGTCGCTGCACACGACGGTCATCGGCCCCGGTGGCAAGCCGGTCGAGATCCAGATCCGCACCCACACCATGCACCGCCGGGCCGAGTACGGCGTCGCCGCACACTGGAAGTACAAGGAGGACCCGGGGGCCAAGGGCACCGGCAACCAGGGCGGCGTGCAGGTGCGCGACGGCCAGGCCGACGCCACCAACGACATGGCCTGGCTGCGCCAGCTGCTCGACTGGCAGAAGGAGACCTCCGACCCCGGCGAGTTCCTGGAGTCGCTGCGCTTCGAGATCAACGCCAGCGAGGTCTACGTCTTCACGCCCAAGGGCCAGCTCGTCGGGCTGCCGGCGGGCTCCACCCCGGTCGACTTCGCCTACGCCGTGCACACCGAGGTCGGGCACCACTGCATCGGGGCCCGGGTCAACGGCCGCCTGGTGCCGCTCGAGAGCCGGCTCGACAACGGCGACGTCGTCGAGGTGCTCACGTCCAAGGCCGACTCCGCCGGTCCCTCTCGCGACTGGCTGAGCTTCGTGCGCTCGGCGCGGGCCCGCAACAAGATCAAGCACTGGTTCACCAAGGAACGCCGCGAGGAGATGATCGACGAGGGCAAGGACTCCCTCGCCAAGGCGATGCGCAAGCAGGGCCTGCCGCTGCAGCGGCTCACCTCCGTCGAGTCGCTCACCGGGGTCGCGGAGGAGCTTCGGCTGGCCGGCATCGAGGGCCTCTACGCGGCCATCGGTGAGGGCAACGTCTCGGCGCAGCACGTCGTGTCGCGCCTGGTCGCGTCCGTGGGCGGCGAGGAGGGGGCCAGCGAGGACATCGCCGAGGCCGCCACACCGGTCACCGCGCGGCCCAACCACCGCCGCCATGGCGACCCGGGCGTGGTCGTCAAGGGCATGTCGGAGGTCTGGGTCAAGCTGGCCCGCTGCTGCACCCCGGTGCCCGGCGACGACATCCTCGGCTTCGTCACGCGGGGCAACGGCGTGTCCGTGCACCGCAAAGACTGCACCAACGCCGATTCCCTTCTCTCGCAGCCCGACAAGATCATCGAGGTCGAGTGGGCCCCCACCTCGGGCAGCGTCTTCCTCGTGCAGCTGCAGGTCGAGGCGCTCGACCGCTCCCGGCTGCTGTCCGACGTCACCCGGGTGATCTCCGACAACGGGGTCAACATCCTGTCGGCGGCGGTCACGACCTCACGCGACCGGGTGGCCAAGCTGCACTTCACCTTCGAGATGGGCGACCCGGCGCACCTGGGTCACGTCGTGCGGGCCGTGCAGAAGGTCGACGGCGTCTTCGACGCGCACCGGGTCACCGGGGGCCGGCGCAACGAGGAGTGAGCGGCCAGGGGCTCAGTCGCCCTGGGGGAGCCGGCGCAGCAGCATCGTCACGTAGACGTCGGCGATGTCGTCGGGCGTCGTGATGCCGAACACCGCACCCGCGCCGCCACCGTCGGTCGGCACCGCCTTCGCGATCGGTCGCAGCGCCTTCTCGTCGACCCCGCCCATGCCGACCAGCAGCACGGTGACCGGCCGGTCAGGTGAGCCCAGCTCGACCAGCCGCTGCTGCAGGCCGGCGAGGTCGAGCCCACCTGCCGGGTCGTCGTTGACGCCGTCGGTGAACAGCGCGATAGGTTGTTGGCCTGGGGGTCGAAGTCCTTCACCGCTGCCTGGTAGGCCGCGGCGACCGTGTCGTAGAGCCCGGTGTCACCGCCGAGCTCGGTGCCGAGCGAGCCCAGCGAGAACGCCAGCTTGGCCCGTTGGTCGTCGGCGCCGAGCTGGGCCACCGGCTGCACCTGGGTCCAGTCCCGGTCACCCTGCTGGCGCGTCGAGAAGGTCCACAGCCCCACCGAGTTGTGGTCGGCGAGCAGCTGGATGGCGCCCGTGGCGGCCCGGCTCGCGACCTCGATGCGCGACCCCTCGCCCTCGGACGCCGGCTGGTCCATCGAGCCGGAGGTGTCGATGACGGTGAGCAACCGGGTGGGCGTGGCGATGGCCGTCCACATCTGCTTGGCGGCCGTCGCCTGCTCCGGCGTGACCGCGGCACCGACGGCATCGGGCGACGGCCCGCCAGCGATGGTCGGCGTCGGGTCGGCGGGCGTGCGGAAGCCGGCGTCGCGCAGGGCGGCCTGCCCGGCATCCCCGGTCAGCGCCCTGGTCAGCGCGGCAGCGGCATCCGGTGGCGCGGAAGGGGTTGTCACGAAAGGGAACTCGAGCGTCGGGGTCGTCGAGGCAGCACTCCTGACCACGAGCCCACTGACGGCGGCGCGCTGCACCTGTTGCTCGGTGGTGGGGAAGACCGCGGCCTCGCCGCCCCGCACATGAGCCGTGAGCAGGGTCTCCTCCGGCACGACCCTGCTGAGCATGCCGCCGATGCCGGCCAGGGCCGCCGAGCGCTGGCCTGCCGGCAACGCGTCGAGCTCCGCCAGCCCCGCCATCAGGGTGACCCGACCCGCCGTGGAGGTGGTCGGGTCGGGCAGTCGTGTGTTGCGGGCCACGATGGTCGAGCCCCACGTGACCGGGTCGGGCGCCTGCTGGCCGTCCGGCACGGCCAGCACGACCGGCGTGCTGGCAACGGTCGCGCCAACGCTGACCCGTCCGCCGGATGCCGTCGCCACCTGCCGGGCCAGCAGCGTCGAGTCGGGCACCCACAGGTCCGGCGCGGCGGTGCCCCCCGCCTCGAACCGCTGAGCAGTGGCCTCGGGGGACTCGGCGGTGACCCGGAAGGTCGCACAGACCCCCTCGGCGCCGTCGGCCACCTCCCGCAGCACAGGCTCCATCGCCGCGGTCGTGGTCACCGTGACCGTCGGCCGGTCGGTGCACCAGGTGCCGGCCCAGGGCAGGAACGACCCGCGGCCGGATGCGACGACCCAGCCGCCCCAGGCCAGCACACCGACCAGCACCAGCACCGTGGCCAGGGCCGTCGCGCCCAGCCCCCGCGGTCGTCGAACACTGGATCCGTGCCGTCCCATGGGCGCGCTCGTCCTCCTCGTGCAGGGGGCGTCCGGCGGGGCGCCGTCGGACGCGGTGTCGTGCGGGGTGCTGCGGTGGGGGTGAGGGGCTGGAGCCTGCCTCAGCCGCCGAACTCGTCGAGCCCGGCGCGGGCCTGCGCGAGCCACTCCTGTTGGGCGGTCAGGCGTCCCCGGGAGGCCTCAGCGGCCTTGTCGTCACCCTTGGCCTCGGCCTTGGCGACGTCGGCCTCGATCGAGGCGACGGATGCCTCGAGCTGGTCGACGAGGGAGCGCGCCCGCGCAGCCACCTCGGGATTGGTTCTCTTCCAACGCTGCTCGTCGGCCTCGCGCACGGCGGTCTCGACACGGCGCATCTGCTTCTCGACCCGCTCGAGGTCGGCGCGGGGCACCTTGCCGGCCTTCTCCCACCGGTCCTGGATGCCGCGCAAGGCCACCTTCGCGGCCTCGACGTCGGTGACCGGCAGCAGGGCCTCGGCCTCGGTCAACAGCTCCTCCTTGACCGCCAGGTTGGTGCGGAACTCCGCCTCCTCGGCGGCCGAGATCTCGTCCTTGGCCGCGAAGAAGGAGTCCTGCGCGGTGCGGAACCGCTCCCACAGGGCGTCGTCCTCGGCGCGCGAGGCCCGGCCGGCGGCGCGCCAGCGGTCCATCAGCTGCTTGAAGGCCCGTGCCGTGGGGGTCCAGTCGGTGCTGGTCGCGAGCTGCTCGGCCTCGGCGACCAGGGCCTCCTTGGTGGCACGCGCCTCGGCCCGGCTGGTCTCGAGGTCGGCGAACCAGGCCCGGCGGGCCTTGTCGAACGAGTTGCGGGCATGGCTGAAGCGCTGCCAGAGGGCCGACTCGGTGGCCTTGTCGAGCTTGGCACCGGTGCGCTGGTGCTGCTTCCACGCGTCGAGCAGGGCGCGCATCCGCTCGCCACTGGTCTTCCACTGCGTGGAGGCGGCCGGCTGTCCGGCGATCTGCTCGGCCTCGACCACGATGGCCTCGCGCTGGGCGGTGGCTTCGGCCCGCGCCGTGGCACGCTGCTCGGCCTCCTGGGCGCGCTTGGCCTCGAGCCCGGCCGCGACCCGCTCGACGGCAGCCTGCAGGGCCGGGATGTCGCCGACCACGCCGGTGCTCTCGACGTGCTCGCGCAGCGTGGACAGGCCGTCGGCGACCTCCTTGGCCGAGACGTCGGGGTTGACCAGGCGGGCCTCGAGCAGGTCGGCCGAGGCCGCGAGCTCGTCGTACTTGCGGGCGAAGTACTGCAGGGCCTCGTCGGGGGTGACCCCGGGGTAGGAGCCCACCTCACGCTCCTCGTCGCCGACCGTGACGAAGACGTGGCCCTCGTCGTCGGCCCGGCCGAAGCGCGCCGACTCCGAGCGCGCCACCGCGGGCGGCGCCGCCACCGGACGCGGGTGCATCCGGGCGAGGGCAGCCGGCGAGGGGATGCTCGGGAGGGGGGTGGGCTTGTCGTCGGACACGGTCAGGCCTTCTTCTCGGTGACAGCAACCCGAAGGATGCTGATCGGTGCGGCGGGGAACCCGTCGGTCGCGCTGGCCCCGCCGGGGGCGACCCCGGCGGCAGCGATCTTGTCGACAATATCCAACCCGGAGGTGACCGTGCCGAACACGGTGTAGCCATCCGGGTCCGGCAGGGTGGAGTCGCCGTAGACGAGGAAGAACTGGCCGCCGTTGCCCTTCTTCGGGTCGCTGGTGCGGGCCATCGCCAGGGTGCCCCGCGGGTAGACCCCGTCCTTGGGGGCGTTCTCGACCCCGAAGCCGAAGCCGGGGTCGCCCGAACCGGTGCCGGTCGGGTCGCCGCACTGCAGCACCTTCAGCCCGGCGGTCGTCAGCCGGTGGCAGGGCGAGTTGAGCCAGTAGTTCTGCTTGGCCAGCTCGTTGAACGCCGCCACCGCCTGGGGAGCCTTCGTGCCGTCGAGGGTCAGCTCGATGTCACCGCAGTTCGTGGTCACCGTGGCCACGTAGGTCTTGCCCTGGGCGGTTGCGGCGTCGGGCAGGCTGAGCTGGGCCGCGGTGCCCAGGGCCGTGGGGGGCGGCTCGCAGCCGGCCGCGGTGGTCGTCGCAGGGGCGGCGACGTCCGACGAGGTGGAGGACCCGAAGATGCCACCGAGCACAGCGGCCACGCCGACCACGAGCACGACGGTGATGATGATCGCCGTGAGCCGCATCCGCCGGGAGTGGTCCGAGTCGCGCTGCGCGAGGTTCGCCTGCTGGCGCTCGTAGCGGCGGCGTGCCCGGGCGCGTTCCTGCTCCTTGGTCACTTCGGTCAGTCCCTCCATCACAGCGGCAACGGCGGCCCAGTCTAGGCAGGCACCCTGCGGCTACGCTCCACCCGTGCTCGCCGTCGCCTTCCCCGCCGCCGCCTTCGGCACCAACTGCTATGTCCTCGCGCTGGGCCCGGGCGAGGAGTGCCTCGTCGTTGACCCCGGCATCGGGGTCGAGCAGACCCTGCGTGACGTGCTCGCCGAGCACCGGCTCAAACCCGCGGCGGTGCTGCTCACCCACGGTCACATCGACCACGTCTACTCGGTGACGCCCGTGTGCGGCGGTGACACCGCGGCCTACATCCACACCGACGACCGCTACCGCCTGCACGACCCGCTGAGCAATGTGATGCCTGGACTGCTCGAGATGCTGGAGCAGCAGTTCGGCCAGCGCGCCACGTGGCGCGAGCCCGAGCACGTGGTGGAGGTCGCCGACCGCCAGCGGCTCGCGGTGGCCGGGCTCGACGTCGAGGTGCTGCACGCCCCCGGCCACACCGAGGGCTCGGTGATGTTCGGGCTCGACGCGGTGCCCGACGGCCTGCCTCCAGAGGAGGGCCTGGACCGCACCATGGTCAGTGGCGACGTGCTGTTCGCCGGCTCGATCGGCCGCACCGACCTGCCCGGCGGCGACCACGACGCCATGCAGCGCTCGCTGCGCGACGTCGTGCTGCCGCTGCCCGACTCCACGCTCGTGCTCACCGGCCACGGCGCCGCGACGACGATGCGCCGCGAGCGGGCGACCAACCCCTACCTGCGAGGATTGACCGCGTGAGCGTCCCCACCACCAAGGTCACCCCCATCTCGGGTTTCCCTGAGCTCCTGCCCGCCGAGCGGCTCCTCGAGCTGCACTTCCTCGACGTCATCCGCGAGGTCTTCGAGCTGCACGGATTCGCGCCGCTCGAGACCCGGGCCGTCGAGCCGGTCGAGCGCCTGCTCGGCAAGGGCGGCGACGCCGACAAGGAGATCTACGGCATCGGCCGGCTCGCGGGCGACGACAGCGGCCGGGATGCCGCGCTGGGCCTGCACTTCGACCTCACCGTGCCGTTCGCGCGCTACGTGCTCGAGAACGCCGGCAAGCTCGCCTTCCCGTTCCGCCGCTACCAGATCCAGAAGGTCTGGCGCGGGGAGCGGCCGCAGGAGGGGCGGTTCCGCGAGTTCACCCAGGCCGACATCGACGTCGTCGACGTGGGCGAGCTCGCGCCGCACTTCGAGGCCGAGATGCCGCTCGTCATCGCCGAGGCGTTCTCGCGCCTGCCGGTGGGGGAGTTCCGCATCCAGGTCAACAACCGCAAGATCCCCGAGGGCTTCTACCTCGGCCTCGGGTTGACCGACGTCGCGGGGACGCTGCGCATCGTCGACAAGCTCGCGAAGATCGGGCCCGACAAGGTCACCACGATGCTGGTGGAGTCGGGCGCGTCGACCGAGCAGGCCGACCAGGTGCTGGCGCTGGCCTCGATCAGCAGCACCGACCTGTCGTTCGTGGATGCCGTGCGCGCCCTGGGTGTGCAGCACCCCACCCTCGACGAGGGGCTCGACGCCCTGTCCGCCGTGATCGCGGTCGGGATGGAGCAGGCGCCCGGCGTGCTCGTCGCCGACCTGCAGATCGCCCGCGGCCTCGACTACTACACGGGCACGGTCTTCGAGGGCCGGATGGAAGTTCTCGGCACGCTGTCGATGTGCGCCGGCGGACGCTACGACGCCCTCGCCTCCGATGGTCGCTCGACCTTTCCGGGCGTGGGGATCTCCTTGGGTGTGACCCGGCTCGTAGCGCCACTGGTCGCCCGTGGACTGCTCGACGCCGACCGCTCCGTCCCGTCTGTAGTGCTCGTCGCGCTCCACGACGACGACGCGCGCGATCGGGCCCGGGTCATCGCCCGGGCGCTGCGAAGTCGCAGCATCGCAACCGAGGTGGCGCCGAGTGCAGCCAAGTACGGCAAACAGATCCGGCATGCCGACCGGCGCGGTATCCCCTACGTCTGGTTCCCCGGTGGAGATGGCGAGTCCGACACCGTTCGCGACATCCGCTCCGGGGACCAGGTCGAGGCGGACATCGCGACCTGGTCGCCACCGACAGGCGACCTCGCTCCTCGCATCGTCAACCCCTCTATTCATTCTTCCCCCCACCCCGCCCTTCATTTGTCCCCCCACCCCGCCCTTCATCCTTCCCCCCAAGGAGACGCTCCGTGATACGCACCCACGACGCCGGCAGCCTGCCCGCCGAGCACGTCGGACAAACCGTCACCCACCCCCGCAGGGTCGCACGCCCCCCCGACCACCC
>JBBQNZ010000036.1:0-28939 GCA_038330415.1 Actinomycetales bacterium | reverse complement strand
GTGCCGTTGCCACCGTTGGTGATCTTGTCGAGGCCGTGGTCGAAGAACTGGCCGAAGATCGTGAACAGCGAGTTGAACGGCGGGGACAGCCCGACGTCCGTGGTCACGTTGGGGATGTCGAGGCTGGTGTGGGCCGGGACGCAGCCGGCGGGAAGGCCGTCGGTGCCACCGGGGGTGCTGGGCTCGGTGGTGCAGGGGACCACGCCCTCGTTGCCCTGCGAGCGCACCGGGAAGCCGGCCGCGGCGACTGCCGCAGGGTTCTCCGAAGTCTGGTCGACGATCAGGTTGCTCACGGTGCGCGGCTCGGAGTCGATCACGCTGCCGCTGGTCTGCGTGTACGACGTGGGTCCGAGCGGGCCGACCGGGAGGGCGGGGGTGATGGGCTCGGCGTCCTTGAACACGGGCTTGGTCAGCCGCGGGAAGGTCTGGTCGGCTGCGCCGTACGTCGCCTGGCCGGGCTGCAGGTTGTTGCAGCTGCCGTCGACGGTGCGCAGGCCGAAGGAGACCAGCGGGCTCTCGATCTGGTTGGGACCGGTGCCGATCATCGACTGGCACCGCACGGGGTCCGTCGAGGGGCCGGGCCCCTCAGCCGCCAGCACCGCCGAGTGCGCCTCAGCGATCTTGATCTGCTTGAGGATGAACGCCAGGTCGGCCGGGGTCACGGTGAACCCCTGGCCCACGGTGTTGGCGGCTCTCGACGCGCTCATGGCCATCGGGAGCACCAGCGCGACCATCGCCAGGACGGTCGCTGCTGCGACGGCCCTGACCCTGGTCGTGCGGCGGTGCCCCGAGGCGTCCGCGTGACGTCGAGCGATGACGGTTGTACCCATGGTGGTTTCCCCTGTTCTGCACGGTGATGCGGCTCACAGTGGCGGGCCGGTCTTCGACATACCTTTTGAAAACCTTGGGGCCGTCCCCGAGCGGGGGGCCGTCGGCCGAGAGCGTGCTCAGAAGGTGAGGACCACGCGGCCGACGAGGTCGTCGACCCGGATGGGCCCGTAGGTGCGGGAGTCGATCGACTCGGCCCGGTTGTCCCCCAGCACGAACACGGCATCCACCGGCACCGTCACGGGACCGAAGTAGGTGGAGTCGATCCGGGAGACGTCGACCTGTGGTTCGTGCCGCACGGTCGAGTCGACGACGAGCTCGCCGTCCTCGAGGCCGACGGTCTGCCCCCCCAGGGCCACGACGCGCTTCACGACCAGCCGCTCACCGACGGGGTCGCGGAAGACGACGACGTCGCCCACCGCGGGCGGGCGCCAGCGTCCGGTGAGCTTGTCGACGAGCACCTGGTCGCCGTCCGCGAGCGTGGGGCTCATGCTCTGCGAGGTGACCCGCAACGGCTCCAGCGCCGGGACCACGAGCACGACCAGCACCACGGTCAGGGCCGCGACGACGACGCGAACGGAGACGCGCGAGACCCGGGACGCGCGCTCGTGGGTGCCCGTGTGCGCGGGCATCAGCCCAGCGCGCCGCTGAACCGCAACGCCCACAGGATCACGCCGGTGACGAGCAGCAGGTTCACCGAGCCCGCGCGCTGCCGAGGGGGCAGCAGGGTCACCAAGAGGCACACGACGAGCAGCTCGGCGCCGGTGGCGACGAGGTCTGCCGGCCCGACCGCCTCGACGCCGTGAGCTCCCTCCAGCGGGATGGGCCCGTCGACGGAATGGCCTCCCTCGTGGGCGGCGCCGCCTGCGGGCGGCGTGATCGGCAGACCCGCCGTGCGGCTCACCACCCAGGTGAGGACGATGCCCAGGTTGACGACGATGCCGGTCAGCACGACCAGCGGGGTGGGCCGTCGCAGCACCGGGGTCGCGTACGCGAGCTGGAAGAGGCCGGTGACCACGAAGAAGGCGCCGTAGAGCCACCACTCCTCGAGGTGCTCCGGCGCGACGGCCAGGTGGATCGCTCCCGCGAGCACCGAGGCGAGCGCGATGCAGCCCGCGGTGGCGCTCGGGGTGACCCGTCGGCCGTCGCGGGCCGGCGTCGTAGCGGTGAGGTCGGGACGTGTCGTGGTCGACATGGCCGCTCAGATCTTCGGGGCCGGCAAGGGCCGTGCGGCCGCTGACAGCGGGTCGTAGCCGCCCGTGCCGCCCACCCAGAACTGGCCCATCATGTCGTGGTCCTCGTGGGGGAGGTTGTGGCAGTGGATCATGTAGCGGCCCGGGTGCGGCCCGAAACGCATGATCAGCCGCACCCGCTCGTTCTCGCCCACGTAGACGACGTCCTTCGGGCCGAGCTCGTTGGGCCGGGGTGGCACCCGGATCCCGTTCCGGTCGAACTCGCGGTCCAGGATCCGGAAGTCGACGAGGTGGATGTGCAACGGGTGGTGCCAGCCGCCGGAGTCGTTGCGGATCTCCCAGACCTCCACGCCGTTCAGCGGCGGTGCGGCGAGGGCCTTGGTGTAGGCGCTGGCCTCGACCTCGGCCCAGGACTGGCCGTTGATCGTCCACTGTCCGTGCCTGCGGACCAGGGCCATCGTCCGGGTGGTCGTGGTGGGGGTGGGGGTCAGGGCCATGACGGGGCAGTCCGGGTAGAGCACGCTGGGGATGGAGTTGTTGGCCGTGCTCACCGGCTCACCCGCGACGTCGAAGGCCATGACCTTGTTGGTGTTGGTGTAGTCGACGGTGTTCTTCGGGCTGACGTTGCGCAGGGTGACCCGCTGCCCGACCTCGTACTTCGCGAAGTCGATGACCACCTCGTAGCGCTCGGCGTTGCCGTGCAACAGGGTCTTCACCGGCTCCGGTGCCGCCGTCAGCCCGGCGTCGGTGGCGATGACGACCAGCGGCTCGCCGGTGTCGAGCTGCCAGCGGTAGGAGCGCGTGACCGACGCGTTGAGCATGCGGAAGCGGTACTTGCGCCGCTCGACCTTCATGACCGGCCAAGGTCTGCCGTTGACCAGGATGACGTCGCCGAAGACGCCGGAGTGGTCGTCGTCGTCGTAGAGCAGCTGGCCCCGGTTGTCGAACATGGCGTCGCTGATGATCAGCGGCACGTCGTAGGCGCCCTGGGGGATGGGCAGTGACTGCTCGTGGGCATCGTGCATCCGGTACATGCCGGCCAGACCCATGTAGACGTTCGACGCGGTGTGGTGCACGCCGTGGTCGTGGTACCAGAGGGTCCGGGAGTCCTGGAAGTTCGGGTAGTGGTAGTCCTTCCAGCTGCCGGGGTAGGTGACGTCGTTCGCGTACCCGTCGAACTGGGGGAGCGACGCCGACCCGTGCAGGTGGACCGACGTGAAGGGGGTGTACCCCAGTGTCGGGTGAGTTGCCGGGAGCCGGTTCACTTGGCGGACAACGACTTTCCGGCCTGCCTGGACGTCGAACGTCGGTCCGGGGAACGAGCCGTCGTAGCCCCAGATCCGGGTCTGGTAGCCCGGGATGATCTGGGCGGCACTCTGCCGCATCCGCATCACGTAGTAGTCCGTGTCGCCGACGGTCTTGACGGCCGTGGCGACGGGCGGCAGCGCGAACGGCACGCTGAAGGGTTTGGGCAGCAAGCTCTCGGCGATCCGGCTCTGGGCCGCCGCCTGGACGCTGCGCTCCAGGGGGATCAGCATGGCTCCCCCGGAGAGCGCGCCGAACGTGAGCATCTCTCGTCTGGTCAGTGACATGGCCTCGCCTCTCGTCGGACGAGCAGCGACGGTAGGCGGCGGTTCTTTGGACAACCTTTTGGCGACGCCGGCTCCCACACGTAGCCGCCCGGCCGGGCCGAGATACATCGAACGGTGCCCCCACTTTTGGGGGATGTGCGCCGGCCCGGCTCGATGGTTCCCTGTCAACTACGCGAACGATGCAGGGCGTAAGCGGAAGTAGGACAACCATGGAATTTTCGATGTTCGGACCTCTTCAGGTCAGAGACGGCGACCGCATTCTCGGGCCGCGCGACCTCGGGGGGGTCAAGCCCCGACAGGTGCTCGAGATGCTGCTCCTGGCTCGGGGCCATCTCGTCTCCACCGACCTGATCGCGACGGCGCTGTGGGCGGAGGGGGAGGAGCCGCGCAACGTGGCCGCCACCCTCAACACCTACGTGTGCGTGTTGCGGCACAGCCTGTTCGTCGACCAGGCGCAGGCCAGGCGGGTCATCGTGACGGGCGCGGGCGCGTACCGCCTCGCCGTCGACGAGGTCAGCGTCGACCTCGACCGCTTCGACGAGCTGCTGCTGCGCGCCGAGGGAGCGCCGCGGCGTGCGCGCCTCGAGCTGCTGACCGCGGCGGTGGGCCTCGCGAGCGGACCGGTGCTGGAGCACGCCCGATACGACGAGTGGGTGCAGGATGACCGCCTCGTCTACGAGGACCGGGTCACCCGGGCGCACCTCGACCTGGCCCTCGACAGCCTCGCGCAGGGCCAGCGCTCGGTGTGCCTGCGGCACGCGGAGATCGCGCTGAGCCGGGACCGGTACTCCGAGGAGGCCTACCGGCTGGTCATGCTCGCCAACCACGGGCTGGGCCGCCACGACGCCGTGCGCCGCACCGTGGGCCGCTGCCGCGACGTCCTCGACCGGGACCTCGGCGTGCGCTGCGGGCCCGAGACCGAGCAGATGCTCGCGGCGATCGAGGCGCGGGCCGCCGAGGTCGAGATCCTGCGGGCGTTCTACCCCATGGCGTGGGACGGCAGCCAGGTCGACCGCGAGCTGTCGGTGGCCTGAGCCGCCCTCCATCAGCCCCTCCACAGACCGGAGGGGTTAGTCCGTTCGGACTATGGACGTTCGTCGTGACCACCTCCACAGTGGTGTGAACCACACTGCAGGGAGGTGGTCATGATGGCCGTAAGAGGCAACGGCCCCGTGTCGGGGGTACGACGTGATGGCTGCTGCCCGCCGGGAACGCCGGCGTCGGGAAGTCCCCGACGATGACGAGTGCACTGATCACGCAACTGCCGCTCACGGTGGCCGAGGAACGGTCCGCGATGCCCACTGAACGCACCAGGGTGCTCGTCGTCGACGACCACCGGACGTTCGCGGAGCTGCTGTCCCGCGCGCTGGACGCCGAGGACGACCTGGTGTGCGTCGGCCACGCGCAGGACTCGGCCGAGGCGCTCGCCGCCGTGGCCCGGCTGCGACCCGACGTGGTGCTGATGGACGTCCACCTCCCGGACCGGGACGGCATCTCGACCTCGGCCGAGCTCGTGCGCGACCACCCGGACCTGAAGATCCTCATCCTCACGGCGCACGCCAGCCTGGCCGACGTCGAGCGGGCCGCGACCGCGGGGGCCTCGGGCTTCCTGGCCAAGGACGGGTCCCTCACCGAGGTGCTCAACGGGCTGCGCACCGCGCAACGCGGGAGCCTCATCCTGCCCGACGGCCTGCTCGCCCGGCTCTCCGCCGTCGTCGAGCATGACCGCTCCATGCTGCAGTGGAACCTCACCCCACGTGAGCTGGAGGTGCTCCGGCTGCTCGGCCACGGGCGCGACCCACGCGGCATCGCCAAGGAGCTGGGCGTCACGCTGCACACGTGCCGCGGCTACGTGAAGGGCGTCCTGGCCAAGCTCGGCGTCCACTCCCAGCTCGAAGCGGTGGTGCTGGCCACCCGGACCGGTCTGATCCGACTGGGCGATTGATGTCACCTGCTGGCCGGCCCGGTCTCGCCGGGCCCCCCGGCCGTCACGCGCCCGCACCCGCCCACCGACCCGCACCGCGGGACACCCTGCGGCAGGCGCTGCGCTGGTACCTGCTGTGGAACCTCGTCGCCTTCGTGGGTGTCGTCGTGGTCGTGCTCGTCATCAGCTGGGTGGTCGCCCGCAACGAGGCGCTGCGCAGCGCGGAGATCACGGCGCGGGCCGTGGCCCACACCATCGTGTCGCCGCTGGCCGACGACCAGTTCCGGGCCGAGAATCCGGCCGCGCTCGCCCGGATGGCACAGGTGCTGGAGAACCGGGCCCGTGACGGCTCGATCCGCCACGTCAAGGTGTGGGCCGATGCCGGCGACGGGCGCGGCCGGATCCTCTACTCCGACCTCAAGCCGCTCGTGGGGCAGACCTACGAGCTCGAGGAGGAGGAGTACGCGGTGTTCGGCACCAACGACACGGTGTCGTCGATCTCCGACCTCGAGAAGGCCGAGAACAAGCTCGAACGCCTCGAAGGGGAGCTGATCGAGGTCTATACGGGCACCAAAGACGCGACCGGCGCGCCCATCGTCTTCGAGACCTACGTGCCCACCACCGGCCTGCGCGCCGAGATGGTCAACCTGATCAAGGTCATCCTCCCGCTGCCGATCCTCGCCCTGATCGCCCTCACCCTGGCCACCCTCCCGCTGGCCGTGTCCCTGGCTCGTCGCGTCGACCGCGGCCAGCAGCAGATGCAGCGCCTCCTGGTCAACGCCGTCGAGTCCTCCGACCTCGAGCGTCGCCGCATCGCGCAGGACCTGCACGACGGGGTGGTGCAGGACCTCGCCGGCATCGGCTACGCCCTCGACTCCGAGGCCAGGCGGCTGCCCGAGGGAGCAGCGATGCGCGGGCGGTTGGAGCAGACCGGCGACATCCTGCGCCGCGACCTCGCCACCGTGCGCACCCTGATGACCGACATCTACCCGCCCGACCTGGCCACCAAGGGGCTGGCGGAGGTGGTCCGCGAGCTGGCGGTCGACCAGGGGCTGACGGCGGGTCTCGTCCACGTCGAGATCGCCGGACCACTGACGCCCCACCCGATGATCGACCGGCTGACCTACCGGGCCGTGCGTGAGGCACTCGTCAACGCCCAGAAGCACGCGCGGGCCTCGAGCATCGTCATCCGGATCGGCCAGGCCGATGGCGTGATGACCTTCGAGGTCGCCGACGACGGCGTGGGGTTCGACCCGTCCGCGCAGAGCCCCGAGGGCCACCTCGGGATGCGCCTCATCACCGAGATGGTTCACAACGCCGGTGGTGTCGTGACGGTGGAGTCCGCGGTGGGGTCGGGCACGAGCGTGCGGGGGGAGCTGCCGCTCTGAGCCCTCGGCGCCGGCCGGGCAGATCGCCTCGAGGTGCGGGAGCCCTCCGGGCCCGCCAGAATTGCTGCAACGCCGGGCCTGTTGGCCCGGGTGGACCGGCAACACTGGTACGGATGTGCTCGCGGTAGGCCCCCTGACCGGAAGGAGCGCCGATGACCCCCATGGAGTCTTTGGGCTCTGCCCGGTCCCAGGCGGGGGCGGCGACCCTCCCGCGGGTCCGCGTGGCCGTGGTCGACGACCACCCGCTGCTGCGCGACTCGATCCGCTCCGTCCTGCGCGGCGCCCGCGACATGGAGTGGGTCGGCGAGGCGAAGGACGGCGGCGAGGCCGTCGAGCTCGTGGCCCGCACCCGGCCCGACGTCGTGCTCATGGACCTGTCGATGCCCGGCATCGACGGCCTGAGTGCCACCCGCATGATCGTCGGGTCGTGCCCGGCCACCCAGGTGCTCGTGCTCACCAGCTCCATCGACCCGGCCCGCGTGCGCCACTCGCTCGGGGCGGGCGCCTCGGGAGTGCTGACCAAGGACGGCGACCCGTCGACCATCCTCACCGGCATCCGGCGCCTCGTGCGCGAACGACTGCCGAAGCCGACGCCCTAGCGGCTCACCTTCTCGGCCACCACGGCGAACTTCCGCACCCTGCCCTCGCGCAGCCACCGCCCCCACGTTCGGTGCGCGGTGAGGATGCCGGTCACGGTGCCTTGGCCCGTGGCCGGCACGAGCGCCGGCGCCACTGCGGCGTAGGCACCGACGAGGGCGTCGACGGTGGTGAGGTGCGACGCGGTGAGCTCGGTGCACCAGGCCACCCGCAGGCCACTGTCCTCGAGGTCGGCCACCAGGGTCTCGAGCGGCGTCAGCCACACCGTGTCGGACCCCGGCATCACGGCGCGCTCCGACGCGGTGAGGGGGTGACCCTCCTCGACCGTGAAGGCGAACCGGCCGCCGACGGGTAACGCGGCGCAGACCTGACCGAGCAGCGCCGGCTTGTCGGCGAAGGCGAGCAGCGTCTCGAGCAGCAGCACCACGTCGAACCGGCCCGGCGGCAGGGGCGGCACCTGCGCGACCTCGAAGCGAGCCGCGAGCCCTGCAGCGGACGCCCGGTGCCGGGCCCGGTCGACGGCGTCGGCGCTGGCGTCGACCCCGAGGTAGTCACAGCCCAGCACCTCGGTGACGTGCAGGCCCGGGCCGCCCACCCCACAGCACAGGTCGAGCACCCGCACCCCGGGTGCCACCCCCGCACGACGAGCCAGCGACAGCACCTCGCCGGCGGTCACGAAGCTCTGCTGCCCGACGTATTCACCAGGTGCGAAGGCGCGTCCACGCGCGTGCGACAGCGCCGCGTCGACCAGGTCGTGGTCGTCGACCGTCATCGGCGCCCCAGGGCCGCGGCCGGTGGGGCGGCCCCCGGTGTCGGGCCGCTGAAGGCGCTGAGGAAGCGGTCGCGGAAGAGGGCCATCGGCCACACCGGGGCCTCGTCGCGCGGGCGCAGCCCGGTCGACCACCCCCAGCTCGAGATCGCGTCGACCACCTTCGGGTCGCGGGCGAGGACGGTGACGGGTACCTCGCGGTCGCCGCCGAAGCCGCTGATGATGGTCGAGGGCTGGTGGTCGCCCAGCATGACGACGACAAGGTCGTCGGCGGCATGTCCCTCTACGAACGACAGCAGGCTGGTCAGCGAGTAGGTGATCGACGTGCGGTATGCGCCGGGCACGTCGGCACGGTTGCTCCACAGCTGTGCTGCCGTCACGGCATCCGCCTGGATGGGCCCGAAGACCGACCCGTCCCCGAGCCTCCCGGGGTCGACGGTCGTGGGCAGCGGCGCCCACGGGCCGTGGCTGGAGGTGAGCTCGACCTCCGCCATGACCGGGGTGCGGTCGGCAGCCGTGAGCTCGAGCCGGTCGACGGCGGCCAGGGTGTACTGGTCGGGCATCGCGGAGAAGCCGAAGGCCGGGCCGGCGTACCCGAGGTCGGTGCTGCTGTAGACGCGGTCGAGGCCGTAGAACCTCCTGCCCTCGGGCCAGGGCCCTCGCGTCGAGGGCAGCACGGCCACGGTGCGCCAGCCCGCGCGCGAGAACGCCGAGCTGAGCGTCGTCCGCGGGCTCGCGAGCAGCCGGTCGTAGCGCACCTGGTCGCCCACCGTGAGCCCCGACTGGAAGGTGGAGTGGGCCAGCCAGCTGCTCCCACCGAACGTGGGCGAGGTGAGCCAGCCACTGGATGCCGTGTAGCCCAGTCGGCGCAGCCGCGCCGTTCCGTCGTCGAGGAGGATGCGCACCCCGGCCGACTCCGGGCCGTCGACGGCCACTCGACCGTAGCTCTCGACGAAGGCGAGGACGACGTCCTTGCCCGCGAGGGCCGACAGGTCGGCGGATGCCGGGTCGGCGTAGGAGTCGGCCACCAGTGCCTGCTGGAAGGCCTCCTCGTTGCGGTAGGCGACGGTTGCCGCCTGCACCTTGCCCGCCACGAAGGGGGCGGCGTCAGCGGCGGCGACCGGTGCGCCGGGGAGGAACTGCAGCCCGGTGAGTGCGCAGACCCCCCACACGACCGCGACCGCGAGGACCGCCTTGGTGCTGCGCCCGCGGTTGCGGGACACCATCCCCGAGAGGCGGCCGACGGCCCAGGGCAGGCACGCCACGGCGGTGCCGACCACGGCGACCGCCGCCACCGCGCTGCCCCACGCAGCCCACGGCCCGAGGGAGGAGCGCAGGAAGTCGAAGCCAGAGCCGAGCTGACCGCGGTCGGTCACGACGTTGAACGGCCGGTCGAGCACGGTGAACGCCCCGAGGTCGAGCACCTTGAGCAGGGTGACCACGCCCAGGACGACGCCCACGACGACCGTCACGGCCCGCCCCCAGCGGGCGGACAGGACCAGGGCGACCGCCGCGAGGGCAAGGGCCTCCACCGGCAGCCGCAGGAAGGCGCCGGGGGTGAGCCGGTCCGGCCGGGTGGGCGCGACCAGGGCGAACCACACCAGAGCCAGCGCCAGCACCGTCGCGACGACGGCGAGGCCGCGGCGAAGCGGCTGGGGCAGCCGGGACGTCCGCGGCACCCGCACCGAGGCGGGTTCCGGTGACCGGTGGCGCCACAGCCAGCCCACGTCGCGGCCGAAGGACTCGGCGAGCAGGCCCAGCGCGACGACCACGGCCAGCAGGGTGAGCGCCGGCGGCAGCACCTGGCTCACCGCCACGGTGAGCAGGATGCCGACGCCCGCGGTGACCACCTTGCGCCAGTGGCGGTACTCGAGCGGGGCGCGCATCCAGGGCAGCACCCACCCGGCGACGGCGAAGGCGTAGCGCACCAGGCCGGCCGCCAGTACCCACCAGCCGACCACCGGGCCGGCGGCGACGCTGAGCACGAGGATGAGGAACGCGTCGACCTCCCCGTCGAAGCGCCCACCGAACGCCGTGACGGTGCCGGTGCGCCGGGCCACCCGGCCGTCGACGGCGTCGAGCGCGAGGGCGGGCACGGTCAGCACGACCAGGGCGGGGGTCACGTCGTACCCGAGCAGCGACTGGGCGGTGAGGGCCGCCACGGCACAGGCGACCAGGCCCCGGGTCAGCGTGACGAGGTCGGCCGGGCCCATGCTCCGCCGGCCGTCGCGCGCGAGCCCCCGCACGACGAGCGTGGCGAGCAGAACGGCACAGCCCAGACCCACCGCCCAGGCGCCGCGGTCCAGGCCCACCTCGGCGGTGAGCACGGCGAGCAGCGCCACCAGCCCGGCGAGGCCGACCATGACGCCCGCGCGGGCACTCGGGGCCGGCCCGCGGGGCGGCAGTGGCACCACGTCGTCCTCGGGGAGGACGGCGAGCCGGCTCACGGGCGCGACCGCCGCGGCAGGGCGAGCAGGTCGAGGTGCTGCACCGTGACGGTCAGCCCCCCGTGCTCGATCTCGTCACGGCGTCGGGCGAGGTAGGCGCGCGCCGCCGCGGCCAGCTCGGGGCGCTGCTCGACGGCGGCGCCCACCCAGCCGGCCAGCCAGTCACGGGTGAGCGAGGGGCAGCCGGCATCCAGCCGCCACGGGCTCGGTCGCACCTCGACCCTGGCCCCCAGCTCGCCGAAGGCGTCGACGGCGGCTCGGGCGGCGACCGGCCCCAGCAGGGTGCGACCACCGACGGTGCGGCGCTGGTGCCGGTTGAAGGCGGAGCCGAGCGCGCGGTCGAGGGGGTCGCTCGGGGTCAGGCGCACCCGGCCGGTGACGGAGAGGGTCACCAGCGCCGGCACGGCGGCTGCGACGCACGATGCGGCGAAGCGCTCCAGCTCGGCCGCGGTCAGCATGTCGAGCAGGGCCGAGGCAGAGATCAGGGTGGCGCCGGCCAGGTCGTCGGGGCCCAGCCGGGTGAGGTCGCCCCGGCGGGTCTCGACGGTGACGGCGGAGCCGTCGGCCGAGCACGGTGGGTCGTTCGCGGCGACGCGCAGCAGGTCGGGGTCGCGGTCGTGCAGCACCCAGTGCTGCGGACCGGCCAGGTGCGGTGCCAGCCAGCGGCCCATCGAGCCGCTCCCGCAGCCGAGGTCGTGCACGACGGTGCGGCCCTCGCCGGTCTGCGCCTGCACCGCCTTGCGGGCGAGGTCGAGGGAGCGGGCAGCCGCGTCCGCCGGTTCGCGCAGACGCAGCCACGCAGAGCTCACCCGAACCTCGACGGTGGTCACGCCCCACAACACGGGCGCGGGGCCGCGGCGGTTCAGCCGGGGTGCGGGCCGATCCTCGGGTGGGTCACCGGCGCCCGGTCACCCCGGCCGGTGACCGAGGCAGCGCCGACCTTCGCGACCACCGAGGGCCGCACCAGGGCGGTGGGCGGCTCGACCAGGTTGACCACGCGGTTGAACGTCCGGGCCAACGCCAGCGAGCGGTGGGTTGCCCGCACCAGTCGCTGGGTGTAGCGGTTGGCCAGGTCGGTGCCCGGCGCCTTGGGGCCCGTCGTGCGGGGGTGCAGGAAGTCGGCGCCGACCGCGATCGCCCACGGGGCGTCGATGATCCGGGCGGCGCTGCGGTTGAACCGTGCCGGCAGCACGGCGCACCGCACGCCGGTGTCGGCCACCGCCACGGCGAGGGCCCGGGCCTGCAGCGCCGCGCACGACATCCCCTGCCCGTAGATGGGGTTGAAGCTGCACGCCGCGTCGCCGAGGGCGACGAACCCGGCCGGCGGCGCCGGCACCTTCTCGTAGTGGCGCCGCTGGCTCGACGGGAACCGGTACGACGTGACGGCCGACAGCGGGCCCAGCCGTTCGACGAGCTGGGCGAGGCCGGGGGTGGGCAGGCCCCGCGCGAACTCGAGCACCTCGTCGGGGTCGGTGCCCGGCACGTCGCCGTGCACGCCGGCGAGGGTCACCATCCACCGCTCGCCCTCGACCGGCAGCAGGGCACCGACCCGGAACGACTCCGGCGGCGAGGTGCCGCACACGAGGAAGCTGCCCTCGAAGTCGCCCGCGGAGCGGGGGAGGAAGCCGCTCGCGTAGGCGCAGCCGAGGCTCACCCGGGACACCGGCGGTGCCAGGATGCCGGCCGCCTCGACCTGGTGGGCGATCCGCGAGGACCGGCCCGAGCAGTCGACGACCAGGTCGGCGCGCAGCACCTCGCCGTCGACCACCACACCGGTCACCCGGCCGGGCTCGGCCTCGACCCGGTCGACCACGACGCCGTCGCGCAGGGCCACACCGGGCAGGGCCGCGACCCGGCGCCGCATCACCTGCTCGAGCAGCGGCCGGGTCAGGCTGAGCACCGGCCGCCCCCAGTCACCCTGGGCCCGGTACCCACCCGACTGGTGCACCCACGCACGGGTGCCGTCGACCCGCACCGCCCCGAGCGACTCCAGCTCGTCGTCGATGCCGGGGAACCAGCCGACCAGCAGGTCGAGGCCGGCCGAGAGCAGGAGGTGCAGGTGACGCCCCTGGGGCACGTGGCCGCGCGGCCGTGCGGCATCCTCGAGCCGATCCCTCTCGAGCACGACGACGTCGTCGACGTGGTCGGTCAGCGCTCGAGCGGCCAGCAGCCCGGCCATGCTGGCTCCGACGACGGTTGCGGACGTCATCGTGCGATTGTGGCCGACGGGGCTCGAACGGGGTAGCCCGGTGCGGTCCACCCGTGCTCGGGCAGCAGCGAGATCGGAGGTGCGCTCCACGCACAGGGCCGCCGTCCTGGCGATGAGCGAGACCAAGGTCGCTGCTCAGGGCGTGCCGTCAGTGCAGGTAGGCCCGCACCAGGGCGTCGACCGCCTCGTCGGCGTCCCACGGCATCGTGGCCGGCCCGACGGTGAGCTCGGTCCACGCCCAGCCCGGGGTCGTCGAGGCCGACCACGGCGGCGAGAGCCTGACCCGCTGGCGCTCCATCGCCACGACCCGGCGCTCGTCGAGGTCGGCCACGTCGCGCTCGACGTGGATGCGGAACGCGTTGGTGTGCGGCGGCTGCGGCGTGACCCGGATGCCGCGTGCCTCCAGCCGCTGCGCCAGCAGCAGCGCCCGCTGGTGGTACTCGGCCATCCGGGGGAGCTCGCGGTCGAGCCCGCGCAGCGCGGCGACCGCGAACGGCATCAGGCTGAACAGGGTGCCGCCCATCCGGCTGCGCCAGACCCTGGCCTGTGCCACCTCGTCCTCCGGCCCCGCCACCACCGCCCCGGACAGCCCGCCGAGCCCCTTGTAGAGCGAGACGTAGACGCTGTCGGAGAGCCCCGCGATCTCCGCGGGGGAGTGCCCGAGATGAGACGTCGACTCCCAGATCCGGGCGCCGTCGAGGTGCAGGGGGACCTCGCGCTCGCGGCAGGCCGTCGCGAAGGCGACCAGCTCGTCCCACGACGGCAGCAGGTAGCCGGCGTCGCGCAGCGGCAGCTCGAGCAGCACGGCACCGAGCGGGCCGCGGACGGCCGCCAGGTGCTCGACCTGCGGCACGGTGGGGCCGTCGGTGAGCAGGGCGAAGTCGAAGCCGTGCAGCAGGCGGGGGCCGTCGTCCTCGTGCTGGATGAGGTGGCAGAGCGCGGGGGCGGCGATGCGCCGTGAGCCCCGCTCGTCGCACCACACCCGCAGCATCGCCTGCTGGGCCATGACCCCGCTGGGGAACATCGCGGCAGCGGGCATGCCGAGCAGGTCGGCGATGCGGCGCTCGAGGGCTGCGACCGCACCGTGCTCGCCATAGCGGTCCCAGGCACCCGGCTCGTCGAGGGCGGCCGCGGCCTCGGCGAGCTCGCGCAGCGCGTCCGCCGGGGTGGGGGGCAGGAGCCCGGGGACGGAGCGGGTCAGGGCGGGTTCGGCGGCCCGGGCGCGCTCGGCGTGCGACGGTGGAGTGTGCTGCTCGGTCATCGGCCCATCCTCCCCGTGGTGCCGTTCTGACACCATGGGCGGCGGCCCCGCACGGGGACGGCACGCATGGGAGTGGCGGATGAGCAGACGGTTCGAGGAGCTCGACTGGCAGCCCACCGCGATGGGCGAGATCAGCCTGCGGCGCAGGCTCGAGCGCACGCTGCAGGTCGACGTCTACGAGGTCAAGCTGGGCGAGGAGTTCCTCATGTCCAGCCTGTTCCCCGTCGCCGAGATCGAGCTCGCCCGGCTCGGGCTCGCCGCCTGCCCGGGCGACCGGCTCGACGTCGTCGTCGGCGGGCTCGGGCTGGGCTACACCGCGGTCGCGGCGCTGGAGGACCCGCGGGTGCGCTCGCTCGTCGTGGTCGAGGCCCTCGCGCCGGTCATCGGCTGGCACGAGCGAGAGCTGCTGCCGGATGCCGCCGGGCTCGCCACCGACCCGCGCGCCCGGCTCGTGCAGGGCGACTTCTTCGCGCTCGCCGCGGTGGCGTCACCCTTCGCGCCGGACGGGCCAGCCAGGGTGCACGCGGTGCTGCTCGACATCGACCACACCCCACGGCACGTGCTGCACCCCAGCCACGCGGCGTTCTACACCGCCGAAGGCCTGCACGCGCTGCGCGGCCACCTGCACCCCGGCGGGGTCTTCGCGCTGTGGTCCGACGACCCGCCGGACGACGACTTCATGGCGGTGCTGCGGGCCGAGTTCGACGCCGCCGAGGCGCACGTCGTGAGCTTCGCGAACCCGCTCACGGGCGGCACCTCGGCGAACACCGTCTACGTCGCGGTCGGCTGACCGCGACGCCGGGTCACCCCATCTCGTCGAGCTCGGCGTCGAGCTCGGCCTCCATGACGTCGAGGGCGAACCCGAGCGCCTCGGCGATGTTGACCGATGCCGGCAGGGTGCGGGCGGTGCCGATGATCGGGGCCACGGCGACGAGCACGTTCTGCACGTCCTCGAGGGTCACCCCACTCTCCATCGACGGGCCGACGTGCGCCAGGTAGGAGATCGGCTTCGCGTCGACCGCGGCGAGGGCGGCCAGCCGGATCATGACCAGGGCCTCGGGCGACAGCTCCGAACGCTCCAGGGATGCAGCGGTGATGGCGGCGATGGTGTCGAGGACGGGGTTGTCGCTGCGGGCGGGCATGGTGGTGCTCCTTGCGGTTGGGGTGGTGCTCCGGTGGCCCCGGGTGGGGCTACCGGGAGTTGGTCGGCGGGTGGGACCGACCCGGGGGGTCGAGCAGGAGGTCGACGACCAGGGCGGTCCAGCCGGTCTGGTGCATCGCACCGATGCCGGCGCCGTTGTCGCCGTGGAAGTACTCGAAGAACAGCAGGTTGTCCTTCCAGGCGGGGTCCGTCTGCAGCCGGGTGCTGTCGCCGAAGACCGGGCGGTGGCCGCGCTCGTCGGGGAGCCAGATGCCGAGCAGCCGGTCGGCGAGGTCCTGGGCGATCTCGCCGAAGGTGTGCTGCAACCCCGACCCCGTGGGGTACTCGAGGGTGAAGTCGTCGCCCAGGAACATCTGCCAGCGCACGAACTGGCGCACCGCGAGGTAGTTCACCGGCATCCAGACCGGGCCGCGCCAGTTGGAGTTGCCGCCGAACATCGAGGTGGTCGACTCGGCGGGCTCGTAGTCGATCGTCGCGCCCGGCATCCCGGGGATGAAGTAGGGGTGGCCCTCGTAGCGCTTCGACACCGAGCGCAGGCCGTGGGGGGAGAGGAAGGCAGCCTCGTCGAGGAACTCGGTGAGGGCCAGCCTCACGTCGTCGGGGTGCAGCACCGAGACCAGGATGTGCTCGCGCCCGTCGAGCGCGCGGACCAGGCCGGTGAGGGTGCCGCCCTGCCGTTCCCAGTTGTCCCGGATCGTGGCGAAGCCCTTGCCGAGCCGGTGCACGCGCGCCGCCTGCGGCCGGGGCAGCCCGACGGCGGGCAGCAGCGGGATCAGGCCCGAGATGGTGCGCACCCGCACCGGCATCGACTCGCCCGAGGGGTGCACGAGGCGGTCGTAGAAGAACGCGTCGTCGGCGTCGTAGAGCCCCTGCTCCTCGAGGGCTCGCCGGATCTGGAGGAACTGCTCGAGGAACTTCACGACCATGTCGTCGTACACGGGGTTCTGCTCGGCGAGCTCGACCGCGATGACCAGCATCGACATCGCGTAGTACGCCATCCACGCCGTGCCGTCGGCCTGCTCGAGCCGGGCGCCGTCGGCCAGGTGGGAGCGGTCGAGGGGGCTGATGTTGTCCAGGCCGAGGAAGCCACCGCCGAAGACGTTGTTGCCGTCGGGGTCCTCGCGGTTGACCCACCAGGTGAAGTTGACGACCAGCTTCTGGAAGACCCGCTCGAGGAACTCGCGGTCGCGCGCGCCGTCGATCGCGTAGATCCGCAGTGCGGCGAGCACGTGCACGGGCGGGTTGACGTCGTCGAAGTTCCACTCGTAGGCCGGCAGCGCGCCGTTGGGGTGCTGGAACCACTCCCTCAGCAGCACCAGCATCTGGTACTTGGCGAACGCCGGGTCGAGGTGTGCCCAGGAGATGGCGTGGAAGGACAGGTCCCAGGCGGCGAACCACGGGTACTCCCACGGGTCCGGCATCGCGAGGACGTCGAAGGAGTCGAGGTGCCGCCAGGCGTCGTTGCGGATGCCGCGCCGAGACTCGGGTGGTGGCGGCTGGCCGGGGTCGCCGTCGAGCCAGCGCGCGACGCTGTAGGGGTAGATCTGCTTGCTCCACACCAGCCCGGCGCTGGCCTGGCGGAGCACCCGCAGCTGCTCGACGGTGGTTCCCGTAGGAGCCAGGTGCGTGTAGAACTCGTCGGCATCGGCCCGCCGTGCCTCGACTACGGTGTCGAACACCGTTGCGGCCCAGTTGGGTTCGCCAGGGGCGGCCGGCTTGGGCCGGTGCAGCTTGAGCCGCAGCTCAGCCGTGCCGCCGGCCGGGACGGTCACCCGGTAGCGGAGCGCGGCCTTGGTGCCGAAGCCGTCGGGGTTGACCGTGGGGGCCCCGCTGACGACGTGGTCGTTGATGCCGTCCTTCGGGCAGGCGGTGGTGGCGGGAGCCCCGAAAAGGCGCGGCAGGTTCGTCTCGTTCTCGCAGAACAGTGCCTCGGGTGGCGTCCCGTCGGGGCCCGGCGCGGCATCCAGCCGGTAGCCCGCGAGGGCGTGGTCGGTGACGCGCAGCGCGGAGCCGTCGCGCTCGATGCGCGGCCGTGGGGCACCGTCGTCCCAGGACCAGGTGTTGCGGAACCACAGCGTGGGTAGCACCTCGAGGGTCGCTTCGTCCGGGCCGTGGTTCTCGACGAGCACCTGCACGAGCACCTCGGTGGGGCTCGCCTTCGCGTAGGTGACGTCGACCGACCAGTAGCGGTCGTCGTCGAAGGCGCCGGTGTCGAGCAGCTCGAGCTCGGGGTCGCCGAGCCCCCGGCCGTGCTCGACGAGCTGCCGGTAGGGGAACTCGCCCTGCGGGTAGTGGTAGCGCCAGTGCAGCAGGGCGGCGCTCGGCAGCCCCTCGAGGTACCACCAGTACTCCTTCGCGTCCTCGCCGTGGTTGCCCTCGGGGCCGGCCAGGCCGAACATCCGCTCCTTGAGGATGGGGTCCTTGCCGTTCCACAGCGCCAGCCCGAGGCAGAGCTCGTGGTGGAGGTCGGAGATCCCCGCCATCCCGTCCTCGTTCCAGCGGTAGGCACGGGAACGGGCGTGGTCGTGCGGGAATGAGCGCCAGGCGTCGCCGTCGGCGGAGTAGTCCTCGCGCACCGTGCCCCAGGCGCGCTCACTGAGGTAGGGCCCCCACTCGTACCAGGGGTTCGCGGTGAACAGGTCGGTCTCGGCGCGCCCGGTCGCCTGGGCCAGCCGGGCGTGCTCCGCGGTGGGGGCGGCCTGTGCGGAGTCGTCCATCGCGCCATTGCACCGTCCGCCGGCCGTGGCCGCATCATCCGGTGCGGGTGATGCCCCGTGCGCCGGCCGCCGTCGAGACTGCCGGGAGGCAGCGCACCGCACGACAGGAAGGCCGCGACATGGACAGCCGCACACGGGGCACGACGAGGTCTCGAGGGTTGCTTGGCCCGGCCGGCGCGACGGTGGCGCTGCTGCTGACCGGCTGTGGTGGAGGCGGCATCACCCTGCCGACCCCGTCGGTGACCCTGCCGACGATCCCCTCGATCTCGGTGTCCTTGCCGTCCATCTCCGTGCCCGTGCCGTCCATCTCCGTGCCCTCGCTCCCGGTGCCCCCGACCGCCGTGGTGCCCGACACCCCGACGCCCGACCCCACCGAGACCCCGAGCGACACCCCGACGCCTACGCGCACCCCGGCGCCGACGCCGCCCACCCCGACGCCGACGACAGCGCCGCCGACCCCGACCGAGACGACGTCGGTGGTGGTCACCGCGACGGTGACCCCCACCAGGGAGGTCAGCCGCACCGCCACCGCCACGCCCACCCCGACGCCCACGCCGTCCGCCACGGTGACGGCCGCGCCCGAGCCGGTCGCCGGCGAGGACGGCGGCATCCCGGGCTGGGTGTGGCTCGTGCTCGCCGCGCTGCTCGCCGGGCTGGCCGGGTTCCTCGTCGTGCGCAGCCGGCGACGCGCCGCCTGGGACGCCGAGCTCGCCGAGGCCGAGGCCGAGGTGGCATGGTTCGGCCGCGTGCTGCTGCCCCAGCTGCAGCAGACCAACACCCCCGACGGCCTGGCCGGCGGCTGGCAGGTCAGCGCCGCCCGGGTGAGCGCCGCCGAGGACCGGCTCACCGGCCTGGAGGCCGCCGCTCCCGAGGAGGAGCGCGCCGCCCGGGCTCGCACGCTGCGCGATGCGGTGCGCGCGTCCCGCGCCGACGTCGAGTCGCTGCTGGCGACCCGTGACCAGACCGCCGCGCCGGTGCAGCTCGCCGCGGCGACCAGCCGGCTGCTCACCGCCCTGAACCCGCCTCCGCCTGCGGCCACCTGAGTCCACTGCCTGGCGCCTCATCGGGGCCGCACGCCCGGTTTCATGACGGGAACATGACAGCGACCTGACCGCCACGTGACACGCGCCTGAGGTGCGCATGACCTCCGGCTGACGCGGCGGATACGGCTGGGTGACAAGTCCGCCGGATCCCTCGCCACCGGGTGTCCCCCCGGGGTGCCATGGCGCAGTACGAGCGCCTGCAGGGGGCGCTTGGAGGCAGGGATGTGAGTCGCATGCAGGGACACGACCACCCGCAGGACAACGGTGTGAGCTCGACGACCGGCGCCACGAGGGGCACGGTGCCGGGTGGCCCGAGGGGTCGACGGCAGGTGCGACGGGCCGCTCGTGGGGGAGCGACGGCATCTGCGCTGCGCCGGGCCGTGACCGCCGTGAGCGCCACCGCGCTGGCCTTCGGGGTGATGGCGACCGTGCCCGTGCTCACGGCACCCGCCGCGCAGGCGGCGGCGACGACCAACGCCGTGACCGTCAAGGTGGCCTCGGCGCGCACCGAGACGCACTTCCCCGCTGCGTCCGGGTATACGACGGTCACCAAGGGTTCCGCAGTCACGGACTACCGCTACCTGATCAGCGTCGACAACTCCGGCAAGTCGGCCCCCTACGGCGGGCCGAAGCCCGGCTCGGGGTGCTCGGCCGAGGACAGCGGCTACCCGGCCGACTGCTCGTGGCCCTCGATCCTGCAGGACCCGGGCGCTGCCCCGATCTACCGGCAGGGCACGGGCGCCGACTTCGCGAACGGCGCCACCTCCCTCAACCTGCCCGACGGCGACTACCTGATCACCGTCCTGGCCGACAACTACAAGATCGACGGCACGCACTTCACTGTGCCGCTCGACGAGGACGCCTCGGTGGGTGGCAAGGGGCTGGTCGAGGTCGGCATGCAGCCGAACCCGCTGCCCGACTCGACCCTGCGCGCCCAGGTCTTCCTCGACGAGGCCTCGACCAACGGTGCCATCGACAACGGCGAACCCGGTCTGGCCGGCTTCCAGGGCCACATCAACGACACGCTCGGCGAGGTGACCACCGACGTCTACGGCAACCCGCTGTGCACGGTCTACGCCGGCGAGAACCCGGACACCCACGTCATCCCGTGGACCGCCACCTACCGCAACGCAGACGGCACCCCGAAGACGATCAGCACAATCGGTGGCAAGTGCTTCAGTGACGCCACCGGCATGCTGACCATCCCGCACCTCGGGACGAACCGCTACACGACGACCGTCACGCCCCCGGACGGCAGCGGCTACCTGCAGACCACGACCCTCGAGGGCAACCACGACTTCGACACCTGGCTGATGGAGAACTCGACCGGGTACGACACCGAGGCCACCGTCGGCTCCGAGCCGGTGCCCACCCCGCAGTTCGGCTTCGTCAAGCCGAAGAACAACGTGAGCGGGGGGTCGGGCTCGATCACCGGCACTGTCGTGGCGGTCAAGCAGTACTACCCGCCCGTGGGGGGCAGCTTCAACTACCTCATGGGGATGACCGGGGCCAAGCTCTACAAGCCGATCGAGGACCCGATCCTCTCGCTCGACGACCTGGGCAACGGCGACCAGGCCGTCTGGGTCGGCCGCGGCGACGCCAACGGCAAGTTCACCATCCCGAACGTCCCCGACGGGAACTACCAGCTCACCTGGTGGGACGAGCCGCAGAACTACATCCTCCAGCTCGTCAACGTCACCGTCTCCAACGGTGAGGCCGTCGACCTCAAGCAACTCCCGGTGACCGGCTGGTGGACCGAGCTGTCGGGGCACGTCTTCCTCGACGCGAACAAGAACGGCAAGCGCGACCCGGGTGAGCAGGGCGTCGCCCAGTTCCCGCTGACCATGCGCAAGAAGGACAACTCGCTGATGGACCGCGGCTCGAACGCCGTGGGCACCGACAGCAACGGCTTCTACACCTTCGAGAGCGCCTACCCCCTGTCCGAGTGGGTCGTCATGGAGGCGTACTCCGACAACTTCTACACGACGGGCGTCACCTACCAGGCCGACAACCAGCCCACCGCCACCACGGTGCTCGGTGCCGGCGTCGACGTGAGCACGATGCCCATCATCGGCCTGTCCGGAACGCTGGACTGGGGCGTGCAGAAGTACGTCGCGAGCGCGGGTGAGAACGGCGGCATCGTCGGCTCGGTCTCCTACGACACGACCCGCAACGAGCTCGACCCGCAGTACGCGGCGACCGAGGACTGGCAGCCCGGCGTCCCGAACATCCCGGTGCGGCTGTACGCGCCGATCGAGTGCCCTGGAACCGCCGGCACGCCATGTGACGCCACCGACCGGTTCGTGGTCGACACCGACGGTGCGCTGAAGAAGGGCACGCTGCTCAACTCCTACCTCTCCGAGCACTGGAGCCCACCAAGCGGGTGCACGGCGCGCGACGTGGACGGCAACCCGATCGCCCACCCCGCCGGCGAGGACGTGCTCTCGCCGAACCAGTCGGCCGACGGCGAGTGCATCGCCGCGCTCGTCAACGGTGTGCAGTTCGGGCCGTACCCCACCGACCAGGGGACGCCAGACGCCAACTTCGGCGCGACCGTCGACGGCAACTACGGCTTCGGCGACGTGTGCCTGGCTCCCGGGATGCTGGACGACAGCGACCCGGCGAACCCCACCTGCCAGGACCTGACCGACCCGAACAACCCGGTCGACGTCCCCTTCACGCCGATCGCCGCCGACAGCTACCTGGTCTCGATCGACATCCCGGACGACGCGTCGGGGAACCCGGAGTACTCGGTGACCAGCGAGGAGGACATCAACATCGCGCGTGGTGACAGCGTCGTCCCGCAGGTGCCGCCGCCGTCGTGCGCCGGCGCGCTGCACACCGTCGACGTCCTCGGTGACGGCACGGACGGGTACCCGGCCCAGCCCCTCGGCAACGGTGTCACCGTGCCCGCGTCCACTCCGGTGGACAACGCACCGATCCTCGACATCGGGGGCTCGCCTTACGAGGGCACCGCCAAGGCCCGCTGCGACACCAAGCTCGTCGACCTCAACAACGGCAAGTCGATCGTGCCGATGTTCCACGTCTTCACCGACGTCCCGGTGCCGTCGAGGCTGCGCGGGCTCATCGTCGACGACCTCAACTTCTCGGTCGACAAGCGGACCACGCTGCTCGGCGACAAGGCCGGCGTGCCCTACGCCCCGGTCGGCATCTACGACTACACCGGTCGTCTCGTGCACACCGCCGAGTCCGACTTCAACGGCTACTACGACGTGCTGATGCCCTCGACCGACCACATCAGCTGCCCGACGCCGTCCGGCGTCTGCACGAACCTCTACCGGTTCGTCGGCAACGACCCCGGCGCGCCCGGACACCTCAACCAGAACTACAACCCGAGGTTCCGCACCATCGCGACCGAGTTCGAGGCGATGCCGGGTGTCACGATCCCGACCGACCTCGCACCCACCCAGGTCGGCGTCAGCATCGGCATCCCGGGCACCAGCCCGACCACCGTGCAGTGCCTCGTCAACGAGGCGGCACCACAGCTGTTCACCGTGGACAAGCCGTTCCTCCGGTCCGAGACGGGGACGGCCCGGCGCATCACGATCACCGGCTACGGCTTCGGCGACACCCGCGGTACCGGCTCGGTGAGCCTGGGGGCCACGGCGCTCCCATCGTCGGCGATCGTCACCTGGAGCGACACCCAGATCGTCGTCACGATCCCGGCCGTAACCGCGGGCCCGGGCGGCAGCGGGTTCGCAAGCGGCCCGTACCAGCTGGGCATCACCGCCGACAACGGGAAGAAGGCCGTCAACGGAATGACCTTCCACGTGCTGGGTGGCAGCGGCAGCAGCGCCTACAACCCGAACGTGTACGAGGTGGGTCCTGGACACTCCCGGCTCATCAGGTCGAACGGATCGGTGACGAACACCACCCGGTACAACCCGGACTCCAGCGGTAGCGAGTCGGGTACCGCCGGGGTGCGGCACGCGATCCAGAACGCGCTGGACGACGCCGGGAACGACCGGAGCCCCACTGGGTCGACCGTCACCGGTAGCGACCTCGTCGTGGTGTACCCCGGCACGGCCACCGCCGACAACCCGCGCGGCGCGTACTACGAGAACCTCGTGGTCACCCGGCCGGTCAAGCTCCAGGGCGTGGGCGCCGGGGGCTTCCAGGGGTCGAACAACAACAGCCCCTACGTGCAAGGATCCGTCATCGACGGTGCCGGCTTCGCCGGTGACAGCGGCATGGCCACCGACTGGTTCACCCGCGTCGACGCGGCCGCCTGGGTGGGCGGCGCGCCGGTCAGTGACGGCGCCGTCATCTCCCTGTTCGCCGACACCACCGGCCGGTTCAGCAACAGCTCGAGCGCCTTCACCCCCCTCATCGACGGGTTCGACATCCGTGGTGGCGACCAGCAGGGCGTGCCGGGCAACATCAACGACCTGACCGGTCAGCTCACCAACCTGCCGCCGAACATCAGCACCCAGGGCGGCGCGGTGTACGCCCACGCCTACGTGGCCAAGCTGCAGGTCTCGAACAACGTCGTCGAGAACAACGGCGGCTCCTACGGCACGATCCGTATCGGCACGCCGGACATCCCGGCCCCGAACAGCGGCCAGCACAACCCGGGTGCTCGGATCGTCAACAACCGGATCGTGCAGAACGCCGGCACCAACCTCGCGGGCGCCGTCGGGCTCTTCGCGGGTGCGGACGGCTACGAGGTGTCGGGCAACGACGTCTGCGGCAACTTCTCGCTCGAGTACGGCGCCGGCGTCAGCGTCTACGGCCTCAGCCCGAACGGGAAGATCCACGACAACCGGATCACCCTGAACAACTCCAACGACGAGGGCGGCGGCATCATGATCGCCGGCGCGCTCCCGGCCGACCCGGACGTGCTCTCACAGGGCTCCGGCGCGGTGGACATCTACGCGAACCACATCCAGGGCAACCTCGCCAACGACGACGGCGGCGGCATCCGCTTCCTGCAGGCCGGGAACTTCCCGATGAAGGTGTACAACAACGTCATCGCCGGGAACATCTCGACCCACGAGGGCGGCGGCATCGGCATCAACGACGCGCCGAACGTGCAGATCGTCAACAACACGATCATGGACAACCTCACGACGGCCACCGCCGTGACGTCCAACGGGCTCGCGGCACCCGCGGGCGTCTCCACCTCCGAGAACAGCCAGCAGCTGCAGGCCACGCTGCCCGCCGGCTCGCCGGCGTTCAGCAAGCCGGTGCTGTTCAACAACGTGCTGTGGAACAACCGGGCCGGCGCCCGGGCCGGCACCACCGTGACCGGCATCGGCCTGGACGGCGACTCGAGCGCGGTCGACCTGTGGGACGTCGGCGTGGCCGACGGCACCGGCGTGCTGGCGCCGGCGAACTCGGTGATCCAACAGGACCCCGGGCAGCACGCCTTCACCCCGGGCGGGGCGAACACGACCACCGACCCCAAGATCGTCGAGACGTGGTCACCCTCCGTCGCCTTCGCGACCTGGCGGCAGAACCCGGCCTTCGTCGACGCCACGCTCGTCACCCCGACCGCCGCCGGGGAGGTCCCGCCGGACCTGATGGGTGACTACCACCTCCAGGCCTGCTCCGGTGGGGCCTCCTCGCCGGCCTGCGACATCGGTGCGGTGAGCCGGGCCAACGTAGATGCCCCGACAACGGACATCGACGGTGACGCCCGACCGTCCGGCCCGGCCATCGACGCGGGCTCCGACGAGGTCGTCCAGACGGCGACTCCGCCGCCGACTCCGCCGCCGAGCCCGTACCCGGCCCCTAACTCCGCCTTCTACTTCTCGACCGCCGGCAACGCCACGGTTCCGGGAGTGACGGGGACGGCCGACGACGCGGACGTGTACCGCTGGAACAGCCCCGGGTACGACCGCACGGTCGATGTGACCGGCGCAGCACTCGGCGTGCCGACCGGCGCCAACGTCGACGGGCTGGCCATGGTCGACGCGACGCACTTCTACCTCTCCTTCGCCGACAACACGACGCTGACACCGTCGGGTGGCCCCGCACTGACCGTGCAGGACGAGGACGTCGTGTACTGGAACGGCACCGCCTGGTCGGTGTACTTCGACGGCACGGCCCACGGCCTGACGACCAACGCGCTCGACGTCAACGCCATCAGTGTGCGCAGCGGCGTCCTGTACTTCGCCACCTTCGGGTCGGCCAACCCACCGGGACTCAACGGAACGCCGGACGACGCCGACCTCTACAGCTGGAACGGCACGGCCTACGCCCGGGTGTTCGACGCCTCGGCACACGGCATCCCGGCCAAGGCACGGGTCGACGGTGCGGTGCGGTTCGACGCCACGCACTACTACCTGTCGTTCAGCACCAACACGTCGCTGCGCGGCTTCGGCTCCGTCCAGGACGAGGACATCGTGGCCGTCGACCTGACCGGCGGGCGGGACAGGTGGACGACGTGGTTCAACGGCACGGCGCACGGCCTGACGACCGTGAGCCACAACATCGACGCCTTCTCGCTGCCGGGGCTGACCGCAGGACCGACGCCGTGAGCCGCCGGACCGGAGACGGCACGTCACGCCGACCCATCCGCACCTTCGACGCAGGGAACGCCATGACACACGCAGACGAGGCAGGGCAGGTCCAGGGCACACCCACGGGCGCGGCATCGCGGCTTGCGGCGGCGCGGCTCAACCGGCGCCGGTTGCTCGGGCTCGCCGGCAGTGCCGCCATGGTTGCCGGCACGGGCACCTGGGCCGGCCGGGTGCTGTACCCCGAGCAGGTGGCGGCCGCGGCCGGTGCCCCCCCGAACCTCTACCTAGGGGGCACCGACGGGTGGATCCACCTGCCGCCGACCCCGGCCATAGCGCCGTTCCACCCGGACAACCTCGCCCCCCCGGGCCTGACGACCTACATCTTCGGGTTCCGCAACGTGACGGGCATGACTGACGCGCAACGGCTCGGCCAGAAGAACAAGGCCCAGCACTCGGCACCGCTGTTCTGGGTCGACCAGTACGACGGAAACACCGCCAACGAGTTCCGCGTTCAGCTGACCAACCTCGGCCTGGCCCTGCGCCCGGACCTCTTCGACGCGCACACCCTGCACTGGCACGGCTTCCGCAACGTCATCCCGTTCTTCGACGGCGAGCCCACAGGGTCGATCTCGGTGCGGGCCGGAAGCGAGTTCACCTACGCGTACCGGCCGCGCGAGGCCGGGACGTACATGTACCACTGCCACGTCGAGGACGTCGAGCACGTGCACATGGGCATGACCGGTCTCGTCTTCGTCCGCCCGTTGCAGAACAAGGGAGTCGGGCCGGCCGTCAAGGCTCGCGTGGCCTACGCGCCAGGAGCCAGCGTCCCCACGGGGACGCCGATGGGGTACCTGTACAACGACGGTGTCGCCGCATACGGCCCGGGGTCGACGGCGTACGACCGGGAGTTCGCCATGTTCCTGTCCGAGGTCTGGGCCGAGGCGCACTGGGCCGATGCGCACATCCAGCTGCCCGAGTGGAGCGACTACCGCGCCGACTTCGCCCTCCTCAACGGGCGGGTATACCCCGACACCGTCGCCCCCAACGGGCCCTCGGTGGACGCCTTCCACCACCAGTCCGGAGTGACCTTCGACGCGGACGGCGACCTCATCCCCCCCACCGGGCACCCCGAGCTGCAGTACCAGCCGCAGTCCTCGCTGGTGACGTGCAACGCAGGGGAGCGGGTCGCGATGCGGTTCTCCAACCTCGGCTTCCGCGAGTCTGCGATGACGATGACCGGCATCCGGATGCGGGTGGTGGGACGAGACGCCACCCCCATGCGCGGACGTGGCGGCACGGACACCTCGTACGAGACCGACACGCTGAACATCGGCCCGGGCGAGAGCTACGACGTGGTGTTCACCGCTCCACCGAAGACCGGCGCGGGGCACGACACCTACTACCTGTACAACCGCTCGCTGCTGCGGTCGAACAACCTCGCACCGGACGGCTTCGGTGGCCAGACCACCGAGATCCACGTCTACGCGAGCGGTGTCGACCCGCAGGCGTTCCCCAACGACCTGGGAGGGGTGTCGGCATGACCACCTCACGTCGCTCGAGCCGCCGCATCCTGCGGCGCGGGCTCGCGCTCGCCACGGGCGGGATCCTCGCCCTCGGGGCCGCACTCGCGACCCAGGTCGCCCCGGCCGCGGCCGCCGACCCGCCGCGCAACGGCATCGTCTGCACGAGCGGCGGGCCGGCCGCGAAGCAGCCCGTCTTCGACCTGACGACGCGCACCGGCTACATCGACCTGCCCGACGGCAACACCGCGTTCATGTACGGCTACTCCAACGGCTTCGACCCGTTCCAGCACCCCGGACCGGTGCTGTGCGTGCACGAGGGTGACGTCGTCACCGTCATCCTGCACAACACCCTCAAGGTGGCGACCTCCATGGTCTTCCCCGGCCAGGACGACGTGCGGGCCGACGGCGTGCCGTCGCAGCCCCAGGTGGACACTCCGTCGGGGATGATGACCAGCCTCGCTCCCGGTGCGGCGGCGGCGACCCCCACGACCCAGCCCACCGTCACCTACACCTTCACGGCCAACCGCGCCGGCACCTACCTCTACGAGGCAGGGACCGACCCGGAGACCCAGGTGCGGATGGGCCTGTTCGGGGCCCTCATCGTGCGGCCGGTCGACGGCGCCGGTGCGGCGCATGACAACCAGGCGTACGACTCGGCCGACAGCGCCTTCGACATGACCGAGGAGTTCATGGTGCTCCTGTCGGAGATCGACCCCTACCAGCACCAGGCCGTCGAGCGCGGCAAGACCTTCAACATCACGAAGTACAAGGCCCGCTACTGGCTGATCAACGGCCGCGGCTACCCCGACAGCATCGCCGACAACGGCGCCTCGTGGTTGCCGAACCAGCCCTACGGCTCGCTCGCGACCGTGCAGCCGTACGACCCGGTGAAGCACCCGCTGAACGGGATGGCGCGCTACCTCAGTGTCGGCAGCGAGGACTACCCCTTCCACCCGCACGGCAACAACGGCCTCGTCATCGGTCGGGACGGGCACGAGCTGAAGAACGGGACCGCGGACATGTCCATGGAGAAGTTCGCCATCAACATCGGCCCCGGCCAGACCTGGGACGTGCTGTTCAAGTGGTACGACGCGGAGAACTACAGCCCCGCGAACCCCGTGACGGTGACCGTGCCCAGCCTGGCCAACCAGGTGGTCGGGACGTTCTACAGCGGGAGCCCGTACCTCGGGTCGACCCAGGCGCTTCCACCAGGGGTGCAGACCCTCAACCAGTGCGGTGAGTACTACATCATCTCGCACAACCACGCCCTGTACCAGATCACCTCGTGGGGCGTCACGATGACCGGGCCGATCACGTACATGCGTATCGAGCCGCCTACCCCGAACACCTGTGGATGAGAGAGGGGCGACGACGATGAGTACAGCACTGCGGAGAGCAGCCCTCAGCATCGCAGCCGGAAGCGGTCTGGCGGTCCTCGGGATCCTCGTGGGTCCAGCCGGGTCGGCCAGCGCGGCCCCGGTGGGGATCGACCTGTATGCCGAGAACGGCACGACCGACCTGCCGGGAAACCTGGGTGCCGGCATGCCGGTGCTCGGGTACTGCACGTCGACCCCGTGCACGGTCACCGCCCCCGGTGGGCCGACCCTGCGCGTCGCGCAGGGGTCCGATGTCACGGTCACCCTGCACAACGGGCTCACCGGCGAGGCGACGTCGCTCTACGTCGGTGGCCAGGCGATGGTTCCCGACACCACGGCTGTCGCAGCCGGCGGGTCCCACACGTACACCTTCACGGCGTCGCGCCCCGGGACCTACCTGTACGAGGCCGGCGTGGGCGCCGGCT
>JBBQNZ010000035.1:0-29534 GCA_038330415.1 Actinomycetales bacterium | reverse complement strand
GCACACGCCAGGGGGCGGCGAAGACTTCTCTCGGACAGCCAGCGAGCCAGCGGTCCCCGGCGAGCCGGCGGTGGCCGTCGACTTCGACCGGATCCGGCAGGCCGCCACCTCGACCGGCAGCATGACCATCGTGGGGCCACCGCCCTTCTGAGCCGCCTCGCAGTGGTCGTTTCGAGACGCTCACTTCCGCCCGATACCTCCCCGGATCGAAGTACCCGACGTGGTAGCTCACTAGCCTCCGTCTTTCATGAGGGTTCGCCGGTCGGCGTCGTGGGCTCGTTGGGGTGATCGGCTGTCGTTCGGGGGTTTCGGGCGCGGGGGATGGCCGCGTGGCGCTGCAGTGCGGGTCTCCGGGGTGGTTCTGGTGGTGGGTGGTCAGGGACGGGTGCCCGGGCTCAGGTGCGTAGGGGGATGGCCATGACGTTGGCGAAGGTGGGGGCCTTGTCCGAACCACGTCACAAATCTCAGGCTCTTGTGACTCATCCGTGGGTCATCTCCGGCCGGGGAGGACGGGTTTGTGGCCGCCGAGGTTGAGCATGGCCAGGGCGATGAGGGCGTTGGGTGAGCGAAAGCCGAAGGCGATGCGGGTGATGAGACGGATCTTTGTGTTCACCGACTCGATGCGTCCGTTGGACAGGCCGTGTTCGATCGCGGCGAGGATCGATGCCTGGTGTTTGACGATGCGTCGTTGCAGGTCCACGAACGCGGGGATCCGGCAGCGGCGGGCCCACCCGATCCAGACCTGCAGCGCTTCGACGGCCTCCTCGTAGGACAGCTGGAAGATCAGCCGCAGACCTTCCTATCCGTTAACCGGCCTTGGCGTATCGACACGCCACCGCCTACGTGATCCCAGTGGATGACGTGTCATGGCGGGACAGTGAGATCGGTGAAAGGCAGGGAGGTTGCCATGCAGCTTCAGGTCATCCACACCGAGGGTCGGGTCCTACTGTCCGGCGACGGCGGCGGGAAGGACGTCGAGGCGGTCAACCGGTTCCTGACCCATCTGGCGGCCCGAGCGTTCTCACCGGCGACGGTGCGCGCCTACGCGTTCGACCTGCTGAACTTCCTGAGGTTCTGCGCCGCCCGGGCGCTGGTCTTGGATCGCGTGAGCCCGGTCGACCTGTTCGACTACCTTGACTGGCAGGCCAATCCGGTCAAGACGGCGGATCAGCGGGTCGTCCCTCTGCGAAGGCAGCCGGGGGCCGCGCCGGCCACGATGAACCGACGGGTCGCCGCGGTGCGGGGGCTGTTCGAGTACTTGGTGATGACGGGCCTGCGTTCCGACAATCCGGTGCCTGCTGCTCGGCGCTCCTCGGGGCTGCGCGCCGTCAGGCGCGGCCTGCTGGGGCATCTGGGCCCCGGCCGGCCTCGCCATGGTGGACGGCTGGTTCGTGAGCCGCGTCGGCTGCCCGAGTCCCTGGAGCTGGAGCAGGTGTCCGCGTTCCTGGCCGACCTGGCGACCGCGCGGGACCGGGCGATCGTGCTCTCGATGGTGCTGGGCGGGCTGCGGGCTGCCGAGGTCCGCAGCCTGCGACTGGCGGACGTGGACTTCGGGCTAGGGCGTGTCAGGGTCGTCGGCAAGGGCGGCAAGGAACGCGTCGTCCCGGTGGACCAGGCGTTCTTCACCGAGCTCGCCGCCTACCTGCGAGAGGAACGCCCAGCGGGATGCCGCACCGCGGAGTGCTTCGTGGTGCTGCGCGGAGCCAGGGCCGGTGGGCCGCTGACCGAGGCCGGCTTGCGCAGCCTGTTCCGGACCCACCGAGCCAGCTCGGGAGCGACCCGGGTCCGGCCGCACCGGCTGCGGCACACCTACGGCACCGAGCTCGCCTCGGCTGGGATGGACCTGCTCGTGCTGCGCGACCTGATGGGCCACGCTTCCCCGGAGACCACCGCCGGCTACGTGCACCTGTCGCCTCAGACACTGGCTGCCGAGTACGCCGCAGCCCGGGCAGCGAGCACCCGATGAGTACCGTCGCGCTCCGCCGGGACCACCGCGCGGACCTGCTGGAGGCGTACGCCGCGCACTGCGACGCCGTGGGACTGCGCCGGGAGTCACGCAAGGATCGATGCGCTGCCGCGGCCACGTTCCTGTCCGACCACCACGACCTCGCCGCCTGGATGAGACGCCCGTTGCCGATCCGGCTCGCTGACCTGAAACGGTGCCCGCTGGCTTGGCCGCTGGTCGGTTTCGCGCTGCTGACCGGCCGGGTCCGCGCTGACTTCGACCTGCTCGCGGCCAAGCACGCCGGCCGCTCCTTGACTCCGGCGACGGCGGCGATCTACCCGCGCGAGCTGGCCGAGCTGCACGCGGCGGCGGTCCGGCTCGGGTGGGCCCCGAGCTGGACCGCTGACGTCCTCGGGGGCGGCCTGGCGCTGGCCCTCGCTGCCACCGGGACCTGCCCGGCCTTGCTCAGCCAGGCCGACATCGACGGCGTCCGCGAGGCGGTGCGCAACAGCCCCTACTACACCGCCGCCGTGCGCCATTCGCGGCTGAGCGAGCTGCACAGCCTGGCCCGGCTGCTGTACGAGGCTGGCATCCTCCCAGCGCCGCCGGTCCACCGGCGCGGGGACGGGCCCGGCAACCTGGAGTCCCGGCTGGCCGTGGTCGGCGCCCCCGAGGTCCGCCGCGTCCTGCTGACCTATGTCCAGGCAAAGCAGGCGGTCCTCAAGGTGCACTCGATCCGCAACCTGACCAGTCACCTGGCCGCGTTCGGTGAGTTCCTCACCAGGAGCTATCCGATACTGACCAGCGTGTCACAGCTGCGCCGTGAACACATCGAGGCCTACTGCGCCTTCGTGCCGACCCGGACCTGGCGAGGGCAACGGGCCAGCGACAAGCAGATCGGGTCGTCCTCGATCATCGCCGGGCTGATCGCGTTGCGCGGCTTCCTCGACGACATCGCCGCCTGGGGCTGGGCCGAGGCACCGACCCGAAGGTTGATGTTCGCCTCCGATATCCCGCGCCCACCACGCCAGCTACCGCGGGCACTACCGCCCGACGTCGACGCCGCGCTGATGGCCGCTGTGGCCGAGCTGCCCGACCTGTTCGCCCGCGTCGGCCTGATCGTGATGCGCGGAGCCGGGCTGCGTATCGGCGAACTCCTTGACCTCGAGCTCGACTGCGTCGTCGACTACGGACGCAACGGACACTGGCTTCGGGTGCCGCTGGGCAAGCTGAACAGCGAACGCAGCCTCCCCCTGGACCAGGCCACCCTCGCAGCCTTGGCCCAGTGGCGAACCCAACGCGGCACCCAACGCGCCCTGCCACACCAGCGCGACGGTCGCATGGTCGACTTCCTGTTCGCCGAGCGCGGCAAACGCCCCGGACACGCCCGGATCGAACGCGGGCTCGCCGACGCCGTGCGCGCCGCCGGCCTCACCGGCCCTGACGGAGCGCCTCTGCACGTCACCGCGCACCAACTGCGCCACTGCTATGCCACCGCCCTAGCCAATGCCGGCATGTCGATCCAGGGCCTCATGGCACTGCTGGGGCACACCACCCCAGAGATGACCCTGCGGTACGCCACCCTGGCCTCACCCACCCTGCACGCCGCCTACGAGACAGCGATGGGACGGATGCGGCCCCGGCTACCCCTCGCCCCGCTCGGCCAGCCGATCGTTCCCGACCGGGTGCAGTGGCTGGCCTCAGAGATGCTCAAGACCCGCGTGGCCCACGGCTACTGCGCCCGCGAGCAGACCGCCGAAGCGTGCCCGTACGCCAACATCTGCGAGACCTGCGTGAACTTCCTGCCCACACCGCAGTTCCTGCCCGCCCTACGCGATCAGACCGCCGACCTGCGCGAGCTCCGCGATGATGCCGCCACCCGCGGCTGGGACTCCGAAGTCGCCCGCCATCAGCGCGTCATCGACAGCCTCCACAAGCACCTGCACCGGCTCGAGGACACCCGTTGACCAGCCCGCGGGCTTGACCCGCCCACCAAGGCCGGTTAATTCAGGGCGTAGGCGCGCCACAGGTCACCACCGCGGCGGCGGAGCTGACGCAGCGTTGCGGCTTGGTCGTCTGTGAGGTTCTCGGGGCGTTTGAGTAGTGACCAGCGGGCGCCTTTGAACTTCTTCGCCGCGGCTTGGTCTGGGAGCTGGCGCAGCTGGTTCCAGGTGCCCCGGCGCACCACGTCCAGGGCCGTGGTGACCAGGGCAACGGCGTGGAACGGATCGATACAGATCACCGCATGCGGGGCGTGTCCACGGGCGCGGACACTGTTGTTGAACGCCGCTCCCATGTCCATGCTGACCGCCTGCAGCGCAGCGGATCTGTCCTGGCCGAGCTCGTCGAAGAACGCGTCGAGGGTGGCGGTGTCCTTGCCCGGGGCGCCCCACACGATCTTCTTGCCGGCGTGGTCGGTGACCAGCGTCAGATACCGGTGGTGCTTGCGCCAGCTCACCTCGTCGACCCCGATGTTGACCAGCCCGTCGAGGCGCCCGGGGTCCAGCCCGTGCGCGACGACGCGTTCACAGATCCTTCCGACGCTGTCCCAGTCCACCCGGGACAGCCGGGTGATGGTCGTCTTGTCGGTCTTGGTCGCCAGGAACGCGATGAGGTCCTCGAAGTCGCGGCTGAACCCCGAGCGGTGCCGGGCGAACGGCACGGCCTCGACCCGGACCCCATGGACGGGGCAGCGCAGCCGGCGCAGACCGGCCCGCACAAGGACCTTCCAGCTGCCCATGTCGGTGTGCCGCCAGCTCGAGAACACCGGCCGGGTGTCATAACAGGCCGCAGTGCTGAACGCACACTCCGGGCACTGCAACCGGCGGCGCCGCAACGCCACATCCACGACGAGCTGCTCGTCGTCGAAGCAAACCTCGGTGACGCGCACCCCCGGCAGGCTCAGCAGACGGTTGAATGCAGTCGTGACGCGCACGGGTGACCCTTCGTGTGGCTGGCGTGAGAACCGCCAAACCTAGGTCAGCACCCGTGCGCGTCTCCCAACGACGAGCCCTCACCACGATCCCGCTGCGCGCCAAGACGTCCCATGCACTCAAGCGCCGATCCGACCCACATCGATGCCGGGAGAGCCGGAAATACTAGGGGCAAGGGTCTGCGCACGTCACTCGCAGATTCCGAGCGCACTCGACCCGTGGGGCGACCCATCCTCAGCACGAACACCCGGATCGCAGTGGAGTTCGAAGAGCGGTGCTGGCACACGCAGTTCGAGTACCGACCCGGCGAACGGCCACAGCCTCAAGCAGCCTGCACGACGCTGCGCTCCGGCACCTGCGACTGATGCCTCTGCCGGCTCGGCACGGTTTCGCCGTAGGCGTCCGGGGCCTGACGTCACTCGGCGTGGAGGGGGCGAAGTAAGCGCAGGGCAACGTCGCCACTGATCAGCGGTGCAAGGTCCTTGTTACAGGCGGTGAGGGCGGCGGCATTGACGGGGGCGCGAAACGCGGCCTCGTCCCGGTACTGCTCGACCACCAGGAAACCACCGGGACGAGCCGCGAGCGTAGAGGGCCCTTGACAGGCGTCGAGCTGGGCGGTCCCGTCGCCACTGCGTACCACCGCGGCGTACGCCGCGAGCAGGTCACCCATGGCCTCTTCTGTCCCCCTCAGCGCCGTGAAGGATGCGATGAGCTGCATGGTCGGAACCTCTCGAGTGGTCTGTTCAGCTGTTGGGGGCCACGGAGCCTGCGTCGGCGACCTGCAGCGCCGCCAGCTCATGAATGGCCGGAGTTGTTGCCGGGTAGAGGTCGCGGTACGGGTGGTACGGGCACGGCGCCGCAGACTCTTGTGCCTCCGCGCGCGTTCCATGCCTGAGCACCGTCAGCAACGACGTCAGCCGTACCGGGAACCCCGCCAACTCGCTGCAGGTCGACGCCCTCGTGGCCGTCGACGCTGGGCCTGTAGGCACGGGCATCCCGCATCGTGCCGCTCGCAACGGCCGGCGACCTCGCGCGGCAATGACCGGCGAAGACCGGCGATGACCGGCGGTGCGGGAGCGGGTGCGTCCGGGGCCCGCGGCACGTGCTCACCGGCCCCGGCATGCCAGCTGCTGAGCTGCCCGCACACGGTGCGGCGACCCGGCACGGCGTCACACGTCGCCGTCGGTGCTGTCGGTGGCGTGGGTGGCGTGGGTGGAAACGGAATGGTGCTGACCCCGAGCTGCGCCCTGACAGGTCGTCGCGGCCGACGAACCCCGCCTCGCGGCGAACGTTAGACGCCGTGGGCCGCTATCGGTCCGGCGCACCGGGACGGCTCGGGCCGCGCAGGCGTGGGTAGGTTGGCCGGATGAGTGGACCCGCGCGCACCGATGAAGTGTGGGACCTCGTGGTCGTCGGGGCGGGGCCGGCCGGCAGCGCGGCCGCCCTGGGCGCGTTACGCGCCGATCCGACGCTACGGGTGCTCCTGCTCGACCGGGCCGAGTTCCCGCGCGACAAGTGCTGTGGTGACGGCATCGCACCGCACGTCCTCGACGTCCTGCGAAGCGTGGGGGCGGGAGACGTCACGCAGGGTTGGCAGCCGCTGGACCGGCTCGAGATCGCCCGGGGTGAGCACCGGGTCGCGGGGAAGGTCGCCCGCCCCGTGTGGGTCATCCCCCGCGAGGTGTTCGACGCTCGTCTCGTGGAGCGTGCGGTCGTGGCCGGAGCCGTGCTGCGGCGTCACCGGGTCGCAACCCTGCACCGCGAGGGTGACCGTATGGTCGTCGACGCCTCCATCGCGGCTCGGGTGGTTGTCGGCGCCGACGGTGCGTACTCGGCCGTCCGCCGGTCCATGGGTGACCTGCCGCACGGCGCCCGGGCCGTCGCCCTGCGTGGGTACGCACCGACACCCAAGGGTCGACGTGGCCGGCAGCTGATCCGCTACGGCGACCGGCGGCAGCCGTCCTACGCCTGGGCCTTCGACCGCGGCGACGGGCTGAGCAACGTGGGCTACGGCGAGCTGGTCGACCCCTCGCGCGCCGATGACCTTCCGACGCGCACCCTGATGCTCGACCAGCTGGACCGGCTCGTGCCCGGTGCCAGTCACGGCGGCTCGCGCTGGCGGGGTCACCATCTGCCGCTGTCGGGGTGGCACTGGCAGCAGCCCGAGGGACGGGTCCTGCTGGCCGGTGACGCGGCCGGGCTCGTGAACCCGATCACCGGCGAGGGCATCTACTACGCTGTCGCCACCGGGGTCCTCGCGGGGCGCGCAGCCGCTCGGGCCCTCGTCACGGGCATCCCTGAGAAGGCAGGCGGAATGCACCGCGCTCAGGTGCGGGGGCTGCTCGGTCGACACCTCAAGCACACCTGGGTGGTCTCCCGACTGGCGCGCCGCCCACTGGTGCTGGATGCCGGCATCCGGGCCGCGGGCGGCAGCACCGGGGTCTTCGACGACCTCGTCGAGATCGGCCTGGGCGACGGCCGGGTCACCGTGCGCCTCGCCGCCGGCTTGGTGACCAGCCTCGCCGCCGGACTTCCCACCCAACCCGCCCGCCGTCGATGAAAGGAGCCCCCGTGACGCAGATCCTCTCGGTCCGAGGTGCCCTGCCCGAACACCGCTACTCGCAGGAGGAGATCACCGACGCCTTCGCCGAGGTGGTCGCCTCGGGTGGGGTCGACGAGCAGCTGCTGCGCCGGTTCCACCGCAACGTCGGCGTCCGCTCGCGCCACCTCGTCCTCCCGCTCGCGCAGTACGGGCACGTCGAGGGCTTCACCCAGGCCAACGACCTGTTCATCGAGCACGCCGTCGCACTTGGTGCTCGGGCACTGGTCGACGCGCTCAAGGCGGCCGACCTGACACCCAGCGACGTCGACGTCATCTACTGCGCCACGGTGACGGGGCTGGCCGTCCCGACGCTCGAGGCGAGGATCGCCTCGCTCATCGGCCTGCGCCCCGACGTCAAGCGGGTCCCCCTGGTCGGGCTGGGCTGCGTCGCCGGCGCCGCGGGCATCGCCCGGCTGCACGACTACCTGCGCGGGCACCGTGACGGTATCGCCGCGCTCGTTGCGGTGGAGGTGTGCTCGCTCACGGTGCAGCGCGATGACGTCTCGACCCCCAACCTCGTGGCCAGCGGCCTGTTCGGCGACGGCGCGTCGGCGGTCATCGCCTGCGGTGCCGACTCCGAGCACGCAGGGGCCGTCGAGGTGCTCGCCAGCCGCAGCCGCCTCTACCCCGACTCCGAGCGCACGATGGGCTTCGACGTCACGTCCGGGGGGCTGCGGATCGTCCTGGACGCCCAGGTACCGGCGGTGGTGCACCAGTACATCCGTGCGGACGTCGACGGCTTCCTCGCCGCGCACGACCTGACGCGCGGGGACATCGGGTGGTGGGTGTGCCACCCCGGCGGTCCCAAGGTGATCGAGGCCCTCGAGCAGGCCCTCGAAGTCCCCCGGGATGCCGTGCGGCTCACGTGGGACTCCCTGGACCGCGTCGGCAACCTCTCCTCGGCGTCGGTGCTGCACGTGCTCGAGGACACCCTGCGGGATCGGCCTCCGCGACCCGGGTCGTACGGTCTCGTGCTCGCCATGGGCCCCGGGTTCTGCTCCGAGCTCGTGCTGGTGCGCGCCACCGGCCCCGAGGCCGAGCCTGAGTCCGAGGGCGCGTGACCAGCCTGACCGCGTTCACGGTGCTCGTGGCGCTGGTCGGGGCGGAGCGGCTCGCCGAGCTCGTCGTGTCCAGGCGCAACGCCGCCTGGAGCGCGGCGCGCGGGGGGGTCGAGTACGGCGCCGGTCACTATCCGGTCATGGTCGTGCTGCACACCGGCTTCCTCGCCGCCATGCTCGTCGAGGCCTGGGTGCGCCGTCCCGAGGTGTCCCCCATCCTGGCGTGGACCATGGCGCTGCTCGTGGTGCTCGCCCAGGTGCTGCGCTGGTGGTGCATCGCGACGCTCGGGCCACGGTGGAACACCCGGGTGATCATCGTGCCCGGCCTGGCGCCGGTGTCCTCGGGGCCGTACCGGTTCCTGGCTCACCCCAACTACGTGGCTGTCGTCATCGAGGGGGTCGCACTGCCCCTGGTCCACGGTGCCTGGGTCACCGCGGTGGTGTTCACGATCTCCAACGCGGCCTTGCTCACCGTGCGGATACGCGTCGAGGATGCCGCCCTGGTCACCTTGCCGCGCCGGCCCGTCGATGCGTGACCTCCTCGTCGCCGGGGGCGGCCCGGTCGGTCTCGCGACCGCGTTGTATGCCGCGCGTGCGGGCCTCGACGTCGCCGTCATCGAGCCGCGGCCGGGAGCCATCGACAAGGCGTGCGGTGAGGGGCTGATGCCGGGAGCCGTCCAGGCCCTGTCGGGGCTGGGAGTGCGGCTGGTCGGACAGCCGCTCACCGGCATCCGGTACGTCAGCGACTTCCACACGGCGCAGGCGCTGTTCCGGCACGGTGCCGGGCGCGGCGTGCGACGCACCACGCTGCACGCCGCGCTCTGCGATGCCGTCCTCGAAGCCGAGGTGGTGACCTTGGAGCGCGCGGTGCGCACGGTCGAGGACCGCGGCGACCACCTGCTCGTCGACGGTGAGCCGACCCGTTACCTGATCGCCGCCGATGGCCTGCACTCACCGCTGCGTCGGATGGTGGGCCTGGACCGTCGCGGCGACCAGCAGCGTCGCTACGGGCAGCGCCACCACGTGGCGGTGGCGCCGTGGACGTCGCTGGTGGAGGTGCACTGGTCCCCCGTCGGCGAGGCCTACGTGACACCCATCGCGCCCGACCTCGTCGGGGTCGCGGTGCTCACCACGCAGCGCCGACGCCTGGATGACCTGCTCGCGCAGTTCCCACGGTTGGCCCCGCGGTTGGACGGGCCCACGGTCACCTCGGTCCGCGGGGCCGGCCCGCTGCGTCAGCGCTCGCGACGCCGGGTCGCCGGGCGCGTCCTTCTCGTGGGAGACGCCTCGGGCTACGTCGATGCCCTGACCGGCGAGGGCATCGCCCTCGGCCTGGCCCAGGCCCGGGCCGCGGTCGACGCCGTCGCCGTCGGCCGTCCGCACGGCTACGAGCTGGCGTGGCGGCGCCTGGGCTGGCGCCACGACCTGCTCACCCGGGCCCTGCTCGCCGCCACCCGCCGGCCGGCGCTGCGCGACCGGGTGGTCCCGGCTGCTGCGGCCCTGCCGCGGGTCTTCGGAGCGGCCGTCGACCAGCTCGCCCGGCCGGCCTGAGGCTGCTGATGTCGATGCCTGCGCTGCTGCGGGCCGCGCACGCCGGGCCGGCCCTGGCTGTGGTCGTGCTTTCGCTGTTGCTGGGGGTGGCCGCAGACCTCGACGTGCGGCGGCTCGTGCTCGTGGGCCTGGCAGTGCTGGCCGGCCAGCTCTCCGTCGGTTGGTCGAACGACCTGTTGGACGAGGCTCGCGATCGGGCGGTCGCGCGCACCGACAAGCCGCTCGCCGCTGGTGAGGTCAGCACGACGACCGTCCGGGCGGCCTGTGCGGTTGCCGTGCTCGTCACGGTTGCCCTGTCGCTGGCCTGCGGCCTGGCAGCGGGACTGGTGCACCTGCTGTGCGTCGCGTCCGCGTGGGCGTACAACGCCGGCCTCAAGGCGACGGCGTGGTCATGGCTGCCCTACGCGGTCTCGTTCGGGGGCCTGACGATGTTCGTGCAGCTCGCCGGGCAGCCGCCCGCGCTGCCCTCGTGGTGGGTGCCGGTCGCGGCCGCGCTGCTGGGGGTGGGGGCCCACCTGCTCAACGTCCTGCCGGACATCGCGGACGACGAGGCAACCGGCATCCGCGGGCTGCCGCACCGGATCGGCGCCCGGCTGCTGCCGGCCGCCGCCGTGGCGGTACTCGCCGCGGCGACCCTGGTCGTCGTGCTCGGCGCCGGCATTGCGTGGCAGTGGTCGACGTGCGGGCTCGCGGTCGTCGCCCTGTGCGCCGGGGTCGCGCTCACCGGTCGGGGTCGTTGGCCGTTCCTCGCCGCTGTCTGCATCGCCGTCACCGACGTCGTCCTGCTCGTCGCCGCCGGTTGACGGCGGGCGACGAGTTCGTCGAGCAGGTCGCCCAGCCACTGCTCGTGGCCGCCGAGGACGACCCGGTCGCGACCGCGCAGCTGCTGGCCAGCCACCGCCACGTCTCGCAGTGCTCCATGGGCGCGATGCTCACCATGGCCGCCCACCGCGCATCCGCATCCCCGGTGGCAACGGCTCAGACATCGCCAGGCAGGCGGCCGTGCAGCGACCCGGGCAACGCTTCCTGTTCGTGTCCGGCGACGCCGAGCACAACCGCGCACCCGTAGCTGGTCATCCGAGACTCGACCAGCCAGCGGCGTCCCCCTCGAAGGCGGAGCGCCCTGACGCCGGGATGCACAGGCCGGGAGTCAGCGCCCGCGGCGCGTCATCACCCGATCGATCACCGCTGCAAGCCCTTCGGGCTCCCGGCCGAGCTCGGCGACGACTGCCGCGTGCACCGCCGCGCGCACGACCTCGCTCGTGGGTGGTGCACCGGTCGGCGCGGGTACTGCCCTCGGGGTCACGCGCGCAGGTGTGCCGGGAGGCTTCTCCCGATCGATGCGCACGCCAAGGTCCTCGGCGCGCTGCGCGGCCTCGTCGGTGACGACGTCACGGCCGCTGACCACGATGGGCGTCCCGGACCTCATCGCGTCCTCCACGTGGTTGCGGGTGATGAAGCGGCGACGCCCTTCCCTTCCCGTACCGTCACGGGGATCAGTCGCGGCCATCGATGGCCTCCAACGCTGCGACGGCCGCATTGCGCGCGGCGAGGATGTCGGACTCGGTGCCCGCCATCCACAGCCGCCCATAGACGCCGACCGAGGTGACGTGCATGAGGTTGACCGCGGCGGCCTTCTCGGCCTCGTTGGCCGCGAGGTTGATGTACGCCGCCGGCGTGCACTCGAGCACGAGCATGGTCTGGCCGGCGACCAGCATCATGCCGCGGGTGAACCGGTTGAGCAGCTGGGACTGGTAGGGGCTGACGTTGGTGATGACCTGCATCGAGGCGATCTCGGGCTTCTTGCGGGCGCTGATGTCGAGGTCGAGCTCACGCAGGACGGCCTCGCCCGCCTGCAGGACCTCGGCCTGGGACTCCGAGTGCAGCTCGAACATGCCGAACTGGCGCTCGACGATCTGTGCGCCGGGTCGGGCCATGGTGGCCTTGACCGCGACGTCGACGACCCGGAACACGTGGTTGCCGGGGGCCATCTCGACGTACAGCGCGGCCATGCCCTCGATGGGCAGGTCGCCCTGCGTCACGGTCCCGACGAAGGAGGCGTACTGCGGCTGCATCCTGTCGAGGTAGCAGTAGGCGCGCAGCTCGAACTCATCGGCCATGGGAACACTTCTCCTTCTCGGGGTCTGTCAGGCCTGCGGTGACGGTTCCTCGGCGGGGACTCATCCGTAGGCCGATCGGTAGCCCACCTCGAGGGCGGGGGCGCTGCGCGCGATGCCGAGCGGCGTGACGAAGAGCGGTGCCACCGGCACGACCGCGTCGAGGCCGGTGGCCTGCGACACCACGTCGGCGAAGCCGGGAAATGCCGCGCTCCCGCCCACGAGGTACACCTTGGGCGTGGGCCAGCCCCGGGTGTGGGTCGACACGATCGAGGCGACCTTCTCCATCACCGGGCGGATGACGGGGAGGAGCCGGGACTGTTCAGCCGGGTCCTTCTTGCGCCGCTCCGCCTCTTCGATGGTGACGCCGAGCGCGCCGGCGATGACCAGGGTGAGGTGCGTGCCGCCCGTGGGCTCGTCGGCGGTGTGGACCACCGTGCCGTCCTGCACCACGGCGATGCCTGTCGTGCCTCCACCGATGTCGACCACGACACCGTCGCGCAGCTGCAGCACGGCGTTCGCAGCGCTCGGCTCGTCCACGAGCCCGGTGCACTCCATCCCGACCGACTCGATCACGTGGTGCACCGCCCGAACCGACCCGAGTGCGACGCCCGGTGGGAAGGCGCCGTGTGCTCCCGGTAGGGCCACCCCGAGTCGGTCCTCCACCTGCTCCTTCAGGCGGCGCAGCACGTCGACCGCACCCACGAAGTCGGTGACGACGCCGTCGCGCACCACGTCCGCCGTCTCATGTGCCGCGGCGAGGGGCCGGTCGTCGGCATCCAGCGCCACCAGTACGACGTAAGCCGTGCCGAGGTCCACGCCGCCCTTGACCATGGTGGGCGGGTTGCCGAGGGGCGTGGCCACCATCGCCGCGTCGAGCGCGGCCATGGTGTCGTGCAGTGTGGGCCGCAGCATCAGGCGCTCCAGTCGGCCGGGTAGGTGACGTAGAGGAACTTCGCCCACGACGGTGTGCCGAAGGTGATCGACGACCCCTTGGGCACCGCGATCACGTCCCCGGGGCGCCCGACGGCCTGCTGCTCCGCAGTCGTGATGTGCAGCTCGCCCTCGATGACGTACTCCACCTCGTCGTAGTCCAGGGTCCACGGGAACGAGCCCGCTCGCAGGCTCATCACCCCTGCCGCGATGGGCAGCCCGTGCCCCGCGGTCACGACGTCGAGCAGACGCACGTCCATCTCCGGCCGGTGCACGTCCACCGGGAACGGGTCGAGCGCCATCACGTTCACACCGGGCACGTGCCGCAGCGGAGCCGGTCGGCCGAGCTGCGCCCCGTCGACGCCGCCCCGCGCGGGGACGGCCGTGGTGATCCGCACCCCCCGCTCGGCCGCCACGTCCCTGGCGAGCGGGGTCAGCCGGTCCCCGGGCGCGACGACCAGCTCGGTGCTGCCCGCGCGGGCGAGCCCGAGCACGTCGTCGGCGGTGTGGACCCGGCGGCTCACTGCAGCGTCCTACCCCTCGTCGTGGTCCGGTGGCTCACTTGCCCTGCGGCTGCGAAGCTGCGGGGTTCTGCGAGGGAAGGATGAACTCGACGTCGCTGTGCGGGCGGGGGATGACGTGGACGCTGACCAGGTCACCGACGCGCTGGGCGGCGGCGGCACCGGCGTCCGTGGCTGCCTTGACCGCGCCGACGTCGCCACGGACCATCACGGTCACGTAGCCGCCGCCGATCTGCTCCTTGCCGATCAGGGTCACGTTCGCCGCCTTCACCATCGCGTCGGCGGCTTCGATCGAGCCGACCAGTCCGCGGGTCTCGATCATGCCGAGGGCGATCATCTGGGGGTTTGTCACTGGAGTGTCCTCTCACTGTGGTGCTGCCGGGGTGCTGCGGGTGCGGTGTGCTGCGGGTGCTACGGGTGCTGCAGGTGCGCTGTCGTCACGGGTGGTGGTTGGGCCCTCGCCGGAGGTGCCGGGCCCCGGATGCCGTGGCGGCCCCTCATGGGCCACCTCCCAGCTCGTCGAGGACCCGTCGGACGATGCGGTCCACCTGGTCCTTGCCCGCCGGGAACGGTTCGGGCGGCCGGGGTGCCCTGGGCGTCGGTGTCGGGCCATCGCCTCGGGAGCCGTCGTGCCGGGGGGCCCCACGGACGTCCGGGGCGTGCTCGTACGCCGCCGGCGGCGGCTCGTGCAGGGCGAACGCGAGCCGCTTGACGTTGAGCAGGTGGGTGACCGTGATGTTGTCGCTCACCACGGCGCCGCCGATCCCACCCGGGGCCAGGGTCATCGCCGGCATCACACCCGTCGTGGCTCCGATCGCCCCCAGCGTGCCCCAGGTGTTGACGAGAATCCGGAAGGCAGGCTTCTCCAGGCCGAAGGCCATGATCACGTCGTCGTCGGTCGCATGGATGACCAGCGAGTGCCCGTCCCCACCGAAGCGGAGCAGCTCGATCGAGCGCTCGCAGCCCGCACGCCATCCGTCCTCGACGTACCAGCCGAGCACGGTGGTGAGCTTCTCGGCGCTCAGTGGCTCCTCGCGCCCGACCCTGCTCAGCTCGGCCACCAGGATCCGCGCGTGGGCCGGGACCTCGATGCCCGCCAGCGCCGCCAGCGCCTGGGGCGTCCGGCCCACCGCCGCGGGGTTCATCCCACCGCCGGGGTTGAAGACGGTCCGCTCGAGCGCCGCCTTCTGGGTCGCGGTGACGAAGTGGGCCCCGAGCCGCTCCATCTCGGCGCGCAGCTGCGCGGCGACCGGGGCGTCGGCCACCACCGACTGCTCGGTGGCGCAGATCGTGGAGCAGTCGAAGGACTTGCTGTTGACGATGGCGCTGGCCGCCGCCAGCACGTCGGCGCTGCGGTCGACGTAGACCGGCACGTTGCCGGGCCCCACGCCGAGGGCAGGCTTGCCCGTGCTGTGCGCCGCGCGCACCATCGGGGTGCCCCCGGTGGCGAGGATCATCGAGGTGGCGTAGTGGCGCATGAGCTCCTGGGACCCGGGGAGGCTGACCTCCTGCATGCAGCCGACCAGGCCTGCGGGCATCCCGGCCCGCTCCCCCGCCTCGATCATCAGCCGCACGGCCTCGTAGGTGCAGGCCTTGGCCGACGGGTGGGGGGCGATGATGCACCCGTTGCGGGCCTTGACCGAGATCAGCACCTTGTAGACGGCGGTCGAGCTCGGGTTGGTCGACGGGCACAGGCCGACGACCACGCCCACCGGCCAGCCGATCTCCACGATCCCCTTCGCCTCGTCGCGGCGCAGCACCCCCACCGTGGGCACGTCGCGGATGGACTCCCACACCGTCCGGGAGGCGAACTCGACCTTGATCCGCTTGTGGGCCGGGACGCCGTAGCCGGTCTCGTCGGTCGCCAGCTGCCCGAGTCGGGCCGCGTCCCGGTAGACGGCGTCGGCCATCGCCGCGCAGATCCGGTCCACCTCGGCCTGGGTCGCGTGGGAGAACTCTCGCTGGGCCGCTCGTGCCGCGACCGCGAGGTGGCGGGCCTCCTGGACCGACCTCAGGTCACTGTCGAGCTCGTCGTGCGCCATCACACCTCCCGCGGCTGCGCCGCGACCTCGAGGACGCCGTCCCGGAAGGCGCCGCACGCGGCCACCACGGCGCTCTGGGAACCGACGAGGAAGCCTCCGGAGAAGTTGGTCTCGGACGGCGGCGGGAACCAGACCTTGATCTCCACGTCAGCGGCCTTGAGCGCGGCGTCGAGGGCGTAGGTCGCCTCCAGCGGCGGGGCGATCAGGTAGGCCATCGGCGTTCCCTCGGGGATGTCGGCCTCCTTGCTGAGATAGCGGCCGGTGCGCGAGATCGGGTGGGCGAAGAAGGCCAGGTCGCCGGCATCGTTCGCGGCGTGGAACCACGCCTCCTGTTCGGCGTAGTCGACGCAGGCGGCCAGACCGGCCCGGGCCTCCGCCGGGGACGGCGCCGCCAGGATGCCGATGACCTCACCGGACAGCGGACCGGACGCGTGCGCGGACCCGGCGTAGAAGCTGTGCGCGTAGACGACCTCGACGTCGGCCATCTTCGTCGCCTCGTCGAGGGAGACGTAGAGGCTGTCGTCGATGTCGCAGGTGATGAGCGCCAGGCTGCGCTGGTCGTCCCGCAGCTCGAGCTTGGCCGCGAGAGCCCGGTCCACGTTGGGGATCAGCCTCGTGGCGAGGATCGTGGGCTTGATCGGGTCGAGGACCGCCATCACCGGCTCCCGCTCTCCTGGAGGCGCAGCTCGACTCCGCTGGCCTGGTGCTTCATCACGTTCTTGACGTGCTCCACCACGAAGGCCCCCGCCTCCAACGGGTTGGTGCCGCCGTTGTCGGTGATCATGCAGATGACGTCGCGGTGCGCGTCGGTCTTGCCCGCGGTGGGCCGCCATCCGGAGTAGACGCTCATCGCGTCCGCGACACCGAGGCCAGGACGCTCACCGATGAGCAGCAGGACGACGTCGGCCTGGACGATGTCGTTGACGTCGTTGATCACCCCGACCCGGCAGTAGCGCACGAAGAACGGCGTACCGACGCTCAGCCCGGCGTCGCGCAGGCCCTGTTCGAGCACGGGGTAGATCTGCGGGAGGTTGTTGGTGACCGCGGCAGCGGAGAGGCCGTCGCCGACCACGATCTGCACCTGCGGCTTCTTCGCGCACTTCTCGGCGACCCGATGCTTGGAGTCGTCGTCGAGCTCTCGGCCGAGATCGGGACGCAGCAGGTACTCGTCCTGGGTGGTGACCTTCGTCTGCACGGGAAAGAGCCCGAACTCGTCGAGCAAGGTGGTGGGCACGTCGCCGAAGATCGCGTCCTGCGTCACCGCGTGGTCGGCGCCGAACAGCAGCACGCTGCGGGTGGGCGGGCGTGGGCCGGCACGGCCGACGGCGAGGCGAGCCGACGTCGAGGCCGCGAGGTTCACCAGGCCACTGGGGTTCGCGGCGTCCCGCACGCCGATCCTGTGGCGCTCCTCCGGGACGGTGGGGTCGGACACCTCGATGCTCAGGTGATCGCCGTCCGGGCTGGTCGCGGGCGGCGTCCTCCCCCCGGACTGCGACGAGGCCGCCGGGGAGGGGGCCGGTGATGGGGCCGGTGATGGGGCCGGTGATGGGGCCGGTGATGGGGCCGGTGCAGCGACGGTCGGGGCGGGGGCGAGCGCAGAAGTGCCCGCAGTGGAGGGGGGCGCTGCGGCATCGGCTGCTCCGGCCAGCTCGGCGAGGACCTCCGTGACGATGCTGCGGAGCTCCTGGGTCGACATCGCGCTCATCCGGTGCTCCTCACCTGCTCAGGAAGAAGGAGGCGTCGCCTGCCTTCTCGGTCAGTCGGCCGTCTCGCATCAGCCCGAGGTCTTCCATCCAGGCCTCGAACTCCGGAAGGGGCCGCAGCCCCAGCAGCTGCCGCAGGCTGGGGGCGTCGTGGAAGCTGGAGCTCTGGTAGCTGAGCATGGAGTCGTCGCCCATCGGGATGCCCATGATGTAGTTGACCCCGGCCGCCCCGAGGAGCACGGCGAGGTTCTCCAGCTCGTTCTGGGTCGACCGCGCGTGGTTGGTGTAGCAGACGTCCGCGCCCATCGAGATCCCGGTGAGCTTGCCCATGAAGTGGTCCTCGAGCCCGGCCCGGGTGATCTGCGTCGAGTCGTAGAGGTACTCCGGACCGATGAACCCGACCACCGTGTTGAGCTGGAAGGGGTCGTAGCGCCTGGCGAGGCCGTAGCACCGGGCCTCCATGACGACCTGGTCGGCGCCGTGGTGGGCGTCCGCGGAGAGCTCCGAGCCCTGGCCGGTCTCGAAGTACATGTGGTTGGGGCCGGTGACGACGGAGTACCGCTTGGCGAGGGCGTTGGCCTCGTCGAGCATGGCGACATCGATGCCGAACGACTCGTTGCCCTTCTGGGACCCGGCCAGGCTCTGGAAGACCAGGCCCACCGGCGCGCCCTTGCGCATGGCCTCCATCTGCGTCGAGACGTGGGCCAGCAGGCAGTTCTGGGTGGGGATCTGCCAGCGGGTGATGATCTCGTGCGTCATCTCCAGCAGCCGCGACACGCTGCCCAGCGAGTCGTCGGAGGGGTTGATGCCGATCACACTGTCGCCCGACCCGAAGCTCAGGCCCTCGTAGACCGCGGCCCGGATCCCCTCGACCGAGTCGGTCTGGTTGTTGGGTTGGCAGCGGGACCCGAGCGTGCCCCGCAGTCCGATGGTGTTGTTGGCGTGCTTGACGACCTTGATCCTGCTGGCCGCGAGCATCAGGTCCAGGTTGGACATCAGCTTGGTGACCGCGGCGACCATCTCCGCGGTCAGACCGTTGCTCAGCCGCTTGATCATCGCCTCGGTCGTCGTGTCGGCCAGCAGCCACTCACGCAGCTCGCCGACCTGCATCCCCTTGATCTCGGCGTAGACGGCCTCGTTGACGGCGTCGTCGATGACCCGCGTGACCTCGTCCTCCTCGTAGGGCACGGCCGGGTTGGCGCGCAAGGTCTCCAGGGTGACCTCGGCGAGGACGAACCTGGCGGCCATCCGCTCCGCCGCGCTCTCGGCGGCGACTCCGGCCAGCTGGTCCCCGGACTTCTCCTCGTTCGACTTCGCCAGCAGCTCCTTGATGTCACGGAACTGGTAGCGGGTGCCGAAGAGCGTCGCGGCTAGCTGCATGGGCATGCGCTCCTTCGGGGGACGGCCGGCTCGGTCTTAGAAGACTCAGTCATAGAAGACCAGCGTCTTGATGGACAGCGGCACTGCGCGGCCGTCCAGGACGGGCAGCCCGATGTCGATGAAGTCGCCCTCACCGAGGCCGACCTGGTCGATGACCAGGAGCGGGACGCCCGGCCGGATGCCCTGGATCGTCTGCCCGAGGACCTGGGCGTAGTCCTGCTGGAGGACCAGGACCAGCGGACGCTCGCGGTGTCCGGCGTCGTGGAAGGCCACGATCTCGGCGGCCACGGCCTGCAGAGCCGGGTAGCCCATCTCCGTGGGCAGGTCCACGACGACCGCGACGTCGGCATCCTCGTCGAGGTCCCAGCGCGCCATCGCCTCCCGCACCGCTGCCGGGAAGGACAGCCCCCCACCACGTCCCGGAAGCGCCGGCCGAAGGACCGGCAGGTTGCGCAGCGGAAGGAGGTCGCGGTCGGCCCAGATGGTCGAGCCGCTCAACGTGACGGTCTGCCCCGCAGCTCCCAACACCGTCGCGCGCAGCGTCTCCGGTGGCTCGCGGACGTTCAGCTGCCGGAGCCGGTCGTTGCGGTGCAAGGAGTCGGCCAGCAGCGGTCCCACGTCGCCGTAACGCGCCACCTCGGCGATCGTCGCGACCGGCAGGTGGTCGTAGTAGCAGGCTCCGATGCCCCCGGTGAGGAACACGGAGGAGGAGGCATCCGTGCCGGTCAGGGGCGGGGTGAGCTGGAGCCCGTGGCCGACCCGGACCTCCTGACCGGTGGCGAGGTCGACGATGAGGTCGGCCATGACGTCGCAGAAGGCGCGAAGCTCCTCCAGCGTGGCGACCCTGCCGTCCTTCAGGCCCAGGCCGAGGTCCTCGACGATCGCCCGCCCGGGAGGCGCGAGCCGGAGCACGGTCCCCGTGGCGTCGATCTCCACCTGCCGCCCACCGACGGCGAGACCGGAGGAGCACAGGTGTCGACCGACCTTGAAGATGGCGGCGTTCGACGTGCCGCCCCCGATGTCGATGCTGGTGACCTGCTCGTAGTGATCGGTGGACCAGCGAGCGGCACCCGAACCACGGCCCGCGATCTGGGCCTCCGCGTTGGGACCAGCGATCGTGACGACGAAGTCACCCGCGCTCGCGGACAGCGCGTGCAGGATCGCGTCGGCGTTCTTGGTGCGCGCCGTCTCGCCGGTGATGATGACGGCCCCGGTCTCGATGCTGCCGGGAGAGACCCCGGCCGCGTCGTACTCGCGGCTCACCAAGGCGGCCAGCTCCTCCGCGTCGACGACGTCGGGGGCCGTGAGCGGGGTGGGGTGCGCCTCCCCGCGGTGGACCACCGACTTCTCGTCCACCTGGATCCGCGGCACCTGGCCGGGGCGGGCGACGTCGTGCAGGACCAGACGGGAGAACACCACCTGGGTGGTGGTGGTCCCCACGTCGATCCCGACACTCAGAACCTCCCGTTGGACCCCGGCCATGGCGCCCGTCAGCTCTTCCTGAAGGTGACGGTTCCGCCCACCTCCAGTGAGTCGAGGATTCCCATGATGACGGCGTCGACGGGTTGCCCGGTCGTCGTCACGCTGTGCCGAGCGGCGCTGCCTTCGGCGACGAGCACGAGCTCACCCGAACCAGCGCCGACGACGTCGATCGCGACGAAGACCGGACCAGTGATGTCGTTGCGCTCGTCGGTCTCCGCGACCAGGAGGAGCTTGTGCCCCACCAGGGTCGAGTCCTTCACGGTGGAGACCGCCGACCCGATGACTCGCGCGATTCGCATGTCAGTGGAGTTCGGACTCGGAGGACTCGATCAGCGCGAACTCCTCCTCGGGGGCCGACGCCACGATGTGGTGGCGGCTGTACAGGCCGAAGTAGGCGATGGCGATGGCGTAGACGATGGCCGTGATGGTGACCACCCGCGTGTCGACGAGGAAGCCGGCGATCAGGGCGACGACGGCGAGGGCACAGGCGATCCCGGTGGTGACGACGCCACCCGGGGTCCGGTAGGGCCGGGCGAGGTCGGGCTCCTTGTACCGCAGGATGATGTGGGACAACGTCATCATGATGTAGGAGATCGTGGCGCCGAAGACGGCGACCAGGATGAGCAGGTCACCCTGGTTCAACACGGCCATGATGAACCCGATGATGCCGGGAACGACGAGCGCGATGTACGGCGTCTTCCTCTTCCCGGTCAGGGACAGGACTCTCGGAAGGTAGCCGGCGCGCGACAGGGCGAAGGTCTGGCGCGAGTAGGCGTAGATGATCGAGAAGAAGCTCGCGATCAGGCCCAGGAGGCCGACCAGGTTGATGAACTGGCTGACCAAGGTCTGCTCTCCCCACGCCTTGGGCGCCTCGAGCGCCTCGACCAGCGGGTTGCCGGACTCCATGAGGAACTGCGCCCCGGCTGCGCCCGGGGCGACGATCAGGATGGTGAAGGCGAAGACGATCAGGGCCAGCATCGCGCCGATGATGCCCTTCGGCATGTCCTTGGCCGGGTTCTTCGACTCCTCGGCGGCCAGTGGCACGCCTTCGACGGCGAGGAAGAACCAGATGGCATAGGGCAGGGCGGCCCAGATGCCCACCAGGCCGAAGGGCAGGAAGGCACTGGCTCCGAACGCGTCGGTCGCGGCGATGTCGGTCAGGTTGGAGGCATCGAACTTCGGTATCGCAGCCCCCACGAAGACCACGAGCGCCACGACCGCGATGGCGGTGATGACGAACATCAGCTTGAGGGCCTCGCCGACACCCCACAGGTGCAGCCCGACGAACACCGCGTAGAAGACCAGGAACACGACCCAGCCGACGTTGAAGCCGGTCAGCGACTCGACGTAGGCGCCGATGAAGTTCGCGATGGCGGCCGGGGCGATCGCGTACTCGATGAGGATCGCCGTACCGGTGAGGAAGCCGCCCCACGGACCCATCGCCCGACGGGCGAACGCGTAGCCACCGCCGGTGGTGGAGATCGTCGAGGACAGCTCCGCCAACCCCAGCACCATGAACAGGTACATGATCGCCATGATCGCCGTGGCCAGCAGCAGTCCCCCCCAACCACCCTGACCCAGACCGAAGTTCCAGCCGGCGAAGTCCCCTGAGATGACGTACGCGACTCCCAGGCCAGCCAGGAGGAGCCAGCCGGCCACGCCACCTTCGAGTTGGCGCTTCTCGAAGTACTCGGCCCCCTCGATGTCTGCTTCGATTCCGCCGCGCTCGCGAATTCGTTTGGGGGCCTTGTCACTCATTGCGGAGCTCCTGACTCTCGCCACCGGACATCGTCGTCCGAGAGACGACGCTAGCCTGACGACAACCACCGGTAAAGGGTTCTTCGTCACACGTGGCGGCCCGCGATCCGTGCACCCTGTCGAGATCGCCCGTCGCGAAGCGTCCCGACATCTCGGCCCACCAGTGGTTTGCTCGGAGGCGCCCCGCCCTCCGCGGCTGACCCCGGATGAGAGGGGTGGAACGTTGACGTCGGTGCCAGTTGGTCGACCTTCACGGCGGTGCTGCACGCCGATGGTCACCGGGATGACGGCTCGGGCCCGTGACCCGACGACGCCGATGACCGCCCATACCCTCGTGCGCCGCCGCGAGCGCGCCACGAAGGCCGCCTCACTCTCGACCCGGTACCGGGCCCTGAACTGCGACACCGACACCCGTGGATCACCAACGGCGTGGGATCGCGCTTCTCGGCTTCGCAGCATGGACCCGCGCGGCGTGTCCATCGCTGAAGGGACAGCCATGGCCCTCGGGACCGGGTTCGGCTGCCCTCCGGCCATCGGCGTCGGCGCACGTGTGGGAAAGGAGCGGCCCAAGCACCCGCTCACCGCCGCCGCCGGGAGGGCGAGCTCCCTCAGGCACAGGCGAGCACCCTCGCTTACGGAGCGGTCGTCAGGTCATGGCTGTCGCAGGTCGAAGATGAGCCGGGCGGGCGGGCTGCTCAAAAAGCGATCACCCAACAGGTCATCGAGGCCGGCGTCGAGGAGCGGATGACCGAGCACGTCGGCTACGACGAACACGCGATGGCCGGCCGCAAGTCAGCCAACTCCCGCAACGGGACGCGGGCCAAGACGCTCCCGACCGACAACGCTGGCCCCGTCCGAATCGAGGTCGCACGTGACCGGGAGGGCGGCTTCGAGCCGGTCATCGTCAAGAGACCGCAGCGACAGCGGCAGCGGCGCCTGGGCGATGTGACGCGATCGTGCCCTCGTCGCACACTCGCCGGTTGACCACTGGGCAGGGGCGGTGGTTGTTGTCTACCTCCAGGAGTAGCGCGTGGGACATACTGAGCCCTGGCGATCAGGGCTGGAACCACATCGGTGTTGTCCCGAGGGTTCTCCAAGTAGCAGTCCGTTCCCCTGGGCCTCTAGCTCAACTGGCAGAGCTGCGGACTTTTAATCCGTAGGTTGTGGGTTCGAGCCCCACGGGGCCCACCAAACCCGCAGGTCAACAGCCTGCAGCCGCTTCGGCAGGTCAACCAAAATGGCCTGTGGGCACTCATGTGGGCACTCATGCGCTGATCACGCCTCATCGTCAGCGATTCGGTTTCGCTGGTCATCGGCGAACGACTCGAGCGCTGCGGCGAGCTCTGGCGAGACCGCTCGTCGACCCATGTACACGTCCTGGGTCATCGAGATGCGGGCGTGGCCGAGCTGGTCGGCGATCATCCTGGCGCTGGCTCCCTTGCTGTCGAGCAGGGTCGCGACGGTCTTGCGAAAGGTGTGCGACGTGACCCACTCGTAGTCGGTCCCCGTCCGCACCCTGCGGAAGGCTGCGCCGACGTTGTTGCGATCCCGGTAGCCGCCCATGGCATCAGCGAACACCGGCCCCTCCGTAACCCCAAGCCGTGCCCTCCTCGCCTCGAGCATGGTGAAACACCAGCCGGGCAGCACCAGGGTGCGCATCGAGGACCGGGACTTCGGCCGCGACGCCACGAGGCCCTTCCCCTTGACCCGGATGATCGTGCGCTCCACCCGCAGCGACCCTCGGTCGAAGTCGATGTCGCTCCACTGCACGCCGAGCGCCTCGCCGAGCCGCAGACCCGATGCCGGGGATGAACCGCAACGCGTCCCGCTGCGCCGTCTCGTCGGTGAGCCGGCCGATGAACGCCGCGGAGACCAGGTTCGCCAGGTCCAAGCGCAGGAGGTCGGAGGGGTTCTGGCTGGCCATGATCACCCGGGTGTTGTGCTTGCGGCTGTCACGGCCACTCGCCCGGGATGAACTCGCGGGCGACGGCGTACTGGTCGGCGGGCCTCGAGATGGTCACCTGGGGTGCGAAGAGCTGGCGCACCGCGGTGGCGCGGTCGAGGGCTTCGTTATCCGTGGCGCCGGACACGGCGATGCGGTACCAGCCTGAGGTGCGGGTGCTCAGGCCGGACAACCCGGTCGAGAGCTCGTCCTCGACCGCGAGTGCCTTTGAGGCCTGGCGGTCGAGGGCACCAGGTGCGGGCTCGGCGTGCTCGTGTTCGTAGTGCTCCTTCTGCGAGCGGATGCGCTGGATGTTGCGTCGCATCGCCATGCCCACGCGACCGGCATCCTCGATGGTTACTCGTGCTGACCACTCGACCGGGAACGGCAGCTGGTCGGTGCGCTGGATCCACGGCACGCCCGGCGGGATGTCGAGGTCCGTCATCCGGCCAACCGACAGCACACACACGTGGCGTTGGATCTCGACGCCGTTCGCCTCGCCACGCACGACGATGGTTCGTCCGTAGGGTACGGCGGTCCAGGTGACGTGGTCGGTGAACTCGTCCAGGTCCTCGAGCTCCCACTCGGCGCCTTCGGCGGCACCCAGGGTGAGTGGTGCAGGCAGGCCGAGCGAGCAGGATCGGTGGAGCAGCCATTCGAGCTGTCGAGGCGACGCGGGCTTCCCCTCGAAGCCCGGATGCCGGAGCAGCTCGTCGACCTCGCGGATGGGCTTGGCCATCGCGGCGACCTCACGGTCGGCGGCGCCGCCAGAGAACCCGCTCAGCGCGTGAAGCAACCGCCTCGAGGTTCCGAGGTCGACGCCGAGGTATACCTCCTTGTCGGCCATGCTGCGGCGGGCGAGCTGCATTTGGTCGCGGATCACGTGGTCGGGCCAATCCCGCAGCGGCGCGGGGGCATTCGCATGGTGCGCCGCCGCCCACTTCGACACGGGGTACGGCCGGGTTGTCACCCGCAGGTGCAGGTTCCGCTTGGTCAGCTGCGCGAGCGCGTCGGCGGTGTCGACGATGAGTCGCTCCCGTGCGCTGTCCGGGCGGAACGACCAGCCCTGCGGCGCGAGGTGGTACCAGGCGGTGACCCGGTCGGCAGCGACGGTGCAGTGTCCAGTGATCCGACGCAGCGGTAGGCCTCGATTGCTCATGGCATGCTCCCCTGACTCGCAGCCGCATCAGCAGCGTGGCGTCCCCGTATGGGGGTCCGGCCCGGGCGCGAGGGGACGGCGCGGCCCCGGGCCGGACGGATGGTGGAGGTCATGACGCGTGTCCGAGCGCGCGGGGCGTTGACCTCGTTGACCAGTCCGCGCAGGACCGCGCTGATCGGGCGGTCGTGGTCGACCACGCGCAGGACCCGCTTGGTGACGCCAACCGTGATCAGGAGCGTGTAGGCCAAGGCGAAGAAGCCAACGCCGATCCCGAGCCGGCGCTCGACGATCTGCAGCAGGACGAAGACCGCTGCGCCGACGCCGTAGGCAACGTACCGTGCGCGGAACGGCAGGGTCTTGCCCGGCGGGCCGAGCCAGACGGCATTGACGTTGTAGATCTCGTCATCGACGGGGAGTCGCATGACTCAGCCCATGAACAGCGAGGCGAGCCAGGTGCCGACCTCGTCGGCCCGGCCGGTCGTCGCGACGCCGAGAACGGCGAGAGCGATGATGACGCCGGCGACGACGCGCATCGCCTTGGCGTTGTCTCCGCGCTGGGCGAAGACGAAGAGCATGACGGCGATGAGGAGAAGAAGCAGCGGGATGATGTTGCCCTTGATCCACGTCTGCAGGTTGGTGGTGTCCCCGGTGGCGCTGGCGAGCGCGACGAACTCGTTCATGGTGTCCCCTTGATCGAACGGCCGGAGAACCGGAAGGTCCTCCTGCATCTAGTCCGTCAGACGCTGAGCCGTCGTTCAAGGAGAAGTCGCAACCTGTGGATAACCCCACCGACAAGCGATAACACGAAGGGCTGAGGCTGTGGTGAGCAAGGTCCACAAGTGGGGCAGGTGTTTGGGCTGGCTCCCCCGCTCCCCATCATCCGGGCCCGGCGGAACGCGTCAAGGGCGCCTCCGGCGTCACTGCGTGATGGCCTTCGGCCACCCTTGACCCAACCCGACAGGCCCTAAAGATGCTCCGCTACAGGGAACCAGCCTTAGGAGTGGGCCTATGCCTACTGCCGCCGGGAAGTAAGTCTCCCGGCGGGAGGACACCGTTGCCGATTCCCGAATGAGGCTTCGGTACGCGATGACACTTCTCACGTGGTCCATGAATCAGCCACGAGGTGGCGCGGCCGTTGGCCCGCATCCAAACACCTCAACTACCTCAACTCGAGTTCCCTCGCGCCGCGTCGGCTTCGGCGTATCAGCATGCTCACTCCACGCCGAAGATCTTCATGACTTCGTCTCCGTAGTCGTTGATGACCTTGACGGCGATCCGTCCGGTCGAGGGAACGGGGAACGGGCGCGAGACCGTACCGTAGAGGGCGGCCCACGCGTCGGGGTCGATGTCGGCCTTCAGCGCCGTCTTGAGCCGCTTGTAGGGGTCACCGCCGCCGGTGAAGTAGCAGTGCCGCACGAAGAACGAGTCGCCGTTGTAGTCGGTGTCGACCATCCACAGCGCAACCCGGTCTGTGTCGCGCGAGCGGACCTCGCCGGTCGTGGGGTCGTACACGTCGACCCCGTGCAGCTCGACGACGACGTCGTCGCCCTCGCGTCGGATCTCCAGGTCTGGCTCGCCGAAGACGGTGAACAGGTTGCCGGCGCCGGTCTTCTTCAGCTCCTCGCCCATGAGCAGGTCGACGTTCATACGCACGAGGAGCATCTTGATCCGCCCGAAGGCCCGCTCCTGCGCGACCTCGGCGAACCCGGCGCGGGAAGTCTCGACAGTCACCCCATCAGCCTCGGTCACCTCCGCAGCAAGCGCGTCGAAGGCGAAGCCGAGCACACACAGCAGGTCGATGTCACCCGCCGCGACAGCCTCCTTGACCGCGCTCGCCGCGAAGCCCTGGCTCACCGTGCCGTACTGCGGACCCAACGCGATCCCGATCCGCAGCGGGGTGCCGTCCGCACCACCGCCGCTGTCGCCACCCTTGACCTTCTGGGTGGCCACGGCCTGGAGGTAGGTACCACCGTGAGGTTCGATCGACTCCAGCTCGATCCGCTCACCCTTGAGGCCGTTCTGGATGCCGGCCTTCGCGAGGTTCTCGAGGATGGACGCCTCGAACTGCGGCGCGTCGGGCTGCTGCTCGCCGGCGACCTCGCTGCCGGTCTCAGTGGTGGCGCCCTCCGGTCCTCCGGCGAAGGCGAGCGATCGGTGCGGGCTCAGGCTCTCGACGGTGAACGGCCCCGCGACGCGAACCGCGTGCCTGTCCTCGTAGGGTCGGTCATAGAGAGTCTCGAAGTCCGCGTGCTTCTTGATCGCCGCATCGATCTGGTCGCGGGACATCCCCTCGAAAATGTCGGGGTTGTTCGCGATCGACTTCAGGGTGATGTGCTGTACCCGCTCGTACACGAAGCCGTGCCGTATATCGTTCCTCGAGGTTCCGCCAACACGAGGCTGTCCGCCGACCTCGGCCTCTTTGACCTTGCCCTTGTCGGAGTCGGCGAGCAGGTACATCGGGTACTTCGCGCCCATGAGCCGCTGCCTTGCAAGGGCAAGTGCGACCCGCGAGGTGTCGATGGTGATCCAGCGTCGCCCCCACTGCTCCGCAACGTGCGCCGTCGTGCCTGACCCACAGGTCGGGTCTACGACGAGGTCGCCGGTGTCGGTGCACATCAATACGCATCGTTCGATGACTTTTGTGTTCGTTTGGACGACATACAACTTGTCGGCAGCGAATCCAGCTGTACTGGTGTCATCCCAGAAGTTGTTGTAGGGGAACGCGGGGAAGTCGTCAATAAACCGTACGTACGAAAGGGTGCGGCCAGCAACTCCGAGCCTGTGCGCGAGTCGCAGTCGTTCCATCCCTGCTTCGTTCGTCTTCCACCGACTCTGTTCAGTTGGCCGGTAAGTTACGCCACCAAGAGCGACGGGAAACCAGGAGGCTGCACCCTCGCCCTTCGCTCTTCCGGCGCTTTGACTTGTCAGGTTGTCGAGTCGGAACACTCGCCCCTGAGGCTGACCTTGCGTTCGCTCGGTTGGGGTGAGCCTTCGGCGCTCCGCTCCGTCGTCAACGTAGCCGTAGGCACCACTACCTTGACCGCCGAACTCCTTCGAGCGAAAGATCTGGTGGTACTTAACAACCTCGCGGTTCTTCGCGAACCAGAGCAAGTAGTCAACCGTGCCAGGCAGCAGGTCGCCGGTGGCTCCTGTAGTGGTACGGAACGAGATCTGTGAAGCGAAGTTCTCTGGTCCAAAGACCTCGTCCATCACGGAGCGCACCAAGTGGAGGTTTGCATCGCCGATCTGCACGAAGCAGGACCCACTCTCCGTGAGCAGGTCTCGGGCCACGATGAGCCGGTCGCGCAGGTATGACAGGTAGGAGTGGATGCCGAGCTCCAACGTGTCGCGGAACGCTTTGATCTGTTCGGCCTCGCGTGCTGCATCCTCGATCTTTCCGTCTTTGACGTCGCGCTTGCGGCTCGATGCCTGCCAGTTCGAGCCGAACTTGATGCCGTAGGGCGGGTCGATGTAGATCATCTGGACCTTGCCTCGCAGGTCCTCCCGCTCGGCGAGGGACCCCATGACCTGGAGGGAGTCGCCGAGGATCATCCGATTCGACCAGTTGGCCTGGTGCTTGTAGAACTCGATGAGGTCGAGCTCTTCGAGGCCGTCGAAGGTGTCGAAGAGGGTGAACTCCGGCTCGTCCTCCGCGGTTGTCGACGTCCGTCGGAGGTTCTCGATGAGCACCCTTGGGTCGATCTTCTCCTGGACGTAGATGGGCGGGGCGTCGGCGACGAGGTCGGTGGCGTTGGCCGGGTCTCCACCGGGGAACTTGCCCCGCCACACGAGCTGCGGGTCGAGGGTGGCGTCACGGCCCAGCACGATCTGTCGAGCCTGCTCGACCTCGGGGGTGACGAGCTCCTGGGCGTCGGCGGTGGGCAGGTTGGTGCGCTTGTCGCGGTGGTGGACGGACTCGATCGGGACCGGACCGGTCGGCTTCTTGGCGCGGGGCGGCATTCGAGATCAGTCCTTCGGGCGGAGGTCGAGCAGGTCAGGGTCGCCGATGATCGGGTCGTCGGCGTACAAAGCGGTGATGGCGGCATCCAGATCTGGCTTGATATGGGTTGGGTCGGTGATTTCGACGTACCCCCAGCGACCGAAGCCGCCGTGGTTGTTCACGGCCGTGCACCACGAGTTGCGAGCCGTGCTCGCCTTGACCTTGACCGACCCGGGGGAGTGCCTGGACTTCTGACCGCCGGAGACCTCGACGACGAGCACCCGGTCGAAATCCTCGCCCTGCGCACGGTTGAGGCGCAGCAGGAAGTCGGGATAGTAGTCGTGGGTGCGGCCCTCGTGGACGTAGGGGATGGTGAAGCCGAGGTGGTCGTTCTTGACGTAGGCCGCGACACGGGGGTCGTGTTCGCAACGCTCCATCATGAGCTGCTCCCAGGTGTTGCCGCCGACA